>NZ_LMCJ01000016.1:0-109899 GCF_001623085.1 Pseudovibrio sp. W74
TGAGCCGTGAGCCGTGAGCCGTGAGCCGTGAGCCGTGAGCCGTGAGCCGTGAGCCGTGAGCCCAAAAGCCAAACCAACACTCGAAGCACAACAACAAAAACCACCTTCAGCAGCCTAAAAACGCCACAACGCCAGATTTGAGAGGCTTTGTGTTTTTTTGCGTTCAAACCCGCAATGTTACGTTGCTATGTAAAGCCAGCAGGTCAAACAGCGGTGCAAGATTACAAAAGACCTCACACCAAGACAGTCCAAAGAAGCAACCAGAAGCAAGGCACAGAAGCAGACTTATTCCCCATCTGCCAACATCTATTCCCGTTCCAGAAAAACATATCCCCGTACTCAGCACGACAACATCGGCATCGGCATCGGACAAACCGTAAAGCCGCCACCTTTAATCAAGTCAGCGAACATTTAACTCAGCACACCCAGGTCCAAGAGAACGCTCAATTCAACCCGGCACCGCACCCATCACAACAAGAAGACCCCGCTTTAGCCCGATACTGCACGCACCATGACAAAAGCGCATTCACATAAGCCCAGCACTACGAAGCACCCCCTGCCCCAACATGCACAAACAACATCAACACCCAAAGCAAACGGCCAAACTCAAACCACCTCAAGCCTTCAAATCAAACCAATTCCAAATATCAACCAAATCCCGGCAACCAAATCACCGCCAACAAAGATTCAAGGAGAACATTACAGGAATAGACCAAGATCAAAACAAGCTACACTATCAAAACCAACACAGACAATCCGACTATCGGTAAAATCCGAGTTCTTTGACAATTGAATAATGAACTTATTAAGCGTCCTGTGCACGGCTGCGAACATCGCAAAACCAACGCGGAAAACAGGTTCTTGACTTTAGATGTAGGAGACGCTCAAACGTTATCTTTTCAAAAAACAGCTCTCGCTCAAACGAGTGTCCCCGGCTCTATCTTGGGAGAAGGTTCCCAAAGCCTCGGATCATAAGCTTGCCGCATACCAATCGCGACAAGCTGTAGAATTCATATCAGTGTACAGAAAGCCAGTCTCTAGCCGCCCGTTGTGCCTCAGCAATCTCCATATTCGACATTTCCTGAGATACCTCACGACGATATCTTACTGCCTGCGTACTACCTCGCATCGCAGCAAGGTTAAACCACTTATGGGCTTCGATCAGATCGCAAGCACCGGCTTTTCCAGATGCCGCATCCAGACCACGCCGTAACAGAGACTCTACTTCGCATAGGTTTTGCTTCACATGCCGATGAATTACGCCATCAAACTGCAACACAGTCATTAAATCTCTCTCCTAAAACACAGTGAACTCGTGTGGATTTGCTCGTAATTTTTCATGAGATAAGAGGAAGCCGACGCCTCCCCGAAATCTAATTGACGTCGCGGACTATTAGATTTTGACACTCTAAAAAGGCGGTTAAAAACCATGATTGAAACGAAAAAAGCTGCTTTAAAGTCAAAAATTACGCAGTTCTGACACGCTGTAAACCAAGGGATATCGCACTGATTGAATTGGTGGGTTGTGCGAATCGAAATCAATGAGAGCTTGTCCAGTCCTCTGTTTGATTGCCTTGCACATTCCCAGCTTTACGATAAGGTAAAGCCATTATTAGCAAGCTTCAGTGTTTTGGGAGGAACCATGAAAGCACCCTTATTGAAATCATCCTTGGCAGCGATACTTTCAATTGGCTTGGCCACATCAGCCCTTGCCGCTGATGCAACCGGCACCTGGCTGAGGGCAAACGGAACCGCCAAGATTAAGATCTCCAAGTGCGGGGGGAATCTTTGCGGCAACATTGTTTGGTTAAAAAAACCACGTAAGGATACAGAGAACCCGGATCCCAAGCTCCGCGATCGGTCCTTAATTGGCTCAAGAACCATTCTTGGTATGAAACCCAGCGGAAAAAACAGCTGGAAGGGCAAGGTTTACAATGCGGAAGATGGCAAAACATATTCCGGCAAAATGGAACTGGTTTCCAGCGACAAGTTGAAACTTGAGGGTTGCGTGCTGATCTTCTGTAAAGGCGACACCTGGACCCGTACAAAGTAAATTTACCTTAAGCCCAGAGGCAACAAGCCGAAACTGGCCTGTTATGATAGCTAATCACCTGCTCCTGAGATTGAGCAGGTGACCAAGCAAGCAGGTTGGAATGATCCGTTCTGGTTTCATCTTTGGCTTTATTTTTCTCTCAACTTCATTGGCGACAGCAGCCAAAGGTTCTGATCTGCACGGTTTGTGGCAGACAACCAAGGGTGCAATTATCAGCATCTCACAATGTGGTTCGACCATGTGTGGGCAGCTTCAGTCCTTCAAACCACCCGACGGTAAACGTCAGCAAGATATTCTGGACCTCCGAAATCACGATACAACCAAACGGGAGCGCAAAGTCCTTGGATTAAAGGTACTCTGGAATATAAAGGCAGCTGGAGAAAATAAATGGTACGCAGAAGGCTATGATCCTCGGCGTGGGTATGAAATCACTATCAATATTCACCTGTTGCCCAGTGGCCTTCTAAAAATGACAGGTTGCAAAAAGATCCTCCTGAATTTTTGTGAAAATGTGATCTGGCAACGCCCTAAACTCAAATAACAAAATCAATCCTGCAGCTTTCCCCCTTGCTGTGAAATATCTTAAAGAGCTACCCATAGAACAACCCCAACAAATTGAAACATATCTCGCTGCATTCTTTTCCGGATCATTTTCGGCTTTATGCTAAGGACAACAGCTCAGGCACTCTGAATACTCGCTTCGAAGGCCAAATTGAACTCGAAGACACTCAGGAAGACGCACAACAATTACCGCAGTTTGCTAAGGTTGAAATGCTAAGGATGAGTCTGTGGTTTTATGATCAGCAACAAAAATCCCGACGACTTAATTCCGCCTCTCAGGTTGGAACAGGTGTTCAAAATAGCTTTCCAACTTCTTTTGGAAAAAGGTCGGCAAGCAGCAAGCATCGACGCAGTTGCTGAAGCAGCACAGATTGCCCCTGACTTATTGCGCCAAAGATTTGAGGGGGAACGGGATCTCATCGCCCCGGCTATGCGCTGGTACTTCATGCGATTTAGCCAGCAAGTTAGCTCAAGCTCCGCGATGTACGCTGATATTTATTCCTGCATGTACCTGATGCTGACTGATTTTGCAGAGCTATGCGAGGAACAAAACCGTACCGAAGGTAGCCTTTACTGGTCCACCATTGGCGAGATTGGTCGGCTTGATCCGGAGCTGGGTCAAGAGTACCTCGCTTTGCGTCTCCAATGGGCAGCTGAGATCCGGCGGCGCCTGGTAAAGTTTGAAAGCGATCTGCAAGCACCAGAGGACATAGACCATCTGGTGGATTATTTTATGATGGCTTTTGAAGGGATCATCCAGATGGTCAAGTTCGAAACTCCACTGGATCAAATTTTCCCTGCAATCGACATCACCATGGAAGCTCTTTCAACTCGTATGAAAAAGAGCCCAAACTTGCCCGGACTTAAGTAGTCGTGCAAGAGGGCTCTCATGTATCAAAGGATAATCAACTTTCCCTGGGTTCCAAGTTCGAAACTGCAGAAACCCGGAAAACAGACTCAGTTACCAGAGGCGATCGTATCTTTGCCTTGAAGGTGACCAATAAAGGTCTCTTTGATCTGTGGGGCATCCCATTCAAGAGATCCTGGAATTCCGCCAAGAACATCCCCGTTTTCATCGATAAAGAGCGTGTAAGGCATCGCCGCAACCTGAAATGCGGTTCCAACTGCTTGCATGTCAACGGCTTGATAGCTGGTAAAACGCTCCAGTTCCAAACGATCTTGAAGGAAACTTTGGATGCGGCCATACGGAACATCTTCCAATGCTACAACAACAAATTGACCATCCAGACCTTGCGCCTTCAACTCATCTTCAAACCGTTCCATTGCTGGTAGTTCAACACGGCAGTTCGGGCACCATGTTGCCCAGAAATGCAAAATAGCAGGTCCTTTGGTGAAAGCATCGCGCAGTGTTTTAGTACCTGCCTCGTCTTTCACTTCAAGACTGTACTTAGGGTCTTCAAAAGAAGCGGCTGAGACAGGCGAGGCAAACGCCCAAACAGCCAGAATAAGAGAGGTCAGGAAGAATTTATGAGCCCGCATAGTTCCAAGGTCCATTCGCAAGTGATTTCAATTTATCATTCTGCGTGAGCCTAGGTTTGAGAGACCTCCGGTTCAAATCAACTTAAAGTGCCGGTGACGTGATGAATAAATGGCCTAAAAAGGGATCGAAGGCGGAAGTCTCCATTGCAGATAGCCCAAGGCATATAGGTCGAACAGCTCTGGAAGAGACTGCTATGTCGTCAGGCTATGATCCACGTTGATTAAACAGCACTGATTGTGCCTGCTTGTCCTCTGCAATATTTGAGGTTTTAGCTTCTGTGTCACCCACATTTAACCCTCTGACAACTGCAGAGCGAGCCAACAAACGTTCGCGCCAAGCCATTACATGCGGAAACTCTTCCAAATCCATTCCCTGCCGTTCCCAGCGATGAGACCAGCCGAATATTGCCATATCTGCGATCGTATATTCCCCGGCAGCAACATAAGCCCGATCAGCAAGCCGTTTATTAAGCACACCATACAGCCGATGTGTCTCGTTAAAATAACGGGTCATGGCATACTCAATTTTTTCGGGTGCATAGACGCGGAAATGATGGTTTTGCCCAAGCATGGGGCCAAACCCGCCCATTTGCCACATCAACCATTCTTCCGTCTCAACACGAGCACGTTCTTCTGACGGATAAAACCGCTCAAACTTCCGCCCCAGATACTGCATGATAGCACCTGACTCAAAAATCGAGATCGGCTCACCATCCGGTCCTTCAGGATCAACAATCGCAGGCATTCGATTGTTTGGCGCTATTTTAAGAAAGTCTGGCTCAAACTGCTCACCACGCCCAATGTTCACCAGTTTCAAGTCATAGGGAACACCAAGCTCTTCCAGCATGATGGAAATCTTCCAGCCATTCGGTGTTGGCCAATAATAAAGCTCAATGGGTTTGGTCTGCGATACGGCCATTTGATCACCTGTAAGAAAACACTTGAAATGGGCGGATAAAGGAAAGTTTCATCCCCCCGGTTCGGGGATGCAGATATTTCGAGAAGCTTTCGGCGAAAACATCCGGCTTTCATTTCAGTTAACGTTTAGAAAATCAGCTTGAAGCCTTCATGCGTCGGCACAAATCCGTTGCTGGTATAAAAGCGATGGGCGCCACTGCGTTCTTTGTTTGAGGTCAACTGCACCATACAGCAGCCTTTATCACGTGCCAACTTGACCGCGTGGGCAAGCATTTCCTGCCCAATTCCCTGGCCGCGCATATCAGCACGAGTATGCATACTCTCAATTTGACCACGCGGTTTGCCGTTGAAGGCAAGACCCTTCACGTAAGTCAGCTGAAAAGTTGCGACCGCCTCGCCCGTATCTGTCTCACCCACATAAATATCGGTATTAGGGCATTGCTGGATCGCGTGAAACGCTGGCTTATATGTGTCGGTCTCCCCGTTTTCCAGATGAACACGCTGGGAGGAAGCTCCTCCATTCATCATCTGCACTACAGCCTCAATGTCTTCGTCTTTGGCAACACGTATCTTCAGCATCAAAACACCCAATATGAGTTAGCGGCAAATTTCAGAATCGCGATCAATCTTCGCGACGCCGAATGTGGTTTTACGGAAGTTATCCTTCTTCCACAAATGAGGCCAACTCACATCTATCTGATTTGAATGTAAAGTATTTCGGTTTGCGGGTGCTTTGCCAGGTGCAAAACCACTGCTGGTCAAGGCTGCCTGCATGCCGCGTTGTGCGCCGTTGTCTCCCATATCCCAGACAACGAAGCAGTCTTGTCGTTGCCGGGTGCTCGGTTGGAAACTTTGGATGATGTGCCGGGCATCTGGCAGGGTAACGCGCAAGTTTCCTCCGGTGTATTCATCCAGTGAGACAATCGTCGCTTGCGCAGCTTCAGGGAATTGCGCCTTGAGTTGCTCCCCTAGGTCCTCGTAGGGCTTCATATGCCGGCAGTAGCCACCGCACATTTTCTTGTCCGGAGCGAGGAAGCCGGAGATGCGGATGCCCAGCACCACAAGAACCAGCAGAGCCAGCACACTGCTGTAGATCTTCACCGACCTTGGCGAGTAGCCCCTCTGGGAAATGAGGGTGAACATCACGATGGGCAACAAGAGCAGCACTGGATGCATGTGCCGTTCCTTGATGTATTGCGCCCCGCTGGCCAACACGCCTACAAACGCCAGAGCCAGAGAAACAAGCAAAGCCCGTTGAAGCAGTCTGCCAACCTGCTGCACATCAGGATCGGTCCCCCCTGCCTTTGCGCCGCGAAACAGCGCCGGGAAAAACAGCAGCAGCACCAGTGGTAAAAACGGGACGGAGAACCCGAGCACACTCACCAGTAATCGCAGTTCGCCTGTTACAACGCGGGTAAGCCCAGCCCCCTGCTCTCCCTCGCGCATCACAGTCAACGCGGAACCGACAAGGGCCTGTTCGCCAGTCATGACCCAGTACAGATAGGGCGAGTACACTGCGGCCGCGATCACACCAGCAACGATCAACATCGGAAGCCGCACTTGCTTGCGCCAATGCCCATCACTGAGCGCTGCCAGAAAAACAGCAGCCGGCACCAGCACGTAAGAGTGCTTGGAAAGCATCCCAAACCCAACTGCGAGCCCCAAACACACAGCCGCAGTCACCGTCTTCTCCCTCAAAAGCCAGAGGAAGCAGTAAACCGTTGCCGCAGAAGCCCCCATCAGCACAGCGGTATGCGTCACGCCCTCATGCAGGTTGAAGCCAATCTGATAGAGCGCCACATAGGAAAATACGGCAAGCGCAGCCAGTTTTGCATTGGCAATCGCCTGCCGGGCAACTGCGTAAAGGAACAGCGCAAAACACAGCACCAGTGCGTACTTGAGAACCAGAAAGCTCCAGATCGTCGGCCCGAAGATCTTCTGAACCCCATAAAGCATCCACTCATAAAGCGGAGGCTGCCGCACCTGGTAACCAAGCTTCAGCTCTTGCACAAACACGTTCTCAAACATGTCATCCGTGCTGAGTGTGGGAGAGAAATAACCGCGCAAAACCAGATGCAGAAGCAAGTATCCTGCAATCAGAACAAAGACGCCTGCGGGACGCCACCAAAATCGGGTTGTAACTGTCTCTTCCGGCATCACTGCATCCCCATCAGAGGCTTGGAGCGAAAGCTTAAATCGGAGAGACACCAGCAGATATAAGAAGGGCCACATCCCAGCGGTTCAGCTGGTGGATGTGGCCCTTAAAGCACAAATTAGTCGTCTATACCCTGAGATCTTCGGAGTATTTTTCCACATGAGCGAGCAATTGCGCAGCCCCCTCCTGGTCAGAGGAAAGCACAAAACCCAAACGTTCAGCAGCCCGGCTACCCACATTGTAAGAGCTTGCCCAGATGATGAACGGCGCCAGCAACATCGGCAGAGCAACCGGCATCACCCAAAGCCAGAGTGAGGCTTCACCAATCCAGCTCAACCCTATGGCCATTGCACCAATCACACTCACCCACCAGACAGATTTGAGACAGTCCAGCAAAGGCAAGCGACCAGCATCGCGGTGCGCATTGGTCCAGCCACTGTCCCGGCCCATCAGAACCTCAAAGACAGAACGGCACTGAAACACCATCAAAACCGGTGCGAACACCGCAGAGCTGATGAGCTCCACAAAACCGCCCAGTATGCCTTTGCGGGAGGTGTTCTCTACGCCCAGAAAAACTTCTTTCAAAACAACGAGTGTTTTCGGCAGCACCAGCAAGGCAACCACACCAAAGAGCAAAGCTGCCCCTTCATAAGCCGCACTCATCGGAATGTGGCCAAGAACCGGAAGGTGGTTCTGGAAGGTATAGGCCTGCAGTACAGGAAGATCCAAAGGCGCAAACAAACTTGCCAGAAGAAACGCAGCCCAGACCGGCGAACTCAGGTAAGACATAATGCCAAGTATCAGAGAGAACCGGCCCCAGGGCTTCAGAGCACGAGCCCCAACCACGCGGGAATGCTGCAAGTTGCCCTGACACCAACGCCGGTCACGCGCGGCATAGCCCAGAATATTCTCAGGTGCGGCTTCATAGGAGCCAGTAATCCGTGGATCACACTCCACCTGCCAGCCCGCACGCGCCAACAGCACAGATTCAACACTGTCGTGGCTCAATATGTGCCCGCCAAATGCCGCGGTGTCATCCAACTCCGGCAAACCACAACTAGAAGCAAATGCACGTGTGCGAATAATCGCGTTGTGCCCCCAAAATGGCCCGCATTCGCCCTGCATCGCTGCAAGGCCAAAAGCAAAGGACCGGCCAAACATGCCAGAGGCAAACATGATGCTGCGACCAAAATAACTTTTCAGGCCAACAAGCATCGGCACGGTCTGCAACAGCCCAAGATTGGGCTCGGCTTCCATGCGTCCAACCATGTGCACCAGTGTGTCGGCACGCATCAGGCTGTCAGCATCCAGCACCACCATGTAACGGTAGGCACCACCACACCGCTGCACAAACTCAGCAACATTGCCCGCTTTGCGGCCATGGTTGTCAGCCCGGCGACGATAAAAGATCTTCTGTTCCGGATAGCGGGCAACCAGCTGACGCACCACTTGCTCTTCCACTGCCGCAATCTCTTCATCACGGCTGTCAGAAAGCACATGCCAGTGAAACAAGTGTGTTGCATTGTTAGCGCGCAGATCATCCATCATCGCGGCAAGACGAGCGGCAACTTCCGGTGCATCTTCATGGTAGATTGGCATGAGGATTGCGGTGCCAGCAGCAGGCAGAGATCGCGGATCAGTTTCAAGAGGTTGAACAGAGCGACCATAAAGCAAACCCAGCAGAACGGTTGCTCCACCCCAGGAAAGCCAGAGGGTGCTGACAAACAGCAGCACAATCCGAACAACCTCATAGATATTAAGATAGTCAGCACTCAAAGCTGCATAAAACAGCCCTGTAAAGCTAAGGGACAACGCCAGGCAGAAGACAAAAGCCGCAGCCCGGCGGTGTCCTACCCCGTCGCGAAACGGCTTATCCATGGATTACCGCTCCGAAAAGGTAGAGATGGCTTTTTGCAAGCGCGTCCGTTTGGAAGGAAGCGCAGAGTAGCTGCGCCCAAACCGCATGCGACGCCAGATCAGAACAAGCCAGCTGTCATCTGCAGAAAGGTCCTGCACTGGCATGGCAAGCGGTGCAACTGGACCGCTGCTCAAGTCAACTTGTGTCGAAAATAGATTAGATGTCATAGGCCTCATGAGCTCCACCCCCACTGGTAAAGCCATTCTTCGGAAACTGCTTTTTCGCCATCAGTCAGCTGAAGGCGCAACTCAACCGGGACTTCAAGATCATCGCGGGAAACATCCAGAAACACACGATAAACACCCAGTTCTTCAATGTAGCGAACGTCAGCAAAGTTTACTGTGCCGTTTAAAGCAGTGTTTTCAATAAATGGTTTTGCGCGTACAAGCTGCTCCCCATCCAATCCACTCTCAGCAAACAACTCAGCATCAAAGTCCACCACAAACTTACGGGTCAGCGAGCTTTCTTCAGAAGCCGAATGTCCGGCTTTGCCAGAACGGGTCTGGACCACAGGCATCAGCATCTGCTCACTACGGCCAACCTCATCACCCCAATACATCTTGTAGTGGAATGAGAGTTCGTCACCCGCTTTCACCGCTTCATTCGGAGACCAGAAGGCAACAACATTGTCGTTGATTTCCTGATCTGTTGGAATTTCTGCCAGCATAACAGCACCAGAACCCCAATCACCAAGAGGCTCAATCCAAAGGCTTGGACGCTTGTCATAGCGAGCTTCAAGGTCCTGATAATTCTCAAGATCTTTGTCACGCTGCATCAGACCAAACCCAACTGGGCTTCTGGCACCAATAAAGGAAAGCTGCAGATTATCTGGGTTAGAAAGTGGCCGCCACGCGGTCTTGCCATTGGCAAAGCGCAGCTTCAGCCCATCACTGTCATGCACTTCTGGTCTGAAATCATCAAACCCGACACGGTCATTCTCACCGTAAAGATACATGGAAGTCAGTGGTGCAATGCCAAGCCGCTCCACATCACTGCGGAAGAACAGATGTGCAGTCACATCAACTTCTGTTTGCTGGCCTGGTTTAAAGACAAACTGATAGGCTCCGGTCACACTTGGGCTATCAAGTTCAGCCCAAACCGTCACCTTGTCAGAGCCATCTACTGGCTTGCCAAGATAAAACGCAGTGAAGTTCGGAAACTCCTCCGGCTTACCGCTGGCTGTATCAATGGCAAGCGCACGTGCGGACAAGCCATAAACATTGCCCGCGCCCAAAGCACGGAAATAGCTGGCGCCCAGAAACGCCACCAATTCATCCATCCGCCCTTCCACATTGAGTGGATTTAGCAAGCGGAATCCGGCAACACCGGGAAAAGAAACATCGCTCAGCGATGCGGTCAGCTCCGCATCCTGATAGTCAAAGTCAGCAGCCTCAAACACGAATGGTTGAGCAGCGCCCTCGCTTACCTCATGAATTTTCAGAGGATTTTTAAACAACCAGCCCGGATGGAAGGCATGAACCCGAAAGTTCTCGGTGTCCTTCCACTTGCTACGATCACGTTTATAGCCAATTTTCCGATAGCCATCGTACTTCAAGGCCGCAAGTGCTTCCGGCAGTTCGCTGGTTGGTTCAACATAGGCGTCTTGCGCCTGTGCCTTCATCTTTGCCACGAGTGCGCCAAAGGTGAATGACACCTGAGATTGAGAGCTTTCGCTTGCAGCAGCCACTGAAGAAGAAGCAAAAGCCCCAAGTCCAACACTGGAGCAAATGACGCCTAATACAGCGATATTGGAAAGAAAACTACTTCGTTGATTAAGCAACGAGACGCCCCCAAGGTTTCAAATACAACAAAGTGCAGTGTTCGCATACACTGCGCAACTATAAGTTCTAGCAGAGCTTAGACCCCAGACCAGACAAGTCTCCATAACGCCCGATCACCTGAAGTTTATCGTAGCGTAATAAGGCGGAGATATGGTCGTGGCTAGGCAGAGCGATGATGATTCACAGCGAAAATTAACCCTGTGAAACATCTCTAAGCCATTAGAATTACTGAGATATTAGGGGTAGCTCATTCAAGAGACACGTTTTCACCACGCTCTAACCCCAAACCCACCAAAAGCAATCGCCTCTGTTCGTCAACTTCTTTACACGCACCCGCAGAACCAATCTGAACCCAGCTGGGGACGCGCACTCAAAATGAGATGATATCCAGTCAACTTTTCTTGGGGTCGATGCCTCTCCCTAGTCCCTTTGAAGGGATCAAGCAACAGAACATTTCCAATTCTTATCGGTTTCCCTGATTAGTTTTTAAGCCCCCCGACATACCCTCCCTTATCTATAAAAGGACGCCCTATGGAAATTGGCATTGGCCTGATCGGCGCAGGGTATATGGGAAAACTGCACGCCGTCGCACTCAACGCAGCCCCCGCAGTGTTCAACACCAAACTCCGTGCCCGACTTGAGATGATCTGCACCACCACAGAAAACGGCGCTAAGGAGAAAGCCGAGCAATTCGGCTTTGCCAGATCCACCAGTGACTGGAGCACATTGGTCAACGATCCGCGGGTTGAAGCCATAGTCATTGCCAGCCCACAAACCACCCATCGGGAAATCGCTCTGGAAGCTTTCAAACTGGGAAAGCCCGTGCTCTGCGAAAAGCCATTGGGCGCGAGCCTTGCAGACGCAACCGCAATGGCACAGGCAGCGCAAGCTTCAGAGCAAGTCAATCTGGTGGGATTCAACTACATCCGCACCCCCGCGACACAACTGGCCCATCAGCTCATCAAAGAAGGTGTAATCGGAGACATCACTTTCTTTCGCGGAGAACATACCGAGGATTTTTTCGCAAACCCCAATGCCTCAGCCACATGGCGCTCCAGCGGAGATTCCAACGGCACTATGGGAGACCTCGCCCCTCACATGATCAACTGCGCCCATGTTCTGGTTGGCCCAATCAGGAAAGTCAGTGCACAGATTGAGACCGTTTTCAAAACACGCCCGTCAGAATGCGCGCCAAACATCGTCGAGCAAGTCACCAATGATGATGTAGCTCAGTTTATGTGCACTTTTGAAAACGGAGCGACAGGTCACCTCCTCTTCAGCCGCGTCGCACTGGGCAAAAAGATGGGCATTATCTATGAAATCATCGGCACCAAAGGCGCACTGCGGTTTGATCAGGAAGACCAGAACACACTCTGACTTTACAAAAGTGGCCGATGCTGCCCGCCGCTCTCATAAATCAGGACGTTGGGTTGAGGTGAACTAGCCTCTCCAACAAAAAAGGCCCACCAAACTGGCAGGCCTTCGAATTCAACAAAGCTGTAAGAACGACTTACTCGAGACCGATCTTCGCTTTCAGCATGTCAGATACTGCCTGCGGGTTTGCTTTACCCTTGGAGGCTTTCATCACCTGACCAACGAACCAGCCAAGCATGCCTGGCTTTTCTTTCGCCTGCTCTGCCTTGTCGGTGTTGTTTGCGAGGATCTCATCCACGATGCCTTCAATCGCACCAAGGTCAGTCACCTGCTTCATGCCCTTATCTTCAACAATCAGAGCAGGATCGCCGCCGTCTGTCCAAACAATATCGAAGAGGTCTTTCGCAATCTTACCGGAAATAGTGCCTGCTTTGATCAGGTCGATGATCTTGCCCAGCTGCTCAGAAGAAATCGGGCTGGAGGTCACATCCAGACCTTCTTTATTCAAGCGGCCAAAGGTGTCGTTGATCACCCAGTTCGCAGCCAGCTTCGCATCACGGCCCTTCGCAACTTCCTCAAAGAAGTCACAGGAGACACGCTCAGCAACCAGAATGTCAGCGTCATATGGGGTCAGACCGAAGTCTTTAATGTAACGCGCCTTCTTCTCATCCGGCAGTTCAGGAAGAGTTGCAGCCAGCTCATCAACCAGCGCCTGAGTGAACTCAAGCGGCAGTAGATCTGGATCAGGGAAGTAACGATAATCATGCGCTTCTTCTTTAGAACGCATGGAACGGGTCTCACCCTTCACGCTGTCAAACAGGCGTGTTTCCTGATCGATCTTGCCGCCGTCTTCCAAAATGCCGATCTGACGACGCGCTTCGTATTCAATCGCCTGACCAACAAAACGGATGGAGTTCACGTTCTTGATTTCACAACGCGTCCCAAACTCACCACCCGGCTTGCGAACAGAAACGTTCACATCAGCACGCATGGAACCCTGATCCATGTTGCCGTCACAAGTGCCCAGGTAACGCAGGATAGTGCGCAGTTTGGTCAGGTAAGCCTTGGCTTCATCAGCACAGCGAATGTCTGGCTTGGAAACGATTTCCATCAGCGCCACACCGGAACGGTTCAGATCCACGAAAGACATGGTCGGGTGCTGGTCATGCAGGGATTTACCCGCATCCTGCTCCAGATGCAGACGCTCAACGCCCACTTCAACCTGCTCACCGCTCTTCATATCAAGGTGAATGATACCTTCACCAACAATCGGCTGTTTGAACTGGGAGATCTGATAGCCCTGCGGCAGATCAGGGTAGAAGTAGTTTTTGCGGTCAAAAACGGACTTCAGGTTGATCTCGGCCTTCAGACCCAAACCGGTCTTAATAGCCTGACGAACACATTCTTCGTTGATCACTGGCAGCATGCCCGGCATCGCCGCATCAACCAAGCTCACATTATTATTCGGATCGCTGCCAAAGCTGGTAGAAGCGCCCGAGAAAAGCTTGGCCTCAGAGGTCACCTGAGCGTGAACCTCCATGCCGATTACGATTTCCCAGTCGCCAGTTGCGCCCTTGATGAATTTCTTCGGATCCGGAGTGCGCGTATCGACAAGCAGCGTCATGCGATCAATATCCTGTGTTCGTATAAGTCTTCACGGAAGTCCGGCCACGCGATGCACAGCCACGAAGACCACCTAATTTCTCAATGGTGTTGGGTAGGCCATCAACCCCGCAATGGCAAGTGAATCTTCGGGGGTTTTTGAACCAGAGTGCCTAAATTTCGGGGAGAAGCTTGTAGAAAGTCGCGCAGAAGCATCTGGAGCTTGGCCCACGCTGAACAACAATCCCTCAGCACTCACTTTGCGCGGCGACGACTTGCCCCGATTTTCATAGCAATAGCACTTACAATCAGCCCCGTCGCGAAGCGGAACGGGAACAACGCCAGCGGCCCCACTTCAGGGTTCCACGGCAAAGGTATCCCAACAAGCTTGATAAGCCCCTCAAGAAACAAGCTGAGCGCAGCCGCAGCAAATCCTGCAATGAAGATCTTCCCCCGTTGATTGGCGTAGTAGCCCATATAGGCGGCGATCAATATGGCAAACGGATTCAAAAGCCCCGGCCACAGCAGGATTACAGAGATATCGTCGGTCATTAAAGTCTCATTCAGATCAATTAGGAAAGCACCTGCACAGCGCTACGTAGTTCCCCTAGCACATTATTGGAGTGACTGCGAAACAGACTTGGAGCACATCCCCGAAAAGTACGTTGCAGAGAATAATAGGGAGAGACGTCCAACACTTCCAGCAAATCTGCAACACCTGCTTGTTTTCGCAGTCCAGCAAGAAATGACACGCTTGCGACACTCAAATGAGTTGCCTATAAGGCAGCCATCAATCAATGGAGTTTTGATGCGAGCTCGACAAGAGTCCCGGTAAAGCCCTGTCGAAGATAGGCAGGGCATGCACAATCCAAACAATCTCACTGACCGCATGAGCGGGCAGACGAGACAAGTGCATCTTTAAAACTCAAAGACATCCATGGATATTTCGAAAGCTGAACAGCGCATTTTGCATGTGCTGGCACAAGGCGGCTGCATTGAATTGCGCCGTGACGATGATGGCACTCTGGAAGAAATGAACTGCGTCACCCGGGACGGCTGGTATTATGCCGGTCTTTCCGAGCACATCTTCAGAAAACTGAAGTACAGACGCCTGATCTCCTCAAAAGGAGGCCGCCCCTATCGCATCACCAAACTGGGCCTGACCCGCGTCCGCAGCCAGCTCGACAATCGCTGACCAACACCACCCTGCAGCACCATGCTGCGGGGTGGTTTTCAATCAAGCAAAGCTTGGATGTCATCTACCCAAAATCTGCTTCAAAACCGCAGCTACAATAGCCTCAGGGCAATCTTCCTGAACCAAATGACCTGCTTGAGGAACTGGAATACAATCTTCCCCGGAAATCAGACCAGCCAAAACCTCCCCCTTCTCATATGGGATCCACTCATCACACGCCCCCCAAAGTACCGAGACCGGGCAATCCAGAGCCCCATAACTCCCCTGTACTTCATCAGTGTATTTCTGGTCCATCTGGGCAATCTGACGATAAAATGCTGGTTGCCCAACGGGTCCAATCCAAGGAGCGGCATAAATCTCCAAAGCCTCCTCGGAAAGCTCGTTATAAGCAGCCGTCTGCAAATAAGCCCGTAACATCGCTTTATGCATATACTCCGGCATCCCAGCAAAGGCCTCAGCATGTTCGCGCACATGTTGCACCAACGGCGATCCCCATGGAGCCAAAGCAACCGCATCAAATATCGTCAGAGAACCGTAACGCAGACCATTCAGATAATAGGCCCGCAGAGCTGTCGCGCCTCCAAAATCATGAGCCAGAACATCAGGGCGATCTAACTCCCATTCCTGAAACAACGCAGCCAGCACCTCATTTTGAACCCCGAGGGAAACATCCTGCCCTTCGCGTTTCTCGGAGTAACCGTAGCCCACCAGGTCAAAGTAATAGACCCTCCTGTGATCGAAGAGATGCGGCACAATCCTGCGCCAGACCTGCGAAGAAAAAGGTGTGCCGTGGATGGCAACCAGTGGCGATCCATCCCCCGTTACTCCCCAGCGAACAGCATTTCCGTTAATGACCGAGGTGTTTGGAAGTTCCAGCATAGCACGACTCACATTGACATTTAGCTAAATGACTATATGAATATTTACATGGATAGAGCAATACAAATTAAAGCCATCTCCAGTGAGCCTCGTTTAATGGTCCTGCGCCTTCTGAGAGACCCACAAAAACACTTCAGCCATCAGCAATCAGCTGATCCTTCTGAGTTTGGAGTTTGCATGAGTTTGATTGCAGAGGCGCTTGGCGTTGCCCAACCCACGGCCAGCAGGCATCTGGATATTTTAAAACAAGCTGGCTTTATAACTGCACAGAAGCATTTGAAATGGTCCTACTGCAAACGCAACGAACCTGAAATCAAAGAGTTTTTGCATTGGCTCAACATAGAAATCTCGCCAAACTAGATCATCTGATGCTCAAATCTCACATTTACTCAATACTGGGAAAAAACGCATAGCATCATGAGACCTCGCAGCAGCGTTCTGCGAGGTCGATTAGCACGAGCATTAGTTACAGGTCGTGTAAAAGAACCTTCGATCCCGGTCCTCGCGATATGAATAGACATGACAGGTCGTTTGATATCGCCCTCGATCCCATAATTCGACAGTCACATGGGTAGCCGGAGGGCGTCCGCCACGATGCCAAACACCACTCTCATCACGCAGGAGCAAGTACAGACCATCAGTCCCTGCCGGATTCTGGTAAGCACGCTGGATATCGCGATCAGATGATTCACTCAGCACCTGCCGAACAGTTGGCCCTGTAAAGCTTGAGCGCGAGTCCAAAGTTCTATTACCTACAAGGGTATCAGGCTCATCTGCCCAATAAACGTCAGCCTGAGCACCCGGCAGACCAACATTCAACGCCAGTAAACAGACACCCATAAATTTTCCAATTTTCATTTATTCTTCCTTTCCCCGAAACTTCGGGCAAAAGGAAGACGCAGCAGCCCCCTTTTTAAGCAGCTAAATCCGGCAACAGCGTAAACACATCAAGAGCAGCCCCCCAACAGAAATTACGGAGCTACCGCAGCATCTCACGCTCACCAACAACGTAGCGCACGGGCTGCATCATCCCGACAGCCAAGTGCCAGATATTGTGACAGTGATAGGCCCACATGCCGGGGTTGTTGGCCAGAAATTCGATGGTCACCGTTTGCTTCTTAGGCACCCAAACCGTATCCATCACTGGCGCATAGTCGTCATCAGGGCCTCCAAGTACGCGGAATGTATGGCCGTGAAGGTGCATGGGATGAGACATGGGAGACCGATTGATCATCCGCAACTGAACCACCTCACCCTGTTTCACATCCAGATACGTCTTTTGCGGATCAGGCCCCGCATAGGGCTCAGGCCAGTAGTGATTGTTCATCATCCACTCATAGGCCTTCATATCTCCGGAAAGCAGTACATCATAAACACGATCAACTTTTCGGCCAAACCCTGATGCCTCAAGCGACTTCAGGCTTCTGAAATCAACAGTAACCCCGTCAAAGGAAGGACGCTTGTCATTCACGCTGGCCTTCACATCATCAGTATGAATAACCCCAAGACACTGCTTACTATCACCAAGCGCAGCAGCATGGATTGTGTAACTACCACTGTCCGGCACATCTACCAGCACATCATAACGGGCTGATGTCGGGACAATCACATTCTGCCCTTCAACAGGCTGCATACGGTTGCCATCAACTTCAATGACTGAGAACTTCAGTCCATCAATAGAAATTCTGAAGAAGGTGCTGCCGGACGAGTTGATCAACCGCAGCCGCAAACGCGCTCCTTTTTTGATCGTCAACGTCCACGGTTTGGAGTTGGGTTGTCCATTCAGAGTGTAACCAGCATTCACAACATCAATATCAAAGTCTTTGGAGTTGGGAGGCTCATAAGCGTCTTTGATCTCGGGCCGATGCCTGCCACTTCGTAAGCCTTTGATGATCTCTCCACCTTCGGCTGGTGGAATGTCGCTAAACATCAGCACTTCATCATAATCATAGGAGTATGGATTGTCTTTAGGATCAATAATGAGAGCTCCCAGAAGACCATACTGCTCCTGCAATCCAAGATGGGAGTGGTAATAATAGCTCCCCTGTTGAACCAGCGGAAACTCGTAATATTGAGAGGTTCCCGCTTCAATGGGCAACTGCGCAATTTCGGGGACACCGTCCTGTAAAGACGGCAACAGGATTCCATGCCAGTGAATGCAGGTGGGCTGTTTCATCCGGTTATTGATGAGCACCCGGAACATATCCCCTTCCGTATATCGGATAGGAGTACCTGGCCATGTGCCACCAACAAGCATGCCTTTGAGATCGACACCATACTGAGAGTAAGGTTTCTCATCCACATCCAGCGTAAAATCCGGCTTAGCAACACCTGCACCAAGGAGTGATTGTGCGCAAGCTGTTTCCTGCGGGACAGAAGCAGGAGGCAAAACAGGTTGAGATTGCTGTGCGCCAGCACTGCCGGAAATGAATGTAGCTGCACCTGCGGCAAGCCCGCCGCTTGCGCTGGTTTTCACAAAGTCTCGACGGCTCAGCTTCATAAGCGCACCTGCTCTTCCAGACGAAAAGAGCAGCTTAGGCAGGGAAACCCTACATTTCCCTAGCATTATCGAGAGGATTATAAGGAATAGGTTACGCGCCGATCAAACGATCAGCGCCCATGGAGCCCAGCGCAAGAGAACTGGTCAGGCCTGGGCTTTCAATACCCATGTAAGTCAACAGCCCCGGAATGCCGTGCGTTTCCTCACCCCAAATTGCAAAATCGGCCGCTTCAGCGCCCGCAGGAACCAGCTTAGGACGAATACCAGAATAGTCCGCCTGCAAGCTGCCATCAGCCAGATCAGGATAATATTTACGGATCTGCGAATAAAACTGTTCGCCGTGCGCTTCATTCACTTCGTAATCGATCTCGTCAATCCACTCCACATCAGGACCAAAGCGTGCCTGATTACCCATATCCAGCGTGAGGTGAACACCAAGCCCACCCGGCTCTGGCACAGGATAAATCAGATGCGAGAACGGAGCATCTCCGGCAAGGCTGAAATAGTTGCCTTTCGCATAGTAAAGCTTCGGCACTTTACATGACATGTGTCCGGCCAGCTTGGAGAGCATCTTATTGGAGTGAAGACCCGCAGCGATCACAAGCTCATGACAAGTGATCGCGTAGCCATCCTTCATGACAACGGTAAAGCCGTCGCCTTTGAAGTTCTTGGCAGCAAACTCTTCATGCTCGTCATCATCAAAGTGATGATCAGCCGCTTCCAGATCCTCTTCCACCAGAATGTCAGCGCCCATCAGTTCGCTTGGGCGCATACCGGTTTCGATCTCGGTGACTTCTGTCCCAACAACAACAAGCCCGCCATGCGCCTCTAATCCACCTTGCAGCGCCATCATATACGCATGACTATCCACAATGCCTGTGGAAGGAGAAAACAGAGCGCCCTTACACGCCAGATGCGGTTCAAAGCCCCGCGCCTGTGCTTCATTGAGCATCAAAAGATCATCAACACCATTGGCAGCAGCACGTGCGCGAATGCCATCCAGCATGGAAACCTGGCTTTCATCGGTTGCTACAATCAGCTTACCAACGCGCTTGTACGGCACGCTAAATTCCTCACAAAAGGAATACAGCATCTCCTTACCTTGCACGCAAGCTTTTGATTTCAATGAATCTTTTGCGTAGTAAATTCCGGCATGGACAACTTCGGAATTACGAGCACTGATTTCGGAGCCGATGATTTCGTGCTGTTCAAGCACAATAACTTCACGTCCCCTGCGCGCTAGTTCATAAGCCGCGCTCAAGCCCACAACTCCTGCACCGATTACGATGCACTCAACGTCTGCCATGCTATTCCTGTTTGCTCTTTTATTGTTGGGAGACAGACCCATAGCACATTACGCAGCAATCTAAACAATATACCCACAGCCTTTCCCGCATTAATCCCCAAGGCAAATGTGTAGATTTTGAGGCAGTATGTCTTGAAACGGCAAAACACCCAACATCTAGTAGGCAGCTTAATATACCAGGGTTCAGCTCATTCAATTTGATCCACAGCCAGATGCATCACGCAGATACACAAGCAAAAAGCCTGCGTCAGACGCAGACTTTTCCCATGCCCATGTAGGGTGCATGTTGATAATGTGCAACCGGCACAATGCAGTTGAGATCAGAACCTACTGAGCCACAGCCAGCTCTGCCGATTTCACCAGCTGCACGCCCTTACTCACCAACTCTGCCCGGCACTGCGTCCAGCCTTTCGGATCAATGGAAAGCACAGCATCCTCTGCCAACTCCACCGCATATCCACGCCCAAGCGCTCCAAGCGCCGTGCTCTTCACACAGTAACATCCATCAAGCCCGGCAATCCTGAGCCGTCCAACACCGTGCGTCTTCAGGAAAGCCTCCAGCTCTTCACTGGCAAATGCATCCCCCACACTCTTTACAAGATCCATGTCCGGCTGAAACCCGAGCCGCTTATCCAACTCAAGCCCGTCAGAGCCCTCTGTCCCAAGCCCTTCGCCAAGCAATCCAATCAGAAAGTTCGTATAGCCTCCCTCATAGATCAACCGTGTGGTAATCACGGGCTCCCCGCGTGCCTGCGCCTCTGCCGCCAACGCGTTAATCCGCGCAATCCGCTCTTCCACAAAGGCAGCAGGCCACTGTCTTGCCTTGGTATCCTTTGTAAAGTCCTCCTGCACATCCAGCACCAGCAACGCAGACTGACCGCGGCTTGCCTTATCAATCACGTCTCCCTGCGTTGGTCCCTGCAACCGCATCAAGCGCTGCGCGGTGTATCCTGCACCAATCAGAAGCACCAGAACCACAAGACCAACAACACTCCACATACTCATCAACGCCTCCAAATTACGACTGTGCCAGTGAGGAAAAACAACCAAGCAACGCCCTCTGCACTTACAGACACGCCCGCATCTCACCTGCACGCGGACACTGCAAAAGCCCTTCAAGAACAGACCGTACTGCGCCAAAGGCCGTGTGAACTGATCCCCTCATAAAGCGAAACCGCCAGTTCAGGATCTCTCTGTACGTCCCGCTCTTCCATACCCGCACAAAACCACCACACATCTTATTTGTCAACTTAGTTGACAAATAAGATGTGCTCAACTGAACGCCCTCATGCTAGATTGAGGCATTAAAGTGAGTCTGTTCTTCCTCTTAAAAGTTCAATTTATGAGTATCCGCAAATCAGCAATTGTCCTCGGCGCTTATGGCTTCATCGGTGCCGCCTGCGTCAAACATCTCCAACATTCAGGATTTCATGTCACGGGGGTTGGACGCTCCCAATCAGCCGCCAGGCAATGCTTTCCCGAACTACAGTGGCACTTTCTGGATATCGCCACCGCAACCACTGAGGATTGGAGCAAAATCTTTGAAGCAGCAGATGTTGTCATAAACGCATCCGGCGCCCTGCAAGACTCTGCCAAAGACAATCTGGAAGCAATCCATGTGCAAGCCGTCGAACGTATGTGCGAGGCTTTGACCAACACAGATAAGCTATTCATCCAGATCTCAGCTGCAGGCGTCGCGCTTGACGCAAACACCAATTTCTTCCGCACCAAAGCAAAAGGCGATGCAATCATTAAGCAACAGCTTGAGCATGCAATCATTCTGCGCCCTGCCCTTGTTATTGGACCACAAGCCTATGGCGGAACAGCACTTCTACGAGCAGCCAGCGCGATGCCGCTCATCGGCTTTAAGGTATTCCCCAAAAGCCAAATTCAAACCATAGCCTTGGACGACCTGGCACAAGCAGTCACACACTGCGCGCTTGGCAAAATCCCGACAGGGACAACGGCAGACCTCGCTGAAGAAACACCTCAAACCCTCTGGCAACTCACAAAAGCAATAAGAGCATGGCAAGGCTTCCCGCAATGGCGCTATGCTGTCACAACACCAAACTGGCTCCTAACAGTGACAAGTAAACTGGCGGATGCTCTTGGTGCGTTTGGATGGCGCTCTCCCCTGCGCTCCACGTCCATCGAAACCCTGCAAAACGGCATCACCGCGGATACGTCCACTTGGCAAAAGGCGGGTGGTTTTCCCTGCAAATCACTTAATGAAACACTGAGGTGTTTGCCATGCTCAACGCAGGAGCGTTGGTTTGCCAGACTTTATCTTCTGTTGCCCCTCACCATCGCCTGCCTTTCTCTCTTCTGGTTTGCCTCTGGCATCATCGGAGCAATCCAGTTTAGCGACGCACAGAGAGTTCTGACCGAGCGCGGCATGGATCAAACACTAAGTCTGCTCTTTGTCTTTGCAGGCAGTATCGCAGACGTCACGCTTGGCAGCCTTATCCTCTTTAGAAGACACACTTGCCTCGCCTGTCTGGGCATGATCGCAGTGACGCTTGGATACTTAGGAGCTGGCACATTGTGGGCAACAGACCTCTGGGCAGATCCCCTTGGCCCGTATGTCAAAACAATCCCCGCTATGATCCTAGCCCTCTTTCCCATTCTGCTGCTGGAGGAGAGATGACCTACGAGTTCCTCAAGTTCCTGCACATCATCGGCGCCTGTGTCCTTATCGGAACAGGCGCAGGCATTGCGTTCTTCATGGTGATAGCCGCCAGAACGTTAAACGCTGCGGCCATCGCTCATACAGCTGGAACCGTCGTCATTGCTGACACACTTTTCACCGCCACAGCTGTGATCGTTCAACCCATCACCGGATATCTGCTGGCAAGAGAAGTTGGCTGGTCTTTGACCGAAGGATGGATCGTGCTCTCACTCGCACTTTACATGCTTATTGGCGCATTCTGGCTCCCAGTGGTCTGGATACAAATCCAACTCAGAAACCTCGCCGCATCAGCCGCCCAAACATGCACGCCATTACCACCCCGCTACCACACCCTCTACCGCATCTGGTTCGCCTGCGGCTTCCCCGCTTTCGTTGCGATACTAGGGATTGTTTGGCTGATGATTGTGAGGCCAGAGGTTGGATATTAACTTCCCAAAATATCAAGATTTTTGGCTGAACACTTCTTAATATAGTTCTTAAGTTCATAGACATTCGCAGCTTCTAATCGTTGACCGTTGGAAAACTCTGCGGCAATGGACCAAGCCAAACCTGAATTCAAGAGATCCGTGGAGTTAGGCAACAAGAGCTCTCCATAGATGTACTCCATATGCGAGCTCATACTCGGCACTACAACTTCAGAGTACAGGTATGACTGAGATTGGAAGTCAAACATCTTAAAGCCTTCATAGTCACCACTCATAAGACGCTGAACAATGCCTTGTTGATTATTTGACGAAATCGCTCGTTTAAAATTATGGACTTTAACGTATTCAGGACCGTTACTCGTGAATAGCTGAATGCTCTCATTAGCAGTCCCCGACGGAGAGTACCTCAGAAAAATTCCGCTTTTTTGCCCAGAGTTGTTGATGTGTATAGGCAATACGAACCGAATCTTGCATTCACTTTTTTCCAATTTGGCTGATATACTCATTGCTCCGCTACTAAACAGGAACTCAGGGCCAGGCCTATTCAACCAAGCCGTAACAATACTAACAATTATTGCAAGCAAAGCGAGTAACTCGCCCCAACCAAACTTCAATGAAAAATCAAAACGCATAAATCAACATCCTTCAATCTTCCACAATTAGAAGTTGCTTTATATGCAAGTGCAATATTATGGCGATAATTTATTGAAGTATTGCCTCTTTTGTCGACAGAATAGATGCATACCAACAAAAAAGGCCCCGGATCTCTCCGAGGCCTCTCTCATTTCATAGCAGCAGCGCTGAGGCTTACTTGCTCCACCAGTTGGCGGAAGGCTCGAAGCGGCCAGCGGCTTGCTCAATCACTTCACCAACCTGGAACAGAGTGCCTTCGTCAAATGGCTTGCCGATCAGCTGCAGGCCCAGTGGCAGGCCGTCTTTGTTGAGGCCAGCTGGGATGGACATGCCCGGAACGCCAGCCATGTTGGCTGTCACAGTAAACACGTCATTCATGTACATGGTCACTGGATCAGTGATCTCGCCTGGAGCAAACGCTGCATCAGGAGTGGTCGGTGTCAGGATTGCATCCACACCGTCAGCCCATGCATTGTCAAAGTCCTGCTTGATCAGGGTACGAACCTTCTGCGCTTTCAGGTAATACGCATCGTAATAACCTGCAGACAGAACGTAGGTGCCGATCATCACGCGGCGCTTCACTTCGTCACCGAAGCCAGCTGCGCGAGTGTTCTCATACATCTCTACAATGTCATTGCCCGGCACACGCAGACCGTAACGAACACCATCATAACGCGCCAGGTTGGAAGACGCTTCCGCTGGAGCCACAATGTAATAAGCAGGCAAAGCGTATTTGGTGTGCGGCAGAGAAATCTCGACGATCTCAGCGCCAGCTTCCTTCAGCCATGCAATACCCTGCTGCCAGAGCGCCTCAATCTCCTCTGGAATACCGTCCATGTGGTACTCTTTAGGAATACCGATCTTCATGCCCTCGATGGACTTGCCGATGAAATCTTCGTAGTTCGGCACAGGCGCATCAACAGAAGTGGTGTCTTTCGCATCAACAGAAGCCATGGACTTCAGCAGGATCGCGTTGTCACGCACTGTACGGCCAATCGGGCCAGCCTGATCCAATGAGGACGCAAACGCAACCATACCCCAACGAGAACAACGGCCATAAGTTGGCTTGATGCCAACAGTACCGGTCAGCGCTGCAGGCTGGCGGATGGAACCACCGGTATCAGACGCTGTCGCCGCAGCACAAAGATGAGCAGCAACGGCAGAAGCGGAACCACCAGAAGACCCACCAGGCACCAGTGCAGTCTCAGTGCCATTGCGGCGCCAAGGGTTCACAACGTCACCATAGAAGGAAGTCTCGTTGGAAGAGCCCATCGCGAACTCGTCCATGTTCAGCTTACCCAGCATCACAGCACCGTCATCAAACAGGTTTTGCGTGACGGTGGACTCATACTCTGGCTTAAAGCCATCGAGGATGTGAGAACACGCCTGAGTGTGAACACCCTTCGTCGCGTAAAGGTCTTTGATGCCGAGAGGAATACCTTCCAGCGGACGCGCCTCGCCAGCAGCGATTTTTGCGTCAGACGCTTTGGCCTGCTCACGGGCAATATCGCCAGTTACAGCAATATAAGCGTTCAGCGCCTCATTGCCGGACTCGATGGCACCGAGGTAGCTCTCAGTCAGTTCAGTTGCAGTAAAATCGCGGGCAGCAAGCTTATCGCGCGCCTCTGCGATCGTCAGTTTGGTAAGATCAGACACAGTCATTATCCTTGTGAAATCGGGCGCTTATTCAACAACTTTAGGCACGGTGAAGAAGTTGTCTTCATGCACTGGCGCGTTAGAAACGATCTTGTCCGCATAACCGCCATCGCTCTGGCCGTCAGCCCGCTTCTTCATGGTGGTTTCAACCACAGAGGTCATTGGCTCAACGCCGTCAACATTCACCTCATCCAGCTGCTCAACAAAACCAAGGATCGTGTTCAGCTCACCAGTCATTTTCTCCGCCTGCGCGTCATCAACCTTGATGCGCGCCAGACCGGCAACACGTTTTACGGTGTTTAGATCAACCGACATGTTTCACTCCGAAATTACGGGGGCAAAAGACTGCCCGCCTCGAATTCATGGCAAAGAGCTATAAACACAAAAAAACAGCAGAACAATCACTGCCCTGCTGTTCATCCCTCATATTCTCGATATTACGGAACCAATCAGTACCGATTAATAAGAAGCATATTCCAGAGATCTCCCACGCACACCCGACACCACCAACCACAACGCCAGACCCAGCAACAAAGGAAGTGCCGAGAGTGAAAGCCCTGCCCAACCAACAGTGCTGAACAAAATGCCCGTTGAAAGCGCACAGATCGCAGAAACCAACGCTACGACTGAATCATTGGCTCCTTGAGCAAGCGGCGCATCTTCAGGTGCAACAACCTCAACCAAACGAGACGTCGCGCCGATAAAACCAAAGTTCCAGCCAACACCCAGCAGGAGCAAAGCCACATAGAAGGCCCAAATCTCAACACTCAGCGCACCAATCACACCAGCCCCAGCAAGCATCAACAAACCCAGCACCATGACCGAGGTTGTTCCAATCCGGCGGATGATAAAGCCTGTAACAAAGCTCGGACCAAACATGGCGACCAAATGCCAGCGGATTACATCGCTGGATTGACCAACAGAAAACCCACAATAGTCCATCGCAAGCGGTGTCGGAGACATCTGCATAGTCATGAAACCAAAAGAGAGCCCCGCACACGCCGTCGCACTCCAGACAGCTGGTCGGCGCAGCACCTTCAAGGACGCAACAAACCCTTTGTTAGTCTGGTCTTTCGTCAAAGCAGGCGGCAGGCTCAAACCAAGCACAGGCAACGCGCCCACAACAGCAACACCTGCCAACGCCAGATAACTGCCCACAAATGGAATGACCCCGCCAAAATCTTTCACCACACCAACAAGGCTTGGGCCAAGCAGCGCAGAGAGCAACCCCATAGACATGCTCAGCGAGATCGCCATGGGCTTCCACTTTTCGCTGGCGCTGTCAGATGCAGCAAACCGCATAAAGGTGTAGGCCGCCGTGGCAATGCCTAAAAGCACATGCCCAACAAGCAACACGACAAACTGATTGGAATAAAGCGCATAAACGCAGAGCAACGAACCGATAATGCTCAGGACTACACCCAGCAATATCCCGTTCCGACGCCCATACCGCCCCATAAACAGCGAGATTGGTGTAGCAAACAGAAAGTTACCAAACATCTGCAAGGCAAGCGGCACAGTTGCCATGGTGGGGTGGGGTGCAAGATAAGACCCTGCCAGAGCGCTGATCGCAATCAGGATTGGCATCTGCATGGAAAGGATTGCTGTTGCAATCAAAATGAGCGGAAAATTGCGCGCCCTATAGGCAGTCCCCGGCTCCGCTACCTTTGAAAATCCCATAATTATTCCTCGTAGAAACTTTGACCTCCTTGAGATTACCGCCTACAACAATTGGCAGTTAGGACATTCAAGCTTCAAATCATGCCAAACACACAAATCGAGCATTACCGTCATATAGATGCACTCGTGTATCACGGGATCAACCTTCTGGATCTGGCAGGCCCGATGCAGGCTTTCTGGACGGCAGACAGTTATCATCCCAAGTATAAGCTCAGAATTCTCTCTGTTGATGGTCAGCCGGTAGAAACCCAGCCAGGGATCAAAATCGCCGTTG
The DNA here is from genome assembly GCF_001623085.1 of Pseudovibrio sp. W74. Classification (NCBI taxonomy): domain Bacteria; kingdom Pseudomonadati; phylum Pseudomonadota; class Alphaproteobacteria; order Hyphomicrobiales; family Stappiaceae; genus Pseudovibrio; species Pseudovibrio sp. W74. The sequence continues at coordinate 27,100 of NZ_LMCJ01000016.1, forward strand.
ATGGCAAGATATCCGACTGGAACCCAGCCGCTGATCTTCTCATCCCCGGAGGGCGTGTCGATAAAGAGCTGGGCAGCAGTACCCTTCGCTCGCTTCTTCAAAAAGCTGCAGCAAGGGCAAACGGAGAGCGCATCATCTCCATCTGCTCCGGCGCACTTATTCTGGCCGACGCTGGCATTTTAGATGGCAAGCAAGCCAGCACCCATTGGAGCCGCGCTTCCACAGCACAAACAGAGTTCCCAAATGTGAACTGGCAGCTCAACCAACTCTTCGTCAATGCAGGCAATGTCTACAGCTCTGCAGGTGTCACTGCAGGCATCGACCTGACCTTGCACCTCATCGAGCAAGATCTGGGAGCTGCGATCTCACTGAAGACCGCGCAGGAGCTGGTGGTCTACCTGCGCCGCAATGGGGGACAAGCCCAGTTCTCCTCCGCCCTTTCCCTGCAAGCCGCCGGTCAATCCAACATCGCAAAACTCTCAGAGATCATTCTGTCAGAGCCAGAGGCAGACTGGACCATCGAGAACATGGCAAAATCAGCAGGTGTCTCCACGCGCACTCTGCACCGCCGCCTGAAAGAAGACATTGGCGCGACCCCAGCTCAGTTCGTAGAGCGTCTTCGGTTGGATCTTGCCAGAACAGCCCTTCTCAAACGCAGCTCCATCAAACAGGCAGCTCATTTGTCCGGTTTCGGGCATATCCAAAACTTGCGCCGTGCCTTCCAGCGAAACTTTGGCATCACACCCTCTGAGTATGCGGAGAGGTTTTCCTGATGCCTGAGCCGACCACACCAAGAGGCCGCCCACAAAACAACGAACTCACCCGTCTGATCCTGACTACAACGCTCAAAGCACTGGCAACGGATGGCTATCACGGCACCTCAACCCAGCAAATTGCGCAGACAGCAAGCACGTCCAAACAAGCGCTGTATCGCCGCTGGCCAAACAAAGCAGGTCTGACTCTCGAAGCCCTGCGCTACGGGTTCCGCCAGGTTCCCCCCATCTACCCCGGCATGTCTTCTTTTCACAATGACTTGCAGGACGCCACCTCAGGCATCCTCAACGCCCTTTACGACACTCCGTTGGGCACCGCATGGCTTGCCCTGCTCTCAGAGCCTTCGTTAGTGGAGGAACTTTCCCTCATAGAAGGCGAACAGCGCACGCACTTCAGACAGGTTTTCGTTTACTGGAATACCACTGCAACCATGGAGACAAGCATCGACCAACTTCTCGGTTTTGTGTTTTTCACCAGCCTCGTTCGCAGGAGAAAACCGGCACTACGGGAAATTACCGAGTTAATTCAGAGCATTACAAGTCGATCATAAAAAATCAAAGCCGCTCTCCTCTTGGTGAAGACACTTGATTGGCACTTGTACACCCTCTTGGGGCAAGAAGATTGGGCCTCGCAAGAACGGGCAATTTCCGCGGGCCGAGGTTGTCGAACAAACAAAGCATTCTTCCTGACCTGGCTTTGTTTGTCTGGCGAAGTTCATTGTTTCATTGAGGGTAATATAATGAAAATCAAATCTATCGCTGTTGCAGCGGCTATTGCAGGTGCCGCCCTGTCCGCAAGCACATTCGGCGCATTCGCTGATGAAATCTCGACCTACACCTCTGGTGGTTATGCGATTGGTGGTACCGATCCTGTTGCATACTTCACACAAAACAAGCCTGTTCAGGGTAAAGCTGAATTTACCGCTCAGTACGACGGCGTAACCTGGAAATTCTCCAGCGCTGAAAACCGTGACAAATTCGTTGCAGAGCCAGCAAAGTTCGCTCCGCAGTACGGTGGCTGGTGTGCAGTTGGTGCATCCTTCGGCAGCAAGCTGGAAACCAAGCCTGAGCTTTGGGACATCGTCGACGGCAAGCTCTACCTCAACGCACACGATGGTGCAGTAAAGCGCATGCAGTCCCGCACAATCGAAACGATCACCAATGCAGACACAAACTGGGTTGAGATCCGCGACGTACCAGCAGACAAACTCTAAGTTTCCTTCAGTGCATATGCTGCAATAGGCGATGCCTAGCGCCTATTCCGACATCTCCCCAAATCTCATGGTGGCATATGCATTGAGCCCTAGAGAAAGCCGCAGAAATCTGCGGCTTTCTTTCGTTTATGGCACCCATTAGCTCAAAGCACACATAAACAAAACTAACGCTGCATCTACAACAAGTTACGCATCTTCAAATGCACTTTGCAGCGAGTAAACCTTCCCCTCACAACCAGTTCTCAAAACGGTGATGAAGCGTTATTGGCCTTAAGATAGGTATTCACGCATAGTGTTTTCAGAACATAGATAAAAACCAGTGGTTCCCCATAATCAACTGGTAAACGAAACAAGCCAGACTTGGCTTCAAAGATCAGTCCGAAGGAGTTGCCCATGCCGATCAAATCTTCAGTTCTTGCAGTTGGACTAGCACTGTCAGCACTTGTAACTGTTCCGATGACGGCAATGGCCGATGACGTAACCAACTTCGTTGAAGAAGGCTACGCAATCAAAGGAACTGATCCGGTCGCTTACTTCACACAAGGCAAGCCAGTTCCAGGCAAAAAAGAGTATTCCACGCAGTATCAGGACGTGACGTGGCTGTTCTCTTCCGCTGAAAATCTCGACAAGTTCAAAAAGGATCCAACCAAGTACGCGCCTCAGTATGGTGGTTGGTGTGCGACTGGTGTGAGCTTCGGAGTAAAAATTCCGATCCAGCCAGAACAATGGAAGATCGTCGATGGCAAACTTTACCTGAATGCCCATGCAGGCGCCCAGCGTCACTTCCTAAAAGACCCGAACGCTTCCATCGCCCGGGCAAATGAAAACTGGCCAACAATCATACACACGCCAGAAGCAGACCTTTAAGCGAACCCCACCCATGCTCCCTTGAAGGCCACTCAAGCTACGCGTGCCCCCAACTAAGCGTAGCTCCCGCGGTGAAAGCAAAAAAACGCGGAATGTGTCCCTTTCAAACTTAAAAGGCCTCAGTTCACGCTGAGGCCTTTTCTTGTTTCAGTGACAAAAATCAATGCAGCTATGAAGCTGCAACACTGTTATTGACTGTCACCGTCTCCCCCGGTTTCAGCTTTGCCACACGAAATGCATCATCCTCCATGCATTCGGTAAACTGATCTGCGCTCTGGTCTAAAATTGGGAAGGTACCGTAGTGACACGGAATGATGGTCTGGAACTCAAAGAACCTCTGACATGCCATTGATGCGGTGCGAGCGCCCATGGTGAACCGATCCCCGATCGGCACAATCCCAATCTGAGGCCGATAAATCTCGTTGATCAGCTCCATGTCAGAGAAGATGTCCGTATCACCCATATGTAACAGTGTTGGCTCATCCTCAGCCATCACCACAACGCCAGCAGGGTTACCCAGATACACATCCGCAACGCTGCCTTCACTATCAAACGAACAGGCAGAACTGTGCACTGCATTGGTCAGCGCCACACCAAACGCCCCCATGTTCACGCAGCCGCCATGGTTCATAGGATTGATTTTCTCAATACCTTTGTCCTGCGCCCACATACAGATTTCCCAGTTCGCCGTAAGCGTTGCACCAGTCATTTTCAAGATATCGATGGTATCGCCCACATGATCGTCGTGGCCGTGGGTCAGCAGAACATGATCAACACCTTCACTCACCTGCTCCACACTCATCTCTGCCGGAAAGCTCGGATTGCCAGACAAGAACGGGTCAATCAGAAGCGTTGCCCCAGGAATGTGAACCTTAAAAGCAGAATGGCCCAGAAACTGTAAATCCATACTACCAATCCCCCAATGCGGAGTGCCGAAACGCGGCACATCCGTGATATCTAAAATATTATCTAAACTAGTAGTAATTTGGTTACACAACCCTTAAATGTAACCGGACACTGGCAAAACTCCGGTAATGCCCTAGGAGATCTTCCAGTCAATCTCTGCAATACCATGTTCTTTCAGATAGGCATTGGTTTTGGAAAATGGAGCTGATCCGATAAAGCCACGCCGTGCCGACAACGGCGATGGATGCGCACTCATCAATACCAGATGCTTGCTCTCATCAATCAGATCCAGCTTCTTCTGTGCATGCGCGCCCCACAGGATAAACACCAGATGCTCTCGTGCTTCGGACAAGCCCTTGATCACAGCATCTGTAAACGGCGCCCACCCTTTCTTGGCATGAGACCCGGCCTTGGCTTCCTCCACACTCAAAGACGTGTTGAGCAGCAAAACACCCTGCTCCGCCCAATGCGTTAAACACCCATGAGTTGCTGGCGCTAAACCAAGGTCGCTCTCCAACTCCTTGTAGATATTGCGAAGCGACGGCGGCAGTTTCACGCCTTTGCGAACTGAGAAAGAAAGTCCATGTGCCTGCCCTTCCCCGTGGTAGGGATCCTGCCCAAGAATGACAACACGCACATCACTCAGAGCAGCTGCATTAAAGGCAGCGTAGCAGTCAGCTGTCGGAGGATAAATGGTCTTTCCTTCCGCTTCCTCAGCATCCAGAAAAGCCTGGAGTTTCTGAAAGTAGGGTTTATCCATTTCAGGAGCCAGAATGCCCTGCCATCCCTCTTCAAACTGCACTTGCGTCACGCCTATATCCACCTGCTCAATCGTCTTGCACCCTTACCTTTATCAGAACAGCCGTTGCACAGTTCAGCAGGAAACAGCATGTCCCCGAGAAAAATATAGATTACCTGCTTGGCGTTACTCTCAAGCCGTGCTAACTCGCCGCCATGGCAAATGATCCCTCACTTTCTCTCGAAGATTTCTGCGACGCGCTTTATGATGATGACCGCCTGATCGGTATCGATCTTGGCAGCAAGACCATTGGTTTGGCACTGACTGATTCAGGTCGGCAGATTGCATCTCCGCTGGAGACCATCAAGCGCAAGAAGTTTACGCAGGATGTCGAACGTCTGCTGGATCTTTGTAAGGAACACAGCGTCTTTGGCCTCGTGATTGGCCTGCCGCTCAACATGGATGGCACCGAGGGCCCGCGCTGTCAGGCGACCCGCGCATTTGTGCGCAATCTTGCCCAGAAAACGGAAATCCCGATCACCTACTGGGACGAGCGTCTCTCCACCGCTGCGGTCACACGCACACTTATCGAAGCAGACCGTTCCCGCGCCCGCCGAGCCGAGCTGGTCGACAAGATGGCTGCCTCCTACATCCTGCAGGGCTTCCTGGACCGCATCAACTATGGCGGCACCTCTCTCTTTGAGGACGAGTAGGTCCAGCTCTCAAGCAACAACACTTGAGAAAATTTAAGGCACCCTGCGCTTTACCACTCTGCTTTTTTCAGGCTACGTGAATAAACGGATACGCGCCTCAATACGCTGTTTGTCCATCCACTTGCACAGACACTTTCCTGTCTGTGCAACAGCCTGAAAAGCATAAGCATGTTCTCTGCCCTGTCAGCCATCATCTCTGTCTTGCTCCTCACAGCCACAGGATGGTTCCTCCGTCACCGCAATCTCATCCCAAGAGAGCGCTGGAGCGGTATGGAAGATCTGGCCTATTGGGTATTGTTCCCTGCGATCATCCTGATCAACGTGGGCACCTCAGATTTCTCGGCAATGCCAGTCATGGAAATCACCATATCCGTACTGGGAACCTTCTCGCTTCTGGCCATTCTGTGCCTCGTCCTGCAACCCTTTCTAAAACAGAAGTTTGCAATCGAAGGTCCGCGCTTCACTTCCATTTTTCAAGGTGTTGTGCGTTGGAATGGTTTTGTCGCCATGGCAATCGCAGCCAATAGTTTTGGAGAGGAAGGAGTGGCGCTGGTGGCGGTCATCATGGCAATCATGATCCCGGCAGCAAACCTGCTCTGCGTGATTGTGCTATCGATCTATGCAGGAGGGTCTGTCCCCTCGCCAAAAACACTTGCAAAAGAGTTGATCAAGAACCCTTTCATCATCAGCGTTGCAGCAGGAGGCCTCATCAACGCCTCCGGTGGCTATATCCCGGAAGTTATTGCAAACTATCTGACATTTTTGGGAAGTGCAGCCCTACCAATTGCAGTTCTGTGCGTCGGTGCAGCTTTGGACTTAGGAGCGTTGCGTCGCCCGGGCCCAGCGCTTACAACAGCTCTGCTTTTGCGCAACGTACTTGCACCCGGCATCGCATTGAGTTTCGCGCTCGCACTTGGGCTTGACGAAATCTCGGCAACCATCGTCACACTGGTGTTTTCTGTTCCGGCAGCAGGGGCAAGTTTTGTTCTGGCGAGGAAAATGGGCGGTGACGCCAAGTTGATGGCCGAAATTCTGACCCTTCAGACAGTCGCCGCCGCAATCACTATTCCGACGTGGTTATTGGTCGTGGCCTACTTGATCGGGTAAAGCCACTCAAGGATCCCCTTGGCGTCATAGCGTGCATCCAGCATGCCGTAGCTTGAACGCCACTGACCTGCCATACGGGTCTCAATAAACGCATTGGCAATCGCTGGAGGAGCAACTTCTTTCAGCGCAGCAGCTGCAGCTGTGATCGCCAGCTGTTCAGTCAGCAACCGGGCACCACCCTCATCTTCCAGACACGTCCGTGCTGCAGCCTGCAACACTTCAACAGACACCTTGCCGGCAGGACCAAGATCAGCTTCCAGCATGCCAAGCACATTCATGAAGCTGTCTGGAGTACGGTGCATAGCCCGCAGCAAATCCAGCGCCATGATGTTGCCTGAGCCTTCCCAGATGCTGTTGACTGGGGCTTCACGGTAGATACGAGCCATGTCGTGATCTTCCACGTACCCGTTGCCACCCAGACACTCCATCGCCTCAGCCGCAACGTTCTCTGCACTCTTGCAGATCCAGTATTTTGCAGCAGGTGTGATGATCCGCAGGAAGTCAGCGGCCTGGCTGTCTTCACCTTCCAAATCCATGCAATGCGACAGTTTCAGCGCCAGTGCCTCACTTGCAGCCATATCAAGAGACATATCCGCAAGAACCCGCTGCATCAGTGGCTTCTCAATAAGACGAGCCCCAAATGCACTGCGGTTGGAGGTGTGATGAACCGCTCTGGAAATCGCAGCCCGCATCAGGGCAGAAGACCCAATACAACAGTCCACACGGGTAGGTGTCACCATTTTCAAAATGGTCTTGATGCCCTTACCTACTTCCCCGACAAGGAAACCAACAGCGTTGTTAAACTCAACCTCGGAAGAGGCATTGGACTTGTTACCCAGCTTGTTTTTCAGGCGCTGGAAGTCCAGTCCATTCACTTCGCCAGATTCCAAAATACGCGGCACAAGGAAACAGGTTGGCCCCTCTTCCAGCTTCGCCAGCACAAGGAACGCATCACACATCGGCGCAGAGAAGAACCACTTATGTCCATTGATCACATAAGTGTCGTCAGAAACCTTTTCAGCGCGAGTGATGATCTGACGCAAGTCGGACCCACCCTGCTTCTCCGTCATGCCCATGCCAAGGCTCGCACCCATCTTCTGGCTGGCAGGGCGGAAACGTTGATCATATTTGCGGCTCAGGATGCGCTCATTCCACACCTTGGCAAGTTCAGGGGCCTGAGTAAGGGCCATGGCAGACGCGTTGGTCATGGTCACCGGGCAAAGGTGCCCACCTTCCACCTGGCTCATCACGAAATACTTGCGCGCACGATTATAAAACGCACGCTCACCACCCGGCTCCATGGACTCAACAGACGCACTGTGCAGGCCAGCTTCAAAAGAGCGGCGCATCAGCGCATGATAGGACGGGTGAAATTCGACAACATCCAGACGGCGACCATACGGATCGTGTGTTTTCAGCACCGGTTCATTAACATTTGCCAGTCTCCCCAGATCCAGTGCATCTGCGGCTCCACACTGCTCACCAAACTTGATAAGCTCCTCCCGTGCAGAATCGTTGGAGCCCGTGCCACCCAGATCAGCAAGGAGAATTGGATCACTCTCGGCAAGGTTATACCCACAATATGGCGGGGCCTGATTAATTACCCCTGTTGTCATAGTGGCTTGTGAAACTTTATCCATTTTTCCTCCCGCGAGTTGCCCCAGCGATTTTGATAGGTTAGCGCGCACGTTGCAACTGCGATTTGCACAATAAAAACTATACATCTGTTGAGCTCTTTACGAACTCGGTGTTTCTGCCTATAGAAGGGTCTTCGATGAGCAAGAAAACCACACATCGATCCTCAGCGTTCCCGCATCGCCATCTCCTCGGTATCGAGGGATTGCAGCCTCCCCACATTAATTACCTTTTGGACCTTGCCGACGAAGCCGTCGAAGTCTCCAGACAGGTAGAAAAGCAGAAAGCTGTTCTGCGTGGGCGAACGCAAATCAACCTCTTCTTTGAGGCTTCCACCCGCACCCAATCTTCCTTTGAGCTTGCAGGCAAGCGCCTGGGCGCGGATGTTATGAACATGTCGGTCTCCACCTCTTCGGTGAAAAAGGGTGAAACCCTGATCGACACCGCAGCAACCCTGAACGCCATGCGCCCTGATTTGCTGGTTGTTCGCCACCACGCCGCTGGAGCAGTCCACCTGCTGGCCCGCAAAGTCGGCTGCGCGGTCGTCAACGCCGGCGACGGCCCTCACGAGCACCCAACTCAGGCTCTGCTGGATGCCTTGACCATCCGCCGCCACAAAGGAACCCTCGGCGGCCTGACAGTAGCCATCTGCGGCGACATCCGCCACTCCCGCGTCGCCCGATCCAACATCATCCTTCTCTCCAACATGGGAGCTCGCGTGCGTGTCATAGCTCCCTCTACACTACTGCCCTCTGGTATTCATAGTATGGGCGTCGAAGTATTCACAGACATGCGCGAAGGACTAAAAGGCTGCGACATCGTCATGATGCTGCGTTTGCAACGCGAACGTATGAGCGGTGCGTTTGTACCATCTGTTCGTGAGTATTTCCGTTATCACGGTCTGGACTCCGAAAAACTCTCCTACGCCAAACCTGATGCTCTGGTCATGCACCCCGGCCCTATGAACCGTGGTGTCGAGATCTCAGCAGAAGTCGCAGATGGTCCGCAAAGTCTGATCCGCGAGCAAGTGGAAATGGGCGTCGCCATACGTATGGCAGTGCTTGAAGCTCTTGCTCAAAACCTTCCTGACAACAACTAGAGGACACGCGCATGTACAAGAATGTAAACCCGCTGGTCCTGACAAACGCCCGCATCATCGACCCAGCAAACAATGTTGATGAAGCAGGTGCAGTGATTGTGCAGGACGGCACCATCCTCGCCGCAGGTGCAGAGGCTCTCAATCAGGGCACTCCGGATGGCGCAAAGACCGTTGATTGCCACGGTGCCGTCGTTGCGCCCGGTCTCATCGACATGGGCGTCAGCGTAGGCGAACCCGGCGCAGAACACCGCGAAACGCTGGAGAGCGCCAGCCGCGCAGCAGCCGTTGGCGGTGTAACCACCATCCTCACCAGCCCCAACACGGACCCGGTGATTGATGATCCTGCACTGGTAGACTTCATGCTCCGCCGTGCCCGCGACACAGCGATCGTCAACGTGCACCCGATGGCCGCCCTCACCAAAGGTCTGGCTGGCAAGGACATGAGCGAGATTGGCCTGCTCAAGGAAGCTGGCGCCATCGCCTTTTCCAATGACAGACTGCCAATCACCAACTCCTCCGTTCTGGTCCGTCTGCTGACCTACGCTCGTGACTTCGACGCGCTGGTGGTTCATCAGGCACAGGATAAGGATCTGGCAGGCTCCGGCGTCATGAACGCAGGTCTGCGGGCCTCATGGCTGGGTCTGGGCGGCATCCCATGCGAGGCTGAGTTCGTCGCAATCGAACGCGATATGCGCCTCGTTGCCATGGCAAAAGGCAAGTATCACGCACGCCTGATCTCCTGTCCGCAAAGCGCTGAAGCCATCCAGAAAGCAAAGAACGACGGGCTCAATGTCACTGCAGGCATCTCCATCAATCATCTCACGCTCAACGAAAACGACATCGGCCCCTACCGGACCTTCCATAAGATGTCGCCACCGCTGCGCACGGAAGATGATCGTCAGGCCATGGTAAAAGCACTGGCAGATGGCACAATCGACATCATTATGTCCGATCACAACCCACAAGATGTGGAAACTAAGCGTCACCCCTTTGCAGAAGCCGAATATGGTGCTTTAGGGCTTGAAACAATGCTTGGAGCTGGAATGCGCCTCGTTCTGAATGAGGACATCTCACTTTCCAAACTGCTTGCAACAATGACCTGCAATCCAGCGGACCGTCTTGGTCTTCCTGCTGGCCGCCTCTCAAAAGGCGCTCCAGCAGACCTGATCGTATTCGACCCGCAAAAACCATGGATCGTAGAAAAAGATAAAATCCGCTCCCGCTCAAAGAACACCCCTTTTGAGGACGAAACTTTGACAGGTCGGGTTTTGACAACCATCGTTGCAGGCGGCATCCTAGATCACGACGCAATTTAACGTGTAGCTCTGAACCGGCCCACGAGGCTTTGGCACAATGCACGCGATACGATAAAGTTTTAAAGCAGTATGCTCATCCGCGAGGACAGGCATACTGCTTTAATATTCAACTACTGGAGAACACCCGTGCCTGATCCAATCAGCTGGTCCCTTGATTTACCCTACTATCTGGCTGCATTGGCCTTTGGCTACCTATTAGGCTCCATTCCGTTTGGCCTGCTCTTTACAAAAATGGCAGGTCACGGCGATATCCGAAACATCGGATCCGGCAACATTGGCACCACCAACGTCCTGCGCACTGGCAGCAAGAAACTCGCAGCCCTCACTCTGCTGTGTGATGCGCTCAAAGGCACTGCTGCAGTCGTACTTGTAGCTCTTTACATGGGCGGTGAAGCAGCACTGATTGCAGGTCTAGGCGCGTTCCTTGGCCACCTTTTCCCGGTCTGGCTCAAGTTCAAAGGCGGCAAAGGCGTTGCTACTTACATCGGCATCCTGCTCGGCATCTTCTGGCCGGTTGGTGTCATCTTCATCGCCATCTGGATTGCGACGGCCTACATCACCAAATTCTCATCCCTGTCAGCACTGGTAGCAAGTCTTGTCACTCCCTTTATTCTGCTGGCTTTCGATCAGTGGCAAATTGCGCAAATGATGGGATTACTCAGCATATTGCTATGGGCAAAACATCACGAGAACATTGCCCGCCTGCTAAAAGGCAAGGAAAGCAAGATAGGTTCCAAGGGATGATGTAAATGGAGACAGCCACCAAAAGCCGGGCACCACACCTAAGTGATACCCAACGGCTTGCGTGGCTTCGCCTTATTCGCTCTGAGAATGTCGGGCCAAGAACATTCCGGGAGCTTTTCAACCATTTTGGCTCAGCACAAGCGGCACTTGATGCCCTGCCAGAGCTATCCCGAAGAGGCGGTAAGAAAACTTATCGCCTTTTTTCTATGGACAAAGCCGAAGCCGAACTGGCTTCCCTCTATAAAATGGGCGCACGCCTCGTCGCCATGGGTGAGACCGCCTATCCTCCGCTTCTCAGACACATTGATGCACCGCCACCCCTGCTCGCAGTTCGAGCCAGAGAGCCGTTGCAACAAGAGCTCACCGGCACGCAAAAGACGCTTGCGATCATCGGCGCCCGCAATTGCTCGGTCGCCGGAGCAAAGTTTGCAACAAAACTGGCTAGAGACCTTTCAGCAGAAGGCTTCACCATCATCTCAGGTCTGGCACGAGGCATCGACAGCGCAGCGCATCAGGCCGCTCTCACGTCTGGCACCATCGCCGCCTTTGCCGGAGGCATAGACACCATCTACCCCAAAGAGAATACGGAACTTTTTGCAAAGATGATCGCAGCCAACGGAGCAGCCATCAGCGAAATGCCCATGGGCTGGAACCCGAGAGCTCGGGATTTCCCCCGCCGCAACCGCCTAATCTCGGGAATGTCATTGGGTGTTATCTTAATTGAAGCCGCAGAAAAATCAGGATCTCTGCACACCGCCCGATACGCACTGGAACAGAACCGAGAGATATTGGCAGTCCCTGGGTCTCCATTGGATCCTCGGTCAGTCGGCGCCAACAAACTTATCCAGCAAGGCGCTGCGCTCATTCAATCGACTGACGATATTCTGGAGATCATGGAACCCAAAATCTCTATGTCCCTGCCACTTCATCAGGGGATTGATGATCCTGCTATGAGCTGGCCAGCATTGGAGCAGGCAGATGCAGACGAGACCTCAAGCCCACTCAATGCCAAAGAACAGGACAGACAGGCCGTCATCGATGCACTGAGTGAGACCCCCATAGATCAGGATGAGCTCCTGCGATTTACCGGTGTCACCTTACAGACGCTTCAACTCATCCTGCTGGAGATCGAACTGGCCGGACGCTTGGAGCGCCACAAACCCAACAAGCTTTCTTTGATACATTCTGACAGAGCGTGACAATTTTGCGTCTTAGCCGGTTTCGTTGTTTTCGAGATCCAAGCCCTCAACCTCAACAGGGTCCGGTAATCCACCGGATTGAGCTTCCGCTTCTTTTTGAGCCAGAAGCAATAAGTATCTCAGCAGGTCGAGCCTCTGCGATCGCGCCATGTCACTCAATTCACGACACATTTTGGCGCAGTACTCTGCTACGTCACGTGTTTCGATTGTTCTGTCATTTTTCGGCAACGGGTAATTACGCAAGCTTTTTAACCTTCTTATGCAACCATGACACAAGCCTCAGATGATAAAAAGCGCTTTGCAATCTGAGGGTTACAGCAAGTAAAGCCATTACCTTAGGTTGCGTAAATTAGCAAGCGCAACCAAAATATGACCCAAGGAAAATTAAGGGAGTGGCTTTTCCGCTCTTGACCAATTGATCTGAAAAGGCCATTTGACAGCCGCGAAGTCATCCGAGATTGTGTCGGTTCGACTCATAAAACGGTTTTTGATTTATCAATTCCAAGACGAGATTTACGCGAAAGCCAGGAAATCAATGAACGTAGTCATTGTGGAATCACCGGCGAAAGCCAAGACCATCAATAAATATCTGGGCAAGGACTATATAGTTCTGGCGTCCTACGGCCATGTGCGCGATCTGCCTCCAAAGGACGGCTCCGTGCTGCCGGACGACGACTTTGCCATGTCTTGGTCTGTCGATTCCAAATCTCAAAAGCGCCTGTCGGATATCGCCAACGCTGTGAAGGAGGCTGACCGCCTTATTCTCGCAACTGACCCCGACCGCGAAGGAGAGGCCATTTCTTGGCACGTCTTGGAAGTTTTGAAAAAGAAACGCGTCCTGAAGGATAAGAAGGTCGAGCGCGTGGTATTCAACGCGATCACCAAGAATTCCATTCTGGAAGCAATGAAAAATCCGCGCGAACTGGATGTGCCACTTGTCGACGCCTATCTGGCTCGTCGCGCACTCGACTACCTCGTGGGCTTTACGCTCTCACCGGTTCTATGGCGCAAGCTGCCAGGTGCCCGCTCAGCAGGTCGCGTGCAATCCGTTGCGCTGCGCCTTGTGTGTCAGCGCGAGAACGAGATCGAGACATTCCTCTCTCAGGAATACTGGTCCATTCTGGCAAACCTGAACACACCGGAAAACGCACCGGTTCAGGCACGCATCACCAATTTTGACGGCCAGAAGATTACGCGCCTCGACATTAAGAACGAGCAGGAAGCCACAGCGATCAAGCAGATGCTTGAAGGTGCGAGCTTCTCTGTCAGCAATGTTGAGAGCAAGCCACAACGACGTAATCCATATGCACCATTCACCACCTCGACCCTTCAGCAGGAAGCTTCCCGTAAGCTCGGCTTTGCAGCAGCACGCACCATGCAGGTTGCGCAAAAGCTTTATGAAGGCGCGAATATCGGTGGTGAAACCACTGGTTTGATCACCTATATGCGTACCGATGGTGTGCAGATCGCTCCGGAAGCAATTCAAAGCGCGCGCGCCGTCATCGGCTCCCGTTATGGGGATGAGTACGTTCCTGAAAAGCCACGGGTGTATACATCCAAAGCCAAAAACGCTCAGGAAGCACACGAAGCGATCCGCCCGACTGACTTGTCCCGTCACCCACGGGACATGGCAAAGTTCCTCGACGAAGACGGCGCACGCCTTTACGAGCTGGTCTGGAAGCGTACCATCGCCTCTCAGATGGAATCTGCTGTACTGGAGCGCACCACTGTTGACATCGAAGCTGCAAACGGCGCCAAGAAAGCTGCCCTGCGCGCATCTGGCTCTGTTGTCCGTTTCGATGGCTTCCTCACCCTTTATCAAGAAGGTAAAGATGATGAGGAAGACGAGGAAAGCAAGCGCCTGCCGCCAATGACGAAGGGCGACAGCCTCGGTCGTAAAGGCATTGAAGCCAACCAACACTTCACAGAACCTCCACCACGCTTCACCGAAGCAACACTGGTGAAGAAGATGGAAGAGCTGGGGATTGGTCGCCCGTCCACCTACGCCGCAACGCTGCAAACTCTGCGCGATCGCGAATACGTAGATCTGGACAAGAAACGCCTGATCCCACAGGACAAAGGTCGTCTGGTAATTGCATTCCTTGAAGACTTCTTCAATCGCTACGTGGAGTATGACTTCACAGCAAGCCTTGAAGACCAGCTCGACAAGATCTCAGCTGGCGATCTGGAATGGAAGGCCGTCTTGCGTGACTTCTGGAACCCGTTCCACGAAATTTGTGATGAGGTGATTAAGCGCTCCAACACGGAAGTGTTGGATGCCCTGAACGAAACCCTCAAAGCACACGTCTTCCCAGACAAGGAAGATGGCTCTGATCCACGCAAGTGCCCGAAATGTGAAACCGGTCGCTTGTCATTGAAAGTCTCCAAATTCGGCGCGTTTGTTGGTTGTTCCAACTACAACAAAAACAAGAAAGACGGCAAAGAACCAAACGAAAATCCGCCACATTGTGATTATACACGTCAGCTCACCTCAGGCGGTACATCTGATGCGGGCGCAGCAGCAGACGGACCTCAGGTTTTGGGCATTGATCCGGAAACCGGTTTGGAAGTCTCCTTGCGCACAGGCCGTTTCGGCCCATATGTACAGCTAGGTGAAGAAGCTAAACCAAAGCGCTCGTCCCTGCCACGTGGCTGGAGCACTGCCGATCTGGATCTGGAGAAAGCCCTTCAGTTGCTTTCCTTGCCACGCGAAGTCGGCACCCATCCAGAAGATGGCAAGACCATTTCCGCAGGCCTGGGCCGTTTTGGACCATTCGTGCTACATGATGGCACCTATGCCAACCTGGACAGCCCGGACGAAGTCTTCTCCGTCGGCATCAACCGCGCCGTAACCCTTTTGGCAGAAAAGCGCGCCAAGGGCGGAGGCCGCGGAGCTGCCGCAAAACCACTCAAAGAACTTGGTGACCACCCCGATGGCGGCGCCATCAACGTATACAGCGGTCGTTATGGCCCCTACGTGAAGTGGGAAAAGATCAACGCAACCCTTCCAAAGGACGTTGCACCAGAAGCTGTCACGCTGGAACAGGCAACAGAGCTTGTAAATGCCAAGGCAGCAACAAAAGGTAAGAAGAAAGCGCCTGCCAAAAAGGCAGCTGCAAAGAAAACAACGGCCAAGAAAGCAGCGCCCAAAGGGGCACTGAAAGAACTTGGCGATCATCCGGATGGTGGAGCGATGGAGCTGCGCGACAGTGGCCGCCTCGGCGTTCGGATCAAATGGGGCAAGGAGTTCACCTCCCTGCCAAAAGGAACAGACCCGGAGACGGTAACCCGCGAACAGGCAATCGAGCTGATCAACGCGAAGAAGGATTAAGATCCCCGTTACTCTCCGGACAACGAAACATAAGGGCTTCCGTTTATCGGGAGCCCCTTTTCGCGGCATAAAGGCCGCACTGGATGAGATACATTGAGCCGAAAAAAGGCCACTGAAAAAAGACATAAGGGACCGGCAGAAATGCCATCCCGCGAAGACATTCTGAAGTTTATTGCCGACAATCCCGGCAAAGCTGGTAAACGCGAAATCGCCCGCCATTTTGGTATCGTCGGCGCCGCGCGCATCCCCCTCAAACGAATGCTGAGAGATTTGACTGAAGCTGGTCATCTCGAAAAACGCCGGAAACGCATGTTGCGTCCAGGCGATCTTCCTCCTGTCTTTGTTGTAAAAATCACAAGCAGAACTGCTGACGGTGAGCTCCTCGGCATCCCGATGAACTGGGATGAAGAGCATGGAGAGCCACCGAACGTTCTCGTCTTGTCGCAAAAGAACAAAAACAAATTCAACCCCGTCCCAGGCATCGGCGACCGCGCCCTTGTGAAACTGCTGGACGATCAGAATGGATCCCCCGAAGCCAAACACGTCGTGCGCGTGATGAAGCGTCTGGAGAACCAGGACACCGACGTCCTTGGCATCCTGCGCATCAACAAGGCAACCAAAGCGGCAACTCTGGAACCAGTTGACCGCAAGCAGCGCGCTGTCGATCTGGATCCGCGTGAGCTGATGGAATCTGAAGACGGTGACCTCGTAAAGATCGAAGTCCACAAAGTCGGACGATACGGCACACCGCGTGGCCGCATCGTCAAACGCTTTGGGTCCACCACCTCAGAAATGGCTGTCTCCGAAATCGCATTGCACACACAGGGTATTCGTAATGAGTTCCCAGGAGCTGTCATTGCTGAATCGGAAAACATCAAGCCTGTTGGCCACAAGGGCCGTGAAGATTGGCGTGACATCCCGCTCCTCACCATCGACCCTGCGACAGCAAAAGATCACGATGACGCGGTCTATGCTCAGTTGGACAACAGCCCGGAGAACGAAGGCGGCTGCATCGTTTACGTCGCAATTGCAGACGTCGCAGCCTATGTCACACCGGGCTCCCCGATGGATAAGGAAGCACTGCTGCGCGGCAACTCGGTCTATTTCCCTGACCGCGTAATCCCAATGCTACCTGAGCGCATCTCTAACAATTTGTGCTCCTTGCGCGAGAACGAAGACCGCCCGTCCATCGCAACACGGATGGTCTTTGACAAGAACGGCAAGAAAACATCCCACTCGTTCCATCGCGTCATCATGCGCAGCGCGGCTAAGCTCTCCTATCAACAGGCCCAAAAAGCCATTGAAGGCGTGACAGACGACAAAACCGGCCCGCTGCTGGAACCGGTTCTTGAGCCATTGTGGGCTGCCTATGAGATCCTGAAACGTGGCCGAGACAAACGCCAGCCGCTGGAACTCGACATCCCGGAACGCCGTATTCTGCTGAAAGAAGACGGCACCGTTGACCAGATCGTCGTTCCTGACCGATTGGATGCGCACAAACTCATCGAAGAGTGCATGATCCAGGCGAACGTCGCAGCAGCAGAAGAGCTTGAGAAACGCAACTCTGCCCTGCTCTATCGTGTGCACGATGCGTCGACACCGGAAAAGCTGGAGAACCTGAGAGATTTCCTCTCCACGCTGGACGTCAAACTGCCTCACATTGGCGGCCTGCGTCCTTCTGTGTTCAACAACATTCTCGACAAGTTCAAAGACACCGCAAGCGCTACCATGGTGTCAGAGGTCGTGCTGCGTTCACAGGCACAAGCAGAGTACAATGCCGAGAACATCGGACACTTCGGCTTGAACCTCCGACGTTATGCACACTTCACATCCCCTATTCGCCGCTATGCAGATTTGATAGTGCACCGCGCACTCATTCGTGCACTCGGCCTCGGGGATGATGGCTTGCCATACGGCATCGAAGAGAAGCTACCTGCCATTGCAGCCGAGATTTCTGCGGCAGAACGACGGGCGATGCTGGCTGAACGCGAAACCATTGACCGACTGATTGCCCTGTACCTTTGCGAGAGAATTGGGGCTGAATTCTCTGGGCGAATTGCCGGAGTGACCAAATCTGGCCTGTTCGTCAAACTGCTACAAAATGGCGCAGACGGCTTCATTCCTGCATCTACCATTGGTATGGATTACTACGAATATGTAGAATCGGCTCATGCCCTCGTGGGCAGAGCAACTGGTGAAACCTACCAACTTGGTGACGCAGTGCAGGTCAAACTGGTGGAAGCCGCCCCATTTGCGGGCTCTTTACGGTTTGAAATGCTCACAAAAGGCAAATCCAAGGGCGAAGCAGCGGGACGGGTTGCTAAGCACAAGGGTTGGCAAGCAAGAAACAACAGCAAGCCAAAAGGTTTACACCGGTCAAAAAACGGAAATAAGCGGAAGCGCACATAAAAAGAACGTGCGCTCCCCTGCATTTACGGGACGGAAAAGGCAGGTATAAATGAATACCCATCAAGATCGGAATACCGGAGAAGCGGTGCTGCGTGGCATGCGCTGCAAATGCCCTTCCTGTGGCATTGGCTCTGTCTTCGACGGTTACTTGAGCGTGAAACAGTCCTGCGACAACTGTGGTGAAGAACTTCACCACCACCGCGCAGATGATGCTCCGCCCTATTTCACTATCTTTATCGTTGGTCACGTCGTCGTTGCGCTGGCCATGTGGGTAGAGATGGCCTACGTGCCGCCTATGTGGCTCCACATGGCCGTCTGGCTGCCTTTAACCATCATCATGTCTCTGTCTCTCCTGCGCCCAATCAAGGGCGCCTTGGTTGGTTTGCAATGGGCACTACGTATGGATGGCTTTGCAACTGCCGGCAAAGCACCTAGTTTTGGCCCAACACGCGCCAATCAGAGGTAAGGAATGTCCACGGAAGACCTGACGAAAGAAGTCAAAGTTGAGCGAGCGGAAGAAAACAACAACCCGGCCGCTCAGCCTTTGAGGCCAAAAGACGCCTCCACACTGCTTATTCTGGATCGCAAGGACGATGGCTCCCTGCATCTGCTGATGGGCAAGCGTCATATGGCGCACAAATTCATGCCTGGCAAATTCGTGTTCCCAGGTGGCCGTGTCGATTCTGAAGACAGCCGTGTAAGATATGTACGTGACTATCATCCAGATGTTCTCGCCAAACTCAACTACGACAAAAAGCAGATAAA
Source organism: Pseudovibrio sp. W74 (assembly GCF_001623085.1). Taxonomy (NCBI): domain Bacteria; kingdom Pseudomonadati; phylum Pseudomonadota; class Alphaproteobacteria; order Hyphomicrobiales; family Stappiaceae; genus Pseudovibrio; species Pseudovibrio sp. W74. The sequence goes on from NZ_LMCJ01000016.1 coordinate 45,917, forward strand.
GACTGAAAGCCGCCTGCGTGCGCTGGCAATTGCTGCCATTCGCGAAACCTACGAGGAAGCAGGCCTGTTTGTTGGCCGCAAAACCGAAGGCCCAAGCGAACCAGCAGGTCCAGGCTTTGAAGCTTTTGACGAACTGGGCATCCTGCCGGATCTTGAGCCACTTCGCTACGTTGCCCGTGCAATCACCCCTCCAGGCAGGACCCGCCGCTTTGATGCACGGTTCTTCGCTGTATGGGCGAACCAGATTGCGCACAAGCTGGAAACCGGCATTGGACCAACAGAAGAGCTGGAAGAGCTCCAGTGGCTGCCAATTGAGCAGTGCAAAGAGCTGGACTTGCCACGCATCACTCTGGCTGTCCTGACAGATCTTGAAAATCGCCTTGCCAAAGACCCGGATCTTTCTCCAGATGGCCCTGTGCCATACTACTACTGGAAGAATGACGGCTTCGCGCGCGAAGAAATTTAATTCTGATTATCCAAGGCGCAACAAACATATATCGCCACGATACTATGTGTTGCGCCTTGCACTTTTCCTGATAGAAGCATTTAGAGCGTATCCCCGGAAAGCAGATCTGTTTTTCGGACAAGAACACGCATGAAACACGGCTTTAGAACATGACGCGTGAATGTATATGAGCGCAATATGGACGAAAGCACCTGCTCGTAACGAGCTTGAAACGCAGTTGTGTAAATGCTTCAGACATCGGGCACTTTAGCCAATTCCCTCTCACCGAAACAGGTTCGCGGCATCATTGCAGCCATCGCGGCGATCACAGCTGTTGGCCTTTCTCTGTCCGCAAGCCTGCCTCTGCTTGCACTCACGCTTGAGTATCGCGGTGTCAGCGACACATGGATCGGCATCAACACCGCATTCTCCGGCGTCGCCTCCATTGTTGCGACACCGGTCGGCCCTTACCTTGCACGCAAACTGGGCACACCTCAGGCGCTCCTGATCAGCCTGTTGGTCGCAGGCTTCTCCCTGCCCTTCTTTTTTGTGTTTGAAAACTTCTGGGCATGGTTCCCACTCCGTCTGCTGTTCCACGGTGCAACAACCTCTGCCTTCATCCTCTCCGAGTTCTGGATCAACGCACTGGCACCTTCAAAGCACAGAGGCTTCCTCATGGGCGTTTACGCAACTGTGCTGGCCCTTGGCTTTGCCTCAGGGCCTCTGGTACTTGCATTTGCGGGCACAACAGGCGCACTCCCATTCTTGCTGGCAAGCGCAGGCATCATTATTGCAGCCTTACCTGTGTTGATCGGTTTCAACGCTGCACCGAGAATCGAAAGTGAAGCGACCTCAAAGCTCTATGCATTTTTGTGGATAGCTCCAGCTGCCACATTCGCCGGATTTGTCTTCGGAGCTGTGGAACAATCAGGCATATCATTGCTTCCTTTGTTCGGCCTCAAGATTGGCCTGACAGCGCAAACTGCGACCCTGCTTGTCTCGGCAATGGCTGCCGGCAACATGGTACTCCAGATCCCGCTGGGAATGCTCTCTGATCGCATGAACCGCCGTCATCTGTTGGTCTATTGCGGAGCTATTGGCGTGATCGGCGCACTGCTTATGATCCCGCTCTCCGGCAGTTTTTATGGCATCTGCGCTCTTCTCTTTGTCTGGGGCGGTGTCGTGGCCGGGCTCTACACAGTTGGCCTCACACACCTTGGTGCACGCTTTGATGGGGCTAATCTGGCTTCCGCCAATGCGGCCTTCGTTCTCATGTATTCTATTGGCCAGTTGGTGGGCCCTGCCAGCACCGGACTTGCTCTTTCCGCGTGGGGTGCGGACGGACTACCACTGGTATTTGCAGGTTTCTTGGGCGCATATGTAATTATATGCCTGATAAGGGGGACAAGACTCGGCTCAGCGCCCTAATGCATCTTGACTTTAGCCCTGTGATTAGTAATGTGCGCGCTGAATTCCCAAAGTTTCCCCGGAAGCGCACCCTACCCGAAGCGAAGGTGTGAGGGTGCCACCGGGACAAACAAAACAACCGGCCACTTCTTTAAAAAGGCCGAAAACAGACAGGATCCTTAGCGATGGCCAAGGCGACCACCATTAAGATCAAGCTGCAGTCCACTGCGGACACCGGCTACTTCTACGTGACTAAAAAGAACTCCCGCACCATGACCGAAAAAATGGTGAAGCGTAAATACGACCCAGTCGTAAAGAAGCACGTTGAGTTCAAGGAAACCAAGATCAAGTAAGTCTTGGCTTCATCTGAATTTTCAAAAAAGGCGTTTGCAGTCTGCAAGCGCCTTTTTTGTATGCGCTCTCAAGAGCGCGTTCTCACGACAGCCCCTCCAGCACTCAAGCGCAAACAAGAATCGCTAACTGAGCACTCCTCAACCAACACGCTTGCACGCTCGAACCACTCAATTGTCAGGGGTGGACAACATTTCCTCACACAAGAGGAATTGGACTGAGTATAGTCCGGTCAATACGGTCAATTCCGCTTCAAATTCAACGAGAATTGGCCACCACGATCACTTTGACACATAAGAAAACCGCCCCGAATGACCGATCACACCAGCTTCACGCCTCCTGCAAGCCCTCCACGCACTAACTCTGGCACAGACGCGCAGAATCCAGCGCAAACAGCACCAGATGCACAGGCCCATGCCTGTGAGCGTCAATCCTCTACTATTGGAAAGAAGTGGTGGCCGGCGAGAACCGGATGACACGAGGAGGCCACTCAGAACCCGCTTACTCGCCGGCCAACCCCACGGACCCAGGAGATGCGGCGGACCTGAGCGCTCCGTAGGGAAACTATGAAGCAGTATTGCCGGGACCTATTCAATCAACCAAAGGCCAATACTGCAATTTTACAGTCAATAATTTCATGAAGCTGATGATTTCGTATATCACCATCGCAACATTTACGACTTTAGTAAAGCTTTAAGGTAATTGCGCTCCTGAAAATGGAGGGGATTCTTCACCTATACACAACAAAAGGAAAGAAACCGCCGATTATCAAGAGGCATACGCACAGAAACCCAACAGTCCCTGCAAGACTCACTCGGTGATTTCATCTAGTTTCAAAGACCTACGACTTTTGATGAGAGTCTTTCACTCAATGAAAACTGGTAAGATCAAACAGGTTACTAAAGCTTTGCTTTCTGAGGATCGGTAAACCCACAACTTCTAGCTGAGCACAATTTACCAATTAACCACAATCACAACTAATCACGGCTGTATTATGTGTCCTTCAGGAACCCTGAGACTGTCTCCAGGAAGTTGCCAACAGAGATTGGCTTGGAAATGTAGGCCTCACATCCGCCCTGGCGAATGCGCTCCTCATCCCCCTTCATGGCAAAAGCAGTCACCGCAATCACAGGAATGATCTTTAAGTCATCATCCTCTTTGATCCATTTGGTCACTTCAAGCCCTGAAACTTCAGGCAGCTGGATATCCATCAGGATCAGATCCGGCTTATGTGCACGAGCAAGCTCAAGCGCTTCCATGCCATTGCGAGATTGCAAGGTCGCGTATCCATGAGCTTCAAGCAGATCGTTAAACAGCTTCATGTTGAGTTCGTTGTCTTCAACAATCAGCACGGTCTTTTGCATCAGTTCAGTCCTGCACAGAATGCCGCCCCAAAAATGGTTTAGCCATAAATAAAGGTGTGATGCAGCCGCGTTGCGACTGGCATTGGGACAAGTCCCACACTAAATTTCCTGCTACATAGTTAATTCGGATTCGTTTCAGAAAGGCAAACACCAATGAATTTAGGCAAAACCGGCAGTTTGACCGAAGATACTGCACAGGAAATTGCAATTGGTGCCCTTACATTTCTTGGCAGCGAGCCCGAACAGCTCGGTCGCTTCCTGTCTTTAGCCGGGATTGGGCCTCAAGAGATTCGCGACGCGGCAGCCGAGCCGGGCTTCCTGGCAGGCGTCCTTGAATTCCTGATGCAGGACGAGCAACTACTGCTCGCCTACACAGAAAGTGTCGGTGTTCGCCCGACCATGATTGCCGCAGCTCATCTTAAACTTGCTGGAGGCGTAGATTTCCTTGCCCAACATTGAGACCGCAAACGCCAGCGCATTGCAGCAAATCAAAGAGATCGAAAAACGCGCCCATCCGCTCCTCATCTGCGACGTGGACGAAGTTCTGTTGCAATTCATCCCGCACCTTGAGCGTTTCATGAAAGATCATGGCGTCGCCTTCAAGGAAACCGCCTACCGCCTCAAGGCAAACATGGTCTACACGCAGACTGGCGAGAACCTGACAGATGATGCTTGTATGGCTGTCATTCATGACTTCTTCGAAAGCGAGGTCGGCAAGCAGGAAGCTGTTCCACATGCTGCTGAACAGCTTGAGCGCCTGTCGAAGCTCTGTGACATCGTCATCCTGACTAACTTGCCCGGGAGCCACAACAAATCCGCCCGTGAAAACCTGCTCGCACGTCTTGGCATGGACTATCCGCTCGTCACCAACGAAGGCCCGAAAGGCGGAGCTGTTGCGGCTTTATGCGCTAAACGGGGCCATCACCCGGTTATTTTCATTGACGACAGCCCAACCAACATTATCTCCGTCGGCAAAAGCACACCTCACGTACAGCTCGTACATTTCATTGCTGACTCACGCTTCTTCGCAACCGCCGGAGATCTGCCAAACGTTGCCCTGAAGAGCAATTGCTGGAAAGAAACAGGCGATTTTATTGAAAATCTGCTGGTCGCTGCGGTAAGGTAAGCTCACAGCTGTAAGTGAACCTTTCACAAAACCAGAGAATCCAAGCGTGGAACAACTTTCAAGCACGACCCTTCAGTATTTTCTGGAGCGTTTTGGACATTTAAACGGGGCGATATTGCAAAGTGCCCTGTTCACCTCCGGTGTATCCGGTGCCCCCGGCTCCATGCTCCTGGAGTTTGCTGCGCATGACTGCCAGCGTCCGGCGACATCACCACAAGGGGCCATCAGCAAGCTGAAGATCAGGGTCGAAGAGAGTCTTGAGTTCAAACTCCACGAACCGGGCGGCGGCGCCTACACCACTATCAAACACCCTATTGTCGGCATGTTTTTGCAAGACAAGTTTTTCCTGAACTTTGATCCCGTCAACTCAAAAGACTGGACGATTGAGGAATGGGACAAAGACCAGATGCGCAATTCCGTGTTTTATGTGGGCGGCGCACGAATTTCCTGGGAGATTGAGGACTAGGTCATGCTACAGACCCTGCACCTGAACTCCAAAAGCAATCTAAGGTCTGGCTTCCATGGCACCTGAGGCCACCACTCCCCTCAAAGCACTCTGCAGGGACTGCACACACAGGTTTCGGGCAGACCTGACGCGTTGCCCCAAATGCGGCAGCCCGCGCATCCTTGCCCACGCAGAACTGGATACACTCGAAATCGCGCATATCGACTGCGATGCATTTTATGCCTCCGTCGAAAAGCGCGAGAACCCAGAGCTGGCAGATCGTCCTGTCATTGTCGGCGGTGGCCAGCGCGGCGTTGTCTCCGCAGCGTGTTACATCGCCCGCATTTACGGTGTGCGCTCTGCCATGCCCATGTTCAAGGCACTCGATGCCTGCCCGGACGCAGTCGTTATCAAACCGCGCATGGAACTGTACTCTCAGGTTGGCCGCCAAATTCGCGAAGAGATGGAAAAACTCACCCCGCTTGTCGAACCCCTGTCCATTGACGAAGCCTTCCTCGACCTCTCCGGCACGCAGAAACTTCATGGCGCGACACCAGCAGAACTACTCGTCCAGTTCGTGAACAAGATCCAGACAGAACTCAGGCTCTCAGTCTCCGTTGGCCTCGCACCCAACAAATTCCTCGCCAAAATCGCCTCAGACCTGGACAAACCCCGCGGCTTCTCGGTCATTGGGGATGCAGAGAAGAAAGAATTCCTCGCCAAACAGCCAACCAGCGTCATCTGGGGCGTTGGCAAGGTGTTTCAGGGCAAGCTGGAACGGGACGGCATCAAAACCATCGGCCAGTTGCAGCTCAAAGACCCGACAGACCTCGCGCGCAAATACGGCGCCATGGGCTTGCGCCTTGCAAAACTGTGTCAGGGGGAAGATGACCGGCACGTCTCCTCAAACAGAGGCGCAAAAAGCATCAGTGGCGAAACCACATTCAACACGGATGTCTCTGACGTCACTCAGCTTTCAAAAAGCCTTTGGGCGCTGACTGAAAAGGTCTCCTACCGCACCAAGAAGGCAGAAAAATCTGGCAGGTCCGTCACGCTGAAACTCAAAACAGCCGACTTCAAAACCATCACCCGTTCGCGCATGCTGCATGATCCCACCCAACTGGCCGACAAGATTTTCCGCACAGCAGACGATCTGCTGCACAATGTGGCCGACGGCAAAATGCGATTTCGCCTCATTGGTGTAGGGATTGGAGATTTAGGCCCGGCAGATCAGGCCGATCCGGAAGACTTACTGGACGAACAAGCAGAAAAACGCGCCAAAGCAGAACGGGCAATGGATGCCTTGCGTGGAAAATTCAAAGACAGCTCAGTCGTCTCACTTGGCCGCTCCATAAAGGCACCGAGCAAACGCTGAGCTACCGCAGCTGCTCTTTCTTGATCGCCCCTGCAAACGGTGCGCTCACTTCTTCCTCCAGCGCCACGGAGCTTCCACATGTACTGACATGCACAATAGGCTTCAGATCCAACTCAACCAAAGCACCTTCCAGCTCAAATACACCGTAATTCAGATTCATGCTTCTTGTGACACCGTTTTCATGAAGCACTGTCCGTAACTGGTAGTCCGGCGTCCGCTCACCACGCGCACCATCACTTAAGTTGAAATAAGCGATAGAAACCGGCCAGGCATCTGCATGTCCCAGAGCATTCGGCAGGGAAAGCTGATCGGAACGCTGCGCCAAAGAATCAGCCAGCTTGCGGCCAACAACAGTGGTGGCTTCAAACAACTGCTCACCAGTAACACTGCCATCATACAGCTTGGAAACCATAAAGTGCTGCCCACCAGCTGCACCATCAATCACGCTGTGCAGATGCTGCAGCGGAAACATGATGGAACCATCAAAGCTCAGCGTCTTCTCATCTGGCCCGCTCAAATCCACGTCCACTTTGGAGCTTTGATGCTCCGCTGTACCTTGTGCTTGCTCGGCCAAAAAATCATCGATGAAGGTTTTGTAGGCAAATGAAAGCTGAGAATTGTCTGGTGCTTCAAAGTAGGTGCTGCGCAGATCAGTGATAGTCTCCTGCCCCTCGTCATCAACACTCATCACCACAAAACGCAGGTCCACAGTAAATCCATCACAGGCAGAACCGGAAAGCTCATAGACCATGCGCCCGTTCACATCAGAAATGTCCGCGCCATTTTGGGCGCTCGACAATCGCATGTTATAAACGGCTTTGTGAGGCTGAAGATCGGCAGCACTGCCTAACGAGGGAAACAGCAGAAAACTCATAGAGAGGGAAGAACCTGCAATCCCGCGAAGACCATGTCTCAAGCGTAGTTTCAGCATAAAACCTCCGATCATGTCGGAACAAAAGACACGTGGGCATGCCTCTCTTCCAGCCTCAAAGAGTGCATAAACGCCACCGCCAACGCAAACATTCCACCAAGGAAATCGGTGCTAGGGTAAATCTTTCAAATTAGATACACGTTTCCCACGTAGACAACGCCCCCTGCACTCTTGCAACCATAGTGATTCTAATGTGAGTCTGCGCCTCACCTTGCAGACCACGGCTTCGTGAAGAGATAAACTCTTGAGTTTTCGTGGATTTGCATCACTTATTGCAAAAGAACATTCCGACCGGAGGGAAAACGAATGTCTGATACAATCCAGCAAAACCTCGCAAAGCTTGGTGTCACACTGCCGGAAGCTGCTGCTCCTGCTGCAAATTATGTGCCTTTCGTAAAAACCGGAAATCAGCTTTTCATCTCCGGCCAGCTGCCAATGCAGGACGGCAAGATCGCAAAAACCGGCAAGGTTGGCGCTGACCTGAGCATCGAAGATGGTGTGGAAGCAGCACGTCTTTGCGCAATCAATCTGCTGGCACAGGCAAAAGCTGCCACCGGTGACCTCTCCCAAATCGTCCGCCTCGTCAAGATCGTTGGCTTCGTCAACTCCAATGGCGACTTCGGCGACCAGCCAAAAGTCATCAATGGCGCATCCGACTTCATGGTTGCCGCAATGGGTGATGCTGGCCGTCACGCACGCTCTGCTGTCAGCGCTGGCTCACTCCCGTTCAACGCAGCAGTTGAGATCGAAGCAATTTTCGAAGTTGCTGACTAATTGTGTTCTGATCACACAAAACACCTCCCGTTTATTGAAGAAGCAAGTTCGAATAATCCATGCAAGATCTCTCCTGGCTCACCGCCCGCCCAATCGCTCACCGCGGCTTCCATAACAAAGAAGCAGGCATTCTTGAAAACACCCCGTCTGCTGTCAAAGCTGCCGTTGAAAACAACTTCGCCATTGAAGTCGACCTTCAGGAAACCAAAGACGGTCAGGTCATCGTATTTCACGACCCGAACCTTGAGCGCCTGACACACGGCGAAGGCAAGGTCATCGACTTCGATTTGGCTGACCTGCGCAAGCTCTCCATGCGCGGCTCCATTGATCCAATGTGGACCCTGCAAGAACTGCTCGACCTGGTCGATGGCAAGGTGCCGCTGGTTATTGAAATCAAAACCCTGAACCTTGCAGAAGGTCAGGATGAGTTCATTAAAACCATCGCCAAAATCCTCAGCGTTTATAAAGGTCCGGCAGCAATAAAATCCTTTGACCCGAAGATGCTTCGGACCATGAAGGACGTGGCACCGCAAATCCCGCGTGGCTGCATCTCCATGACCACGCTGAGCGAGAACGATCATCTGCACCTGACAGAACACGAGATCGAGAAAATCTCCTGGATGGTGCACATGGCAGGAACAGACCCACACTTCGTCTCCTTCTTCGTAAAAGATTTGCCTGCTGATGGCCCAAGCTTCCTGCGTGAGTTCTACGGCCTGCCAACCATGACATGGACTGTCAGAACCAAAGAAGATCGCCTCAACGCGGCCAAACACGCTGACCAGATTGTCTTCGAGGGCTTCAACCCAAACGAAGATCCACTTTAGGACCAATTGATTTGCCAGTACCACCATCACCCGTTCTGAAAGTTCTCTCATCATTGGATGAGATACCCAGCACCGACTGGGACGCACTGGCAAATCCCGGCACGCCGCCGATCCTTTACGATCAACAGGATTGGATCGATTCACCTGAAACGATCCAATCCGCACCAAACTTGCAAACTGAATCAACTTCTCAAGTTTGCGAGTTTAACCCAATGCTTTCACATGCTTTTTTACAAGCACTGGAAGAAAGCGGATGCGTCGGATGGGACGCAGGCTGGATCCCGCAACACATCTGGTGGGAAGAAAATGGCAAACCAATCGCTGCCATCCCAACCTATGCAAAAAGCCACAGTCAGGGCGAATACGTTTTCGATTATCCATGGGCTGAAGCATTTCAGCGTGCTGGCGGAAACTATTATCCCAAACTGCAATGCTCCATTCCCTTCACACCAGTACCGGGACGCCGCCTGCTGATCTCACCGCAGGCCAACCGACCAGAAACGATCAAGATCCTCACCACAGGCCTGAAAGAGCTGGCAACACGCATCGAAGGCTCATCAGCTCATCTCACTTTCCTCACTGAGCAGGAGTGGAAGGAACTGGGCGACGAAGGCTTTCTGTTACGAACAGACCAGCAGTTCCATTGGGAGAACAACGGCTACAGCGACTTCACCGAGTTTCTGGAGGTCTTATCCTCCCGCAAGCGCAAAAGCATCCGCAAGGAGCGTAAGACCGCGCTGGACCACGATATTGAGGTGGAATGGATCACCGGCCCGGATTTACAGGAAAGCCACTGGGACGCGTTCTATGAGTTTTATGTAGACACTGGCAATCGCAAATGGGGTTCGCCTTACCTCAACCGGGAATTCTTCTCACTCCTCAGCGAAAGACTGGCTGACCACACCTTGCTCATCATGGCAAAGCGCAATGGCCGCTATATTGCTGGCGCCCTCAACATGATCGGCGGCAACACCCTGTATGGTCGCAACTGGGGCTGTATCGAGAACCACCCCTGCCTGCATTTCGAGATCTGCTATTATCAAGCCATTGAGTTTGCTTTGTCGCGTGGTCTGCAACGTGTTGAGGCTGGCGCGCAGGGAAGCCACAAACTCGCCCGTGGCTACATGCCCAACCTCACCTACTCCGCTCACTGGATTGCACACCCTTCGTTAAGGAATGCAGTCGCACACTATTTGGATCAGGAGCGTCAAGCCGTTCTGCATGAACAGAAAATCCTGTCGGAACACGGACCGTTTCGCCAGCAGGGCTCCTAGAACCTACATTAAGACACCCCCACAAGATTCTGAAGAGACTCACGAATCTCGCCAAACTTGAATCAGTTTCTTAAGTCCACTCAGGTTCTCAACACCTACCAGATCGCAACACATATTTCTTATTGGGATTTCCGCAGTGAATCGCGATATGAATGGGGCCAAACATTATTGAGACCATTGAGGACCCCACAATGACCAGCTCCGCATATGATGAACACAACATCTTCGCCAAAATTTTACGCGGCGAACTGCCTTCCGAGAAGGTCTTTGAGGACGAAAATACCATTGTAATCATGGACATCATGCCACGCGCAGATGGTCATGTGCTGGTTCTGCCTAAAAACGGCTCCCGAAACATCCTCGACATTGAAGAAGCTGACCTTGCCGCTGTCGCAAAGACGGCCCAGAAGATGGCTCGTATCCTCAAGCAGGCATTTGCAGCGGACGGTATCACCATCCACCAGTTCAACGAAGGCGCTGGCGGACAGATGGTGTTCCATACCCATTTTCACGTCATTCCGCGCACTGAAGGTGTTTCCCTGCGCCCGCACACAGGCGAGATGGAAGACGGCGACAAGCTCAAAGCAAACGCAGAGAAAATCCGCGCAGCTGTTGCAGCTCACTCTTGATCAGTTCAAATGAAACAACCTCGCGCACTCACACCAGATTGCGCGAGGAAAATTCGATTCACATGAAACGACCGCCACACCAGCCTGCAATTTTGATTCTGAAATCAACGCACTAGCCCGCACACTTGAATCAGATCTTCAAGGCACCCAAAATTTCGGTTCACCTGAAATGATCAAACCAGCTCGATAGACACTTTCTCATTCAATGCCTTTTGCATGATTTTATCGAAGCGTGAATCCATGCAGACACTCAGGTCTGTCGTCACAAACTTCCCGCTCCAGTACAGCGAGAAAATCGTAGCAGCCGTCGGCGCCGACTGCGCTTTTTCCAGTGTATCAAGATGAACGATCTTGAGCGGCAACCCACGCTTTTGAGCAGTCTCTTTCAGATTCTGCATCACATGATGATCCGTGAACGGACAGCGATTGGAGTAGTACGCAACCAGCGCCTCCCCCTTTGGCCCAGCTCCTTTTTGAACCGCCTCAGAGAAGGTCGCTGAACCAGCCTGTCCATCAACACCAAGCCGCAACAGCTCAATACCATCTGGAGAGGTGTCGCAGACTTCAAAACCTTGCCGCTTGAACCATTTGCCATCTGAGAGGAAAGGCATCTTCTTAGCGCCAGCAATCGTCACAAGACCCGTTGAACCAGTCTGACGCGCCGCTTCCACAACCCTGGCCAACAACGCCTTGCCATGACCCTGCCCTTTGTATTTGCCAGAAACCCAGAAGCAGTTGATGAGCAGATGTCCGGGAGCAACCAAAGGCGCCCAGCCAGCTTCCGCTGGACCAAACTCAATGAACACCTTTGCACGCTCATCCAACCGTATGAACTGATAGTCCGAGGAGAATTGCTGGCTCAGCCAGTCCTTCTTCAACTGATAGCCCTGCGCACATTTTTTGTCCGAGATTGCACAGCAAATATGCTCATCACAGAGTGTCTGCTCATTCAAGGCAATATAAGTCATCGTCAGCTCCCGAGTCGCTAACTTACGTTAGAGCGGGAAACAACGATCAGCAATGCGTGCGATCAAGCTTAGCAAGATCCGCTAAATCAAAAAGGCCCAACCACCAATCAGCACAAACTCAGCTGTGATAATCCCGGCCATCAGCCGGTCGTTGAGGAGCTTGTATCCAACAACACCGCCAGCCACCGCAGCAAGACGCAGCCACACCGGCACATCGCCCAGCACACCTTCCGGAAACAAAACCAACCGCGCGATGATGCCAGCAATCAACGCCGTCGCAACAGCCCGCACCCACGCGAACAGAAGACTGTCCTCGCGCAGCTTGCCGGAGGCGAACACACCTATCCAGCGCCAGCACTCTGTTGCCAGAAAGCCAGCAACAAGGATCATCACATAAGGCCACCAACAGCTGCCATAAACTTCACTCACAGCTCAGCCCTCCGCGTTGCAAACAACCAGCCCGCAAAGGCAACTGTGCCGCCCACAAACCCGGTCAGCAGCAAATCAGCACCCGGAAAGAAGTGATAGAAGACAGGCCCGAGAATGAGACCCAAAATGAGCGCAGCCTTATCACCACTCGTGCGAGAAGCCTGATACATGGAAAACATGAAGTAGATCGGCGTCAGCAAAACCAGACCAGCTGCAATCGGCCCTTCTACCGCTGGAAGCACTATGTAAGACAACGCGGTCGAACACAGCACCACAAAATGCACTGTGGACCCGAACCCGGCAAAGAACGGAAGGCGCGCCGCCCTTGGCATGCTTGGCAGATTGCGCATGGCAAACACCCACGCCGTCACGGCCACGAAATGTGACACAATCAGCATATGCCACGTCTTGGTGCGCTTCTCATCCCGCAGAACGGGCATCAGCGCCACCGTCATCGGCATCAAACGCACAGCGGAAAGAGCAACCGCAATCGCAGCGGGGATCAATCCGGCTCCAGCACTCATTGCACCCGTCAAAACAACAATGCTCGGCAACGCCCACATGAACAGACTCATCAAGAGCACTTCAGTGAGCGTGAGCCCAACTTCGCGGGCCAGCGAGGTAAACCCCACAAAGGCCATCATCAAAATAAGTGTCGGGAGGCAAAACGCACCTTTAGCTCCTTGGCGGAACCAATAAGCACCTCCCTCAAATTCCGAAGGATCCTCTCCTTCGTCAATATCCATGTCTGAACTGGTCATTTAAGAACTCGGAGGCTCGCGAGATAAAAGAGCCTGTGGGGAAGAAGAAACGCAATCTATTGAAGCTGCATAAAGAAGCCTACACAAGACTACGTAGCTCCACCATACAAAAAAGCCGGAGCAGATGCTCCGGCTTTTTCTCAACTATCAATGCTTTAATCCGCAATCGGAATACCGGGAACATCACCACGCTTGGTGGCATCAGCACCCCGACCCGTTTTTGGAACAACGGACTTGCCCTTGCCTTTGGCAACCGGCTTTTTCTTGGCAGCCTTCGCCTTAGGTGTCGGACGTTCCTCAACGCTTTCAAGAAGCAGACCTTCAAGATCCTCAGAAACGGAGACCTTCACAGTCCCGCCCTTCTGAAGCTTGCCGAACAGAACCTCATCAGCCAGCGGCTTCTTGATGTGCTCCTGAATGACACGGCCCAGCGGACGCGCGCCCATCAGACGGTCGTAGCCCTTCTCAGAAAGCCAGGCCACAGCTTCAGGTGTCAGTTCAAAGGTCACGTTACGCTCAGCAAGCTGAGCTTCCAGCTGCATAACGAACTTCTCAACCACACGATGAATAACGTCACTATCCAGATTTGCGAACGGAATGATCGCATCAAGACGGTTCCGGAACTCCGGAGTGAACATCTTGTTGATCGCATCCATATCATCGCCATCACGGTCAATGCGATTGAAGCCCATAGGAGCTTTCGCCAGATCAGCCGCACCAGCGTTGGTGGTCATGATCAGGATCACATTGCGGAAATCGACAGACTTACCATTGTGGTCTGTCAGCTTACCGTGATCCATAACCTGCAACAAAATGTTGAACAGATCAGGATGAGCCTTCTCGATTTCATCCAGAAGCAGCACACAATGCGGATGCTGATCAACAGCGTCCGTCAGCAAGCCACCTTGATCGAAGCCCACGTAGCCTGGAGGTGCACCAATCAGGCGGGAAACCGTATGGCGCTCCATGTACTCGGACATATCAAATCGGGTCAGCTCAACACCCAGTGTCGATGCCAGCTGGCGCGCAACTTCCGTCTTACCAACACCAGTCGGACCGGAGAACAGATAAGAGCCAATTGGCTTATCCGGTTCACGCAGACCGGCACGGGCCAGTTTGATGGAAGCAGACAACGCTTCAATCGCCGGATCCTGCCCATAAACAACGCGCTTCAGACTGTCCTTAAGGTTGGACAGAACCGCTGCATCGTCCTTGGAAACAGACTTCGGAGGAATCCGCGCCATGGTCGCGATGGTTGCTTCAATTTCCTTCAGGCCGATTGTCTTGCGACGTTTGCCCTCTGGCAGCAACATTTGCGACGCACCAGACTCATCAATCACATCAATCGCTTTATCCGGAAGCTTCCGGTCAGCAAGGTAGCGAGAGGACAACTCAACTGCTGCCTTGATCGCATCATTGGTGTACTTGATGTTATGGAAGTCCTCAAAGTAAGGCTTCAGCCCTTTCAGGATTTCGATCGCATCTGGAATGGTTGGCTCGTTCACATCCACTTTCTGGAAGCGACGCACCAGCGCACGGTCCTTTTCAAAGAACTGGCGATACTCTTTATATGTGGTGGAACCGATACAACGGATCGTACCGGATGCCAGCGCAGGCTTCAGCAGATTAGATGCATCCATCGCACCACCTGACGTCGCACCCGCACCAATCACGGTGTGGATCTCGTCAATAAACATGATCGCACCCGGATAATCTTCGATTTCCTTGACGACCTGCTTCAGACGTTCCTCAAAATCACCGCGATATCGAGTACCTGCAAGCAGAGACCCCATATCCAGCGCAAAAATCGTCGCGTTTTTCAGTACCTCAGGCACATCACCAACAATGATGCGGCGCGCAAGCCCTTCAGCGATTGCTGTTTTACCAACGCCCGGATCACCCACATAAAGTGGATTGTTCTTGGCACGGCGACACAGGATCTGAATAGTGCGCGAAATTTCCTTCTCACGCCCGATAAGCGGATCAATTTTACCGGAAAACGCTTTGTCATTGAGATTCTGACAATAAGCCTCAAGAGCTTCTGTTTTCCGCTTTGTTTGGTCAGAAGAACCACCAGATGGAGGTTGCGGCATGCTCACATTAGGATCAGCGCCACTATCGGATTCTTCTTCAGCACCACGTACCCGACGTGGTTCAGACAAGCCAGCCCGTTTTGCAATACCATGGGAGATATAATTGACAGCGTCGTACCGTGTCATTTCCTGCTCTTGCAGGAAGTAAGCAGCATGGCTTTCACGCTCAGCAAAAATGGCGACAAGAACGTTGGCACCAGTCACTTCTTCACGCCCGGATGATTGAACATGAATGACAGCACGTTGAATGACACGCTGGAAACCGGCGGTTGGTTTTGAATCATCATCCCCGTCAACAACGAGGTTCTCTAGTTCAGTATCAATATATTCGACAATGCTTTTTCGCAGTTGATCGAGGTCCACATTGCATGCACGCATCACCGCAGCAGCATCCTGATCATCAATCAATGAAAGCAGCAGATGCTCCAGGGTCGCATATTCCTGATGGCGTTCATTAGCAAACGCCAAAGCTTGATGGAGAGCTTTCTCCAGACTGCGAGAAAATGACGGCACAGGCGCCCCCTATTACTTTTTCTCCATTACACATTGCAATGGATGTTGGTGTTTTCGGGCGAAATCCATAACTTGTGTGACCTTTGTCTCGGCCACTTCATAGGTGAAGACTCCACACTCCCCTACGCCATGATGATGGACATGGAGCATAATCTGCGTCGCATCTTCACGATCCTTATGAAAGAACCGCTCCACAACGTGGATCACGAACTCCATCGGCGTAAAATCATCATTGAGCAACAACACGCGATACAAACTGGGCCTTTTTGTTTTTGGCTTAGGTTTGGTAACGGTTATCGTCCCGCCATCATCGTCATTATCCAGGTCGAAATCGCTGCTCATTTGTTCTCTTTGTCCCTCCATGTATAACGCAGAGGACTTTATAGTATTTAAACGTACCCCCTGCGAATTCAAGGGATATGCATTTTCATAGGGCACACCAACAACTCCAGAAAAATCAAACAGCGTTTCATTTTCTGTTTCATTATACACCGTAAGCATAAGATTATCTCCCCTGAGAACACTCATTGCCTGTCGCTGGTCTCTCATTCACACTCTCGCTACAGCATCTGCGCTGTCTTTTCGCTCTGGTTTACAGACTTGCTGGCGCCAACGCCCCGCACCCGGTGGCATCAGCAGCCTCCCGAATGTACCTGCCAGATCAATCAATTGCAGACATTCAGGACACGCGAAGCCTTCTCCTTCATTGTTAGTACTGATTATTCCCCAAGCAAACTGGAAAATGCAAACCAATAAGAAGAGAAAACACTCAGACTATCCGAAGGGTTAAACCCTGCTCCCAACGTAAGATGAGCATATTCGGGCCATTCTGCGGACCCAAACACGCCCGTCAGAATTCAGGATACTGAATCACAATGTTTTGAGAGGGCCTTGAAGAAGAGAGATAGGTTGTCTGAAAATGGAAACAACCAGGGCAATCTATTTAAAACACGCAAAACCAAAAAGCCCGAAGCGCTAACGCACCTCGGGCTTTCAATCTCAATTATGCCAGTAGATTACTTGGCAGCTTTAGACAGCATACCCTCATAGGGCTTGTAAGCGTCCTTAGCGATCTCAGCGTACATTTCGCCGATTTTAGTTGCCTGACCGACCATGCTTTCGTAGCTCACTTTGGCAAAATCTGCCTGAGCTTCCATAGCCTTATCAAGAGACTTCGCGCCAACAACTTTCTCCATTGCTGCGCTGCTCTCTTCCATAGACTTCTTAGAGTAGTCCGCAACCTCAGCAGAGATCGCCTGCATGCCCTTGGAAAACGCGCCGAAGCTTTGCATAGCGACGTCCATGTTATCTTTTCCAAGCTTCTGCATATTCTCAAATCCTGTGACCATGAAAATTACCTCATCAATTGGGCGGCGCCGGTATTTCGATGATTAGGTTTTTGTCTCTTGGGGAGCAAACGCCACATTTCTAAACTTACGCAACGATATTATGCGCTGCACAAATTTTGTCAACTTTTATTTTGCGCTGCAATATCATGAAAAGACAGGGGCGTAGCCACAAACAAAAAACGGATAAAAACAATATTTTTGCAATCTGCCTTATCGTATTTACAGAATTGTAACCGTAATCGCATCATTCTGGGTATGACGCGAACGGGGGGTGTCACCTGCGCCGCATTTTTAGCGGCTGAGGCTTTCTGAACACACCTCCGCTAGCAATGAGAGAATTTATTTAGTACAGAGCGCGTAAACCGCCATTATTGCTCACGGGGCGAAAAGAACATGGGTCTGCGTAATTTTGGGCCATTTGGGCGCCTAAAAAAGGCATTGGGACAAGCTGTCGGCATTCTTGCCGTATCCTTAGCAATCGCTACAGCTCCGTCTGGTGCCCAGGCAAATTCCAAATATGCTGGTATTGTCGTTGATGCAAAAACCGGAAAGGTTTTGTACGCCAACAACGCCAATGCACGACGCTACCCTGCGTCCACCACAAAGATCATGACACTTTATGTGCTCTTTGAGGAACTGGAAGCTGGCCGCGCGACACTAAACACCAAAATGAAGGTCTCCCGCTACGCAGCAGGTCGCCCACCGACAAAGCTTGGCTTGAAGGTTGGCAGCTCTTTGCGCGTTAAGGATGCCATCTATGCACTCGTCACCAAGTCCGCAAACGATGCGTCGACTGTGATTGCAGAGCATATCTCCGGTTCTGAAACAGCCTTTGCGCGCCGCATGACGCAGACCGCCCGTGCAATTGGCATGCGCAACACCACATTCAGAAACCCGCATGGCTTGCCAAATTCCAAGCAGGTGACCACCGCAGCAGACCTTGCTCTGTTGGGCCGCGCGATTCAGGATCGGTTCCCGAAGTATTATAAGTACTTCAACACCCGCTCTTACACATATGCTGGCCGCCGCATGGGCAACCACAACAAGTTGCTCGGCCGTGTCCGTGGTGTTGATGGAATCAAAACCGGTTACACCAACGCCTCCGGCTTCAACCTTGTGACCAACGTTAAACGTGACAATCGCCAGATTGTTGCTGTGGTTCTGGGTGGCCGTACAGGCAAAAGCCGTGATGCACAGATGGTCAAGCTGATCAGCCAGTACCTGCCAAAAGCATCCCGTGGTCGTCGCACCACGCCAATGCTCTACGCAGGAACCACAAAACGCTATCAGTTCCCAAAAGTTGCTCCGGCTGTTCCAGTTGCCAAAGCAGGCACACCAGCTGCAAAGCAGTCGACACTGCTGGCTTATGCCAACGCGACCGGCACAAAACCGAATTCAAAACCATCTGATCCAATCGCAAAAATGCTGGAACATCAGGCCACAGCCCCTGCTCCGGCACCGCGTAAGGACCTTGTTGCCAATTCACTGGCTGCCCCCGCTGTTTCTGCCTCGGCAAAACTGCAGCAGCCAGCGAAAACAGCTGCACCATCTTCCGCTCCAATTCAGCAGAAGATTGCAAGCTTGAAGCCAGAGGACATCGACACCTCCGGCTGGCACATTCAGATTTCTGCGACCGACAGCCAGGATAAAGCAATCAAGATCCTGGAAAATGCGCGCGCTGCGACAGGGGCCACCCTACGTAACAAACGCATTTACACAGAGCCGGTCAAATCTAAGAAACAAACCCTGTACCGCGCGCGGTTCATCGGGTTTGAAACCAAAACAGCAGCCTGGGATGCTTGTGCCAAACTCAAGAAGGCCAAGTACTCCTGCTATGCCGTCTATCAGTAACTCGTATCAGTCACGGTGAGTCTAATGTCTGTTGAGAAGCCGATCCTTCGCCTCGTTGAGTTTGGAAGCCAGGAAAGCAGAACCCCCACTATCGGGGTGCAATCGTTTAATCAGTCTGCGGTGAGCAGCACGGATGTCTTCCACGGAGGCTCCCGGCGCAAGTCCAAGAACCTCGTAGGCCTCCTTCTCAGTCAGAGCGCTCGAGCTAGACGTGTCTCTCTGCCCCGCTGTGGAATCCGCGTGGAAGTCTACACGCCAGTTGGAGAGCCTGCTATCGAGGTAAGCTTCGAGTAGGGCAACGCTGTCGCCATCCGGCTGCACGTCGCGCCAAAGCTGTTTGAGCTCTGCAACCTGCAAAGAACTCAGCGCGCGGCCAGCAAAGGAACCGGCAAGCACATTGCCCTCCAGCTTCTTGCTATCATGATCCAGCTCCATATGGAGAAATTTGGAGGAGATGTTAGAAGTCTGACCGGCACTCTTGGAGGCACCACCCAGTCCTCCGAAAGGGAATCCACCGGGAAACTTGAAACTCTGCGCAGACCCCCAACCCAAAAGGGACAGCGCAAAGGCCGCAAGTGGCAGCGCAATAACGTATCTGCCGGTGACGGCAAGAAAAGCGCAGAATGCCAGCAGCAGTCCGCCAATCAGCATTTTCAAAACTTCTTTAAGTTTTGCCGGATTTGACTGCGTCAGCCACTTTGCGAAGAAATAGAGGATGGCAAGCACCAATCCTCCCGTGACCAAATAGCCCATTTAGTACCTGACATGTATTAGGCGCATTCCCCAAAAGTGGCTCCGGTTTCCGGATCAGAATACGCACAAAATTAGAGAGCTCGAGCGTGATGCGTGAATGTAAATAAACGCGGCGTGCTCTAGCTTAGGTGTTCAATCAAGAATTGAGCACCTTTATGCCCCGATTGCTCAAGGCGCTCAAGGGCCTGTCTGCCACCTGCAGAAAATGTTGCAATCGCAGCCAGCAATCCGCGCAAGCTCGCAGCAGATCCCTCATCAAAATTCAGATAGACGCCATTGCTCAAACGAGCGATCTCGCGATACGCCCGCTCTGCCAGGATGTCCTTGCCTTCCTGAAACACAAAAACCGGCACGCCCAACAATCCGAGTTCCCCTGCCTTATCGCAGACCAGATCAGGATTTTCCTCCATACAGTCACCAATATAGACAACCGCCTGCACCCGCTTTTTCCGCGTCTCGGCCAAGGCGTGATCCAGCACCTTGCGAATCTGTGTGCGCCCGGCCTGCACGCGAATCTTGCGCATCATTCCGCCCAGTTCTTTGGAATTGCTGACCCAGCGCGAGGATTTACACTCGCCATATCCGCGAAAGAACACCAGCTGCACATCAAGCGACCCAACCCGGCCCGCTTCGATGAACATCTCTTCCTGCAGGTGACAAGCCTGATCCCACGTGGGCTGCCGACTCATTGTGGCATCCAGTGCAAAGATCAAACGGCCCCGCTCATCCCCGGCAGGCGCTGCAACCGCGTCTTTGGCAGCCTCCAGAAAGCTGGAAAGATCACTCTTGCTGTCTACAGGACTGTTTAAAGATCCGGATCTTTTGGAGAGCTTGTCTGACATGGGCGTACCTGTGTTCACGTCACTAAAGATTACGAAGGCATTTTATTCCAACAACTTAACAATTATTGGGACAGATTGGTTATTTCGCTCGCTAAAGACCAATACCCACTATTGGTGCAATGAGAATAATCACAAAATCTGCTAAAATCAGTTATATCAGTTTCTGCTTGCAATTGGGTTCAACAGTTTCTGGGCAAACCCATTACCAACAACAGATAAAAACGCTGCAAAGCCAAGAAATTAAGGGATGAGGTCCCACATGGAGACGCCTATGAGAAATCTCCCAGACGTATACCGTGGTGTAGACGACCTGCGGGCTGCACTATTACCTCTGAGACGAGAAGGCAAAACAATCGCTCTGGTTCCAACCATGGGGGCACTGCACGCAGGCCACCTGTCTCTGGTCGAAAAGGCCCGGGAACATGCGGACATCGTGATTGTTTCAATCTTTGTGAATCCAAAACAGTTCGCGCCGGGCGAAGATTTCGAGAGCTACCCAAGAACGGAAGAGACCGACCTGCAAAAGCTGGCGGGCTACGACGTGTTTGGCGTCTTTGCTCCAAATACAAGGGAAATGTACCCGAACGGCTTTGCCACATCTATTCAGATCGAAGGTCCGGCCCTTGGTCTGGAAACAGATCACAGACCGCACTTCTTCAACGGCGTTGCCACAGTGGTGGCAAAACTGTTGCTGGCCGTTCTGCCAGATGTCGCTGTGTTCGGCGAAAAAGATTACCAGCAGCTGCGCGTCATCAAGCAACTGGCCAGAGACCTGCACCTGCCAACCAAAGTCATCGGCGCTCCAACCGTGCGGGAAGAGGATGGCCTCGCCATGTCTTCCCGCAATGAGTATCTGGATGATAAGGAACGCACGACAGCCAGAACAATTTCTGAAACGCTGCAGACTGCGCGCAATGCACTCCATAACGGTGAAAACTGGATTGAAGTGCGCAAGAAAGCGCTTGTTGTCCTCAAGCTCTCAGGATTTGCGACAGACTACTTTGAGCTGCGCCACGGCAAACATCTGGGCACCCCCATCGACGCCAAAGGCGCCCGCATTCTGGTCGCCGCCAAAGTCGGTGATACCCGCCTGATCGACAATATCGAAGTTTAAAACGACTCTCCGGGCGAATGAATGCATTTGCCCGGAACCCTGCCGTGTCCCAAGCTATTCCAAATCTCACATTAACTCTGAGAGCGGCTTGCCCACACAAAGCATCCTAAAAATACCCGACATAGCTCAGATAAGCACCCGCTGCGGTAAAAGCGGTGCCCGTGGCAAGCACGCCCCTCTTCCCCATTTGCTGCGACTTTGTCATGTAATCCGGAATGACAATAAGACTTGCCCCCTTCAACACAGCAGCTGCCCCAACCAGTGTTACGAGAGCGCCGGCCATGCTGGACACTTTGAAATGATTGGCAAGCACAACCATACCAACCACAAAATGCACAGCACCAGACAGATTGAGCAGAATCGGATTCGCATCTGATTGGGCAGCAATCATCCGCTGGTAAAAACTGCTGGAAATAAAGAAGCCAAGGCCTGTCACGAAAAGATACGGCCCGGCAATCGATGCGATAAGCTCGGTCACAGCATGGTTCTCCCGAACAGACAGTCACATGCTGCGTTTATCTCATCCAGCCTTTACAGATGCAATCCGCAAAAAAGAGACCGCTTAAATCAGGCAAAGCTCCTGCAACTCGCGGCGCATACCCTCTGGCATTTCGGCAAGTTGATCCCCATCCAGCATTGGCCCGCTCACATCCGGCGGTGCATCTGACACTTTCAGATACCGCCAGCCTTGAAAGGCACGGCGCGGCTGAAGCTGTGTCTGGTGGAGGAAAGGCTCCATCACAAGGTCACAGCGCTTCTTGCCGGAATCATCCTTGTGCACGCGGATATCAATCAGTTTCTGGCGAACCTGAACATTGCCTTTGATCACCCAGTACAGCGAACCACCATCCAGCAGCTCGTCAATGCGAGTCGGCACCATACGGGTGGTATGGATCTGCTCGTCACTCAAACCGTGTGACAGCGCCAGAATCTGTCGCTGTTCAATGTAATTCCGCAGCTGGTCAACGCTTTCCACGCCAACACAGAGTTTCACCAGATGTAACGTCATAGCGCTCAAATAGCAGGAAGCTTTGGCTTTTGCCAGTCATAGCAGCCTCCATAGCTAACGCATTGCACAAACATATCGGTGATCGCACAACCGCGCTCTCAATTTTTCAATTTGACTCGGTAGAATGATCGCTCTACCAACTAATCATGACTGATCTTGAACACTCCATCTGTACAGGCCTGGAAGGCGTCTTCGCAGCACGTGGCTTCACCGCCCCCGGCGTTGCAGAGCTCAAGCGCGGCGCCAATGTAAGCCTGCGCACGCTCTACAAATACTTCCCCTCCAAAGAACATATGATCATCGGCGCGCTGGAAGTCCGCAATCAGCGTTACTTGTCCTTCCTGAGTGAGGCAGCAACCCAGTCCCCTGATGATCCTCTGGAAGGCATTCTCAGCACCATCGAACATTGGATGGCAAACAACGCACCGCACGGCTGCATGGATCAGGCGGCCCTTGCGGCCTATCCGGACAGCGCACTCGTCAGAGAATGCGTCACACGCCACAAGCAACAAACCAAGGACCAGCTGGCAGCCCTTCTCAGCCTTGAGAACAACGCCGGAGAGCTCTTCATGATCCACGAAGGCGTTGTCTCAACCTATCCCCTGCACGGATCCACGGTCTTCACTTGGGCCAAGTCCGCAATTCAATCACTCACTCAGAAAGCAACATGATGAGCAACCTCCCCACCACAATGACTGCAGTAACGCTCACCGGGCACGGTGGACCGGACATGTTGGAGCTGCGCACCGACCTGCCCTTGCCTGCCATCGGCCCTGAGGAGGTGCTGATTGAAGTTCTGGCGGCAGCCGTCAACAACACAGACATCAACACACGAAAAGCATGGTACTCACGCCACGACAATCAGGCAGAGGATTCCACATGGTCTGGCCAGCCGCTCCAGTTCCCCCGCATTCAGGGCATAGACGTGTGCGGACAGGTCGTCGCGGCAGGCGCTAAGGTCGATCAGGCCCTTCTGGGCAAGCGCGTGCTGGTAGAGCCATGCCTGCAATATGCCAATGGCAAAAAATTGGTGTCACCGTGGTTCATGGGCTCAGAATGCGATGGCGGCTTTGCTGAATTTGTTTCAATCGATCACCGCCACGTCTACCCGATCCAAAGCCAACTGAGCGATCTGGAGCTGGCATCCTTCCCCTGTTCCTACTCAACCGCGGAGAACATGCTGACCCGCGCCAACCTGAAAGCCGGAGAGACCGTTCTGGTGACAGGGGCCTCAGGAGGCGTTGGCTCAGCGGCCCTCCAGCTGGCACGCGCACGCGGCGCAAACGTCATCGCCATCTCCTCGGCCTCAAAGGCTCAGATGCTTCAGGAGCTCGGAGCAAGCCGTGTGCTGGATCGCAGTGATGATCTGGTTGAGAGCCTTGGCCCCAACAGCATTGATGTGGTGGTTGATCTGGTCGCCGGTCCGCAATGGCCAGATCTTCTCGCCATTCTCAAGCCCAAAGGGCGCTATGCAGTCGCCGGAGCGATGGCTGGCCCTATCGTGGAACTGGATGTCCGTACACTCTACTTGAAAGACCTGAGCTTCTTCGGCTGCACCGTGTTGGAACCCGAAGTCTTCGGGAACCTTGTTGCTCACATTGAATCAGGCAGCATACAGCCTCTGGTCGCGCAAACCTTCCCGCTTGCTGAAATTGGCAAAGCGCAAGAGGTTTTTGAGCAAAAGAAGCATCTGGGAAAGATTGTGCTGGCAGTTGCAGACAATTGCTCTGGCGAGAAAACCGCACGCAATCTGCCCTAGCGTCCATTGCGTGACAAAAAGCACATTATCGATTTTGAAGATACGCTAGAACCAGTTCAAAGAAAAAGGGATGCAGACGTCACATCTGCATCCCTACCAAAATCCGCGTTTAAGCAGTTATCTTGGGATTAACTGCCGGCACCTGCAAATACATAAAGCAGCGCCATAACGCCGCCGAGGGTTGCGACAGTCCACACAGTGAACCCCCAGCAGGACTTCTGAATTTCGTGATCCATAAAACACCGTTTAATGGTTGATACACGTGCGCCGAGGAGACCCCGTCAGCACAGGGCGCACGGAATATCCCTTCCGTGATCAAAGCGCAACAGCAAAACGGCAAAATTTGGCTTGGCAGACTGCCGCACCTCACTACGTACAAATCATTACTCATTCATCAGTCAGATATACCTACTCCATAAAAACTCATAGCTCCAAAGAGTTAGGGTTCTTTAGAATTGATAAAATTATCGATAACCATAAAAAAATTCACTGAAAATATTTATGCAAAAATTCGTTCAAAACTCGACTTAATTGAGAATTGGCTACCCTATAGGACAACTCAAACTCCATTTTTTGACCATTCTGAGTCTGTTTTCTCGCAATTTTGCCGGGCTCACACAGCCGCATGTCATGCGCGCCCTCTAGCCCCTCTCCGCAAATCATGCCAAACATAAGACTGCCCGTTTGCATCAAGACGGGCTCATGTCCGGACTCAGGCTTAAAAACAGAAAGACCAATGCTTCAGATCCCGTTTTCCAACTTCATTGCCATCCTCGTCTTCGTCTCCTCATGGGGCTTGTACAGCTGGTTGGCCTATCGAAGCCCCTGGTCCAAAAACACGCTCTCTCACGCCATGGACGCGCACCGTTACCGCTGGATGCGCGCAATGCTCAAACGAGAGGTCCGCATTGCTGACACCAACATCGCGTCCGGCCTGCAGCAAGGCACCGCATTTTTTGCCTCAGCCTCCCTTCTGGCCATCGGCGGCACAGTCACTCTGCTCAGCGCGATGGATGAGGTCACCGCCCTCGCCCGCACGCTCGACCTGCCATTTTTGGATGATCCAATACAAAATGAAGCCAAGACCTTCGGTTTGATGATCATTCTGGCGTACGCGTTTTTTAAATTCGGCTGGGCTTACCGCTTGTTCAACTACACAACCATCGTCATGGGCTCTATCCCGGATGATTGTCATGAAGACAATGAAGAGGCTGTTGAAGCATCCCTGCGCGCAGCACGGCTGGCAACCCTCGCGGGCCGCCATTTCAGCAGCGGCCAGCAAGCGCTCTTCTTCGCGGTAGGTTATCTGGGATGGTATGCAGGGCCGTTCGTATTCATCGGAACGACCCTGATGGTGACATTGGTGCTGCTGCGCCGTCAGTTCTTCTCAAAAGCAAGAAAAGCCGTATTGCCGGGTCCAAATACACAAGACCTCGTCAATTCTGGCGCTTGATAAACTTTCACCGGTGTGGGGAAGCCCTTGAGTGGGTATGTCCCCACATAAGTATCCTCACAACAGCTGAGGACTTCTGCAACTGACTGCGAAATCAGCATTTCCTGATTGAGGCGTTTTGAAAGGTCGGCAATCCGTGCGGCCTCATTCACCACAGGTCCAACAACCGTAAAGTCCAGTCGCCGCTGCCCACCAACATTGCCAAAGAACACGCGACCTGAATGCACGCCCATACCAACATGGATGGCAGGCAAATCAGGAAACCCGCGCGCATTCGCAATCGTCAGGTCCGCCATGCTTTCGCGCAGTGCCGACATGGCTTCAAACGCCGCTATTCTAGCGCTTTGATCATCCGTATAGGGAAACACCGCCAGAACTTCATCACCGATAAACTTCAGGATCTCGCCGCCGTGCTGCTCAACCCGCGACGTAACAATGCCGAAATACTCGTTAAGCAGCTGCAACAAGGCTTTATCTGGCAGGTAATTTGAAAACCCGGTGAAGTTGCGAATATCGCAAAACGCTACAATCGCGTTGATGTGTTCCCCATCTCCCCGCCGGATCTCACCATTCATCACCCGCCGTCCGGCACGTGTTCCAAGATAGGTATTGAGAATGTTCTCAGAGGCCTGCCGGGAATTAAACAGCTCACAAATCAGCGCGAGGGGAGCAGTGATCTGCTCAAACACACTGATATACTCATCCTTGAAACCATCAGCCGCCCGCGAAGCAAAAGCCAGCCCATGGACCTCACCATCCGAGAACACCATGGGGAGGGCAACGTAATCCGTGTACCCTTGCTCTTTAAGCTCCTGAATAACCTTGAGCCGGTCATACTCATCATGATGCCCAAACTTATGCCGGATCATATGCCCGGCTTCAGTGGACCGTTTCCATAGGCTTTGATTGTAGGACTCACTCATCTCAGGTGTGTGCTGGAAATATCGTACACGCGGACCAACGCCCCGCTCCCAGATAAGCCCCTCACCATGATAGTTCGGATCCAGAATAGCGATACCCGTAGAGATCCGGTCCACCTCCACGCCAATATTCTGCAAGTGTTCGCCCAATGCCGCAAAGATGCGACAGGGACGCCCCAACATTTTTGCGTCCTTAGACAGCCATTCCATTAAATCGCAGAGGGAAAAAGACTCACTACTAGACATTTACACCCCAGAGACGAGCGGAGAAGAAGACCACGTAAAATCACCACACTCGCAAGCAAACACGGCAAAAGTTCCAATATTTCTTATCATTTACTTTTCAACTCAGACATTTACAGGAATCCCTTCAAGAAACTCTCGCCTTTTTTGCTAGACTTTCTCCACAATTCAACACACGCACAACGTGTAAATGCTTCAAATTTTAGAAATTTGTAGCCAACAACCTGATCAACTCCTATTTTTGCCCAAAAATATGAACGCAGCACGCATCTGGTGATTGTCCATCCAATCACAGCGCCCTTAACCGAGAAACCCAGCAATGTTAGATCGCTTTTATCTGATCATCGATGGCACCCAGTGGCTGCCACGTATCCTTCCTCTTGGCGTCAAATGTCTCCAGCTCCGCATCAAAGATAAATCAGAGGATGAAATCCGATCGCAGGTCCGGGAAGCAAAACAGCTTTGCGACAAAGCCGGCGCAGTGCTTATCGTCAACGATCACTGGCAAGCCGCCTACGACGCAAACGTGGGCTATGTGCATTTAGGACAGGAAGACCTGAAAACCGCCGATTTCCGCGCACTCCGTTCCGCAGGAATCTACTACGGTGTTTCCACCCATGATGAAGCCGAGCTGGACACAGCTCTGGCGCTAGATCCTGAATATGTGGCCCTTGGTCCAATTTACAATAGCGCAACAAAAGAAATGCGCTGGCAACCTCAGGGCCTCGAAACACTCAAAAGATGGCGGGCACGCACAAGTAAACATCTGGTCGCCATCGGCGGCATCACACTGGACCGGGCTACCGAAGTCTTCGAAAGCGGCGCCGATTCCATCGCCACCATCTCCGACGTCATCAACGCCTCCAACCCGGAACACCGCACCACCCAATGGCTCCAAGCCTCCCAAAACTGGCAGCGGTAGAAGCGCATCCCATAACGCATCGCCTCTTTATATAAGGAGAGCGAACTTGCTCGTCACTCATCCTGACCCGGGCAGCAAAAAAGGCAGCCAAACGGCTGCCTTTTTCAAATTCCAGCAAGCAAGGTATTAACCAAGCTCGGAGACGTTGTTGATGACTTTACCAACAAGACCGTACTCGATGCCCTCTTCCGGGCTCATCCAGTAATCACGGTCAGTGTCTTTTTCAATGCGCTCAATCGGCTGACCAGTTGCATCTGCAAAGATCTGGTTCAAGCGATCACGCATCTTCAAAATTTCTTTGGCCTGAATTTCGATGTCAGTTGCCATACCGCCGGCACCACCAGATGGTTGGTGAAGCAGGAAACGTGTGTTCTGAGTGCAGGAACGACGTTCTCTAGGCACTGACACATAAATCAGAGCACCAGCGCTCGCGACCCAGCCCATACCGAGAATACGAACTTCCGGTTGAATGAACCTGATCATGTCATGGATCATATCACCGGACTCAACGTGTCCACCCGGAGAAGAAACAATAACGGTAATCGGGTCACTGCTAACCTGGGAAAGCGCAAGCAGACGGGAACAGACTTCCTGAGCCATCTCTTGAGTCACAGGTCCTGTAATCAGCACTGTACGCGCATCAAAAAGATGCTTGTCCACCGGGATGGACTTGTCAGGATTCTTTGGCGCGTCTTCATCACCTTCGAGGCGAACTGACGTCGAAGCACAAATGTCCGTCATGCGAATGACATGCTCCCTTATATTAGCTACCGCCCCACGCGGCAGACTGTGATCAAACATAACTAAAAGATACTGCGGCAGACCGCAAACACGCAAAGTCATAGCCTAACAGAAATTCCCTAGGAAAAAGAGGGCGTTCTCCCCTCACTTTTGATAGGCTTTTCGGAAAGCCGCCGTTTCTCCACTTAAAATCAATGCATTATGCACATTTTCAGTTCCTTTGTTCCAACTTAAAGGCAAAGGAATAACGTTTTAATAACCTTGCAACTCACATAATCGGTAAAAATAACGATCTACCTATAGCTGATATAGACATGCAGGGGATGGTGTCTAGTCCTTGGACACAGCACAAAGGGATTTTCGGGTTTGACTGGTTATACTGAAACGCTGGATTCCAACGTCCAATATCATTCGCCTGTCCCGGCGGAAGACCAACGGGCTTTTGCGCGCGTGGACGTTCCCATGTACATTGTTGATGTCAGCCAGACCAAGCTTGTCTGGGCAAATTCTGCGGGCTTGTCCTTCCTGGGCCTTAGCCTGCGCGAGTGTATCGACGCCTCCGGAACCTTCCGGATGGACCTGCCTGCGCCGTTCGATGACCTCTCCTATCAGCGCCAGCTTCATTCCTATCTGAGCCGGGTCACGGAAGAAGGCCGCATTACCGAGTGCATCACCGTAATTCCCAACTCCCAGCCGGTCTCTGTATATTGCTCCATCTCCCCGCAGCCATTGATCACGGGAAACCCTGCGCTTTTGGTGCAGGTCATTTCAGAGGTTGGCAACGAGCCTGAGCAAGTCCGCAGCGCACAGGTGCTGCTTTACACCACGTCCATGATCAGCATGTTTGATGAGAACGGCAAACTCATCTTTGAAAACCCCGCAAGCCGCCTCAACCGCCCAGACGGCTGCGAAGACCTGATCAACCGCATGTGCAACCGCCGCGATTTTGATGCGCTGCTGGATGAACTGCGCAAAACAGGCCGCGCGAATCTCGTCGCTCTCATGCACTCCTCTCAGGGAGAACGCTGGTTCGACCTCAACGCCCGCAGTGGATACGATCCTTATTCCGGCTCCCGGGCCATCCTGCTCAGTGCAACAGATGTCACCAAACGCCTGAAAGCAGAACATGAAGTCCGCTATCTGGCCCACCACGACACCCTGACAGGATTGGCCAACAGATCCTTTCTTGAGATCGAAGCAGAACGCTATCTGGATGAAACCCGCATCACCGGCAATCCGGGTGCACTGATCTTCATTGATCTTGACCGCTTTAAAACAATCAACGACACCCTCGGCCATCTGGTCGGCGACGATCTGCTTGTCGTCATCGCCAAGCGCCTCAAAGAGGTTGTTGAAGGCATAGGCTTTGTGGCGCGCCTCGGCGGGGATGAGTTCGTTGTGCTCATTGCCAACTTCGCAGACTACGACCTGCTCGACGACATCAGCCGCGAAATCAGAACCGCCCTGTCCAAACCCTGCAAAGTGCGCGGGCATATGCTGCAGGTGACACCATCCATTGGCGTGTGCACCTATCCCGAACACGGCGTTGATCTGGACACGCTCATGCGTAAAGCGGATCTCGCCATGTATAAAGCCAAGGATCTGGGCCGCGACCGCATCTGCTTCTTTGATGTATCCATGTCCCGCGAAGCTGAAGAGCGGGTCAGTCTGGAAACCGCCTTGCGTCAGGCCCTACGCAATCACGAGCTCGCCGTTCATTACCAGCCGCGTGTTTGCATCGCGACCAACCGCATTGTTGGAGCAGAAGGCCTGCTGCGCTGGCATCATCCAACACGTGGCCTCGTATCCGCCGCCAGCTTCATTGAGATTGCTGAAGAAGCAGGCATGATTGATGAGATCGGAGATTGGGTGGCCCGCGAAGCCATGCTCCAGCAAAAGCAATGGGCGCTGGCCGGTCACAACATCGCCATCTCAATCAACCTGTCTCCGGCTCAGTTCCGGCGCGGGCGCATATCCCAGCGCCTGCACCGCATCCTTCTTGAGACGGGCGCCTCAGCCAGCTCAATTCGCCTTGAGATCACCGAAAGCGCTCTTCTCAGTGATGCCAATGAAACGCTAAAAGAACTCAACGCACTCCGAGATCTGGGCTTTACGCTGGAAATTGATGATTTTGGAACCGGTTACTCAAACCTGGGCTATCTCCAGCGGTATCCAGTCACAGCGCTCAAGATCGACCGATCCTTCATCGCAGACACCAAACGCTGGCCAATTGTGCAAATGATTGTGCAGATGGGCCGCCTGCTAAACCTGACACTGGTGGCAGAAGGCATCGAGACACGAGAGCAGCTTCGCCAAATCCAGAAACTGCAGTGCCATGAGTATCAGGGATACCTGTATTCTCCTGCCGTCTCCCCCCACACCTTTGAATGCCTTCTTAAAGGACAGCACACCGTCACCTCCCCGCCAACAGTTGGCGCCTTAGCTTAATGCAGCTTTTGCAGAGCGACTTAGCTCCGTCAAAGCGGCCAGTGCCTCCTCAGCCTTTTCTTCTGGTACAAAGATGTGGTCGTGATAATACGCAGCCACAACATTGGCAGAAATGCCCACATCTGCCAACGCGCTGGAAAGAGCTGCCGTAAGTCCCACCGCTTCAAGCGAACTATGAACCGCAAGCGAAATCCGCCGAAAGCACGGCTCAGTATCAACACCAGCCTTGCCTGCATTTTCAATAGATAGAATGGCTGTCAGGCCCTCGTTCTCCCAGAACAACCCGAGCGGTGAGTGCTCAGCCAAACCCTCAACACTGCCATTGGGAAAGCAGCAAAACACGAAGCTCTCTTCAGAAAGAGAAGCTTCCATGGAAGCGAGAAGTTCTTGCAAATCCAGTCCGCCGCGCGATGTCATACCCAATGGCTCCCTCTCTCAACACTCAAAACGTCTCTCAACAAGGCCTAGCATATCCCAGTGAACATATAGGGGAACAAGAAAGCGCATTCGCTAAAAGCGGTTCCAGTTCCCAGACAACAATGCGCCTTATTCTCCCGGAGAGAACGTGCCATCAGCATTGTAGTCAACAACAACGATTTGTGGCCCATCAATAGCAAACTCAATAAGCACAGGCGCAGAACCTGCGAGATTGTAAGGCACAACTTCACCCTCATCGTAGGATCCGGTACTCAACCAAAAAGCAAACAGCGGCGCGCAATCAATCTGAGTGTCAGCAACAGGCAGTACAAAGCTGGAAAGCACCACCCGCCCATCCGAATGCTGAATGGCATTCCCGCAGCAAACCCCAAGCAAATCTTCATCAGACACAGATGGGATCGTTATCCTGAAACTGCGGAGGGTCACACCAGCCTCATTGGCAGAGGGGGATAAGCCCAGCGGCTTTGTGGTTAAATGAGTGCCGTTGAGGGAAACACGATCAGCGGAACTTTGTGTCCCCACCATGCGCTGTGAAACGAACTCTAAGACATCTGTCTCATCCTGCCCCGTTGTAAAAACATAGCGACAACGGCCAGCAGCCGGCCTTTTCTCACGCACAGCACCAGCCAAAACATGTTCACGAAACGCGAACTCAAGCTGAGGTCCCGAAGCGTTGTAAGGCGCGATATTTCCAGAACAAACACAGCAGGACTGCACAACGGGAGGCACGCCACCCTGAACCACATAGGAGGGCTGCAACTGAAAGAGATAGAAACCACAGGCCTGATCTGACCGGTTTCTGATTATGATCTTGCACTCCTGAACCATAACTCCCGCCTTTCGACAAAAAGTCATCTGCCAATCCTAAGACTGGAACTGCAAAAGGAGATTACACCGCAAAACGCGAGACGCGTTCTAATCCTGATAGTTGGGCCACAGTCCCGGTGTTGCCAGTTCCACCACATTGCCAAACGGGTCATGGAAAAACAGGCTCACACCGCCTTGAGGCCATCGCACCTCACTGCTGATCGCAACTTTTTTCTCTTCAAGATATTCACGCCACTCGATCAATGCACTTCTGGAGATCGCAAATGCAAAATGAGAAGGGCCGTCAGTGCTGTGCCCCGGTACCATGCCATATGGGCTTTCAACATCCTCACGGCACACACCGCGCCTGAAGACCAGAAGCATCTGATTGGGGCCAACGTCATACCCATGCATGCGCTCGCCTTCAACAACCCGCCTCAACCCCAAAAACTCACCATAAAAATCATGCGCACTGGCAAAATCATCAACGTAAACGGCAGTTTCGACAATTCCATTAATACCTGGGGCGTCCATTCCTAACCTCCTGATTGGCTAGTATGGCAGACCGAACCACCACGCAGCCAGGAACAAAAATGTAAAGAAGCCAACAACGTCCGTTATGGTGGTCACAAAAACTGAAGAAGCAATGGCAGGATCCGCTCCAATTTTCTCTAAGCCCATAGGAACCAGCAATCCAAACAGACCAGCGCAGATTGAGTTAATCAGAATTGCGCTGCCAATAACCACCCCAAGTTCTGGGTTGAGGAACCATCCCCCCGCGATAGCACCAATCAGGAATCCGAGGCCGACACCGTTGATAAGGCCCACCAACAGCTCACGTCGCAAAACGCGTAGAATGTTACGCCGGTTCAATTCCTGGGTCGCAATTGCGCGCACCGTCACCGCCATGGTCTGCGTACCGGAGTTTCCGCCCATGGACGCCACAATCGGCATCAACACAGCCAAAGCCACCATGCGCTCAATCGTGGCCGTGAAGAGCGATATGACAAAAGCGGCAAAGATTGCGGTAAACACATTCACCGACAACCAGGAGAAACGGGACTTGGCAATCTCAAGCACACTGTCTGAGATCTCCTCATCCCCCACACCAGCCATCGCCAGCATGTCTTCCTCAGCCTCTTCCTGAATGACGTCAACAATGTCATCAACGGTCACAATACCGACCAGACGCTCGGAGACGTCAGTCACCGCCACAGAAACAAGGTTATAGCGTTCAAACAAACGCGCCACATCTTCCTGATCATCGGTGACCAGAACAGAATGACGGGTTTCCTCCATGATCTTGGAGATCTTTTTTGATCGCTTCGTGCGCAACAACCGGTCCAGCGCCACAGCACCCAAAAGATGGAAGCCGGGGTCAACCACGTAAAGCTCATAGAAGCTGTCCGGCAGATCTTTGGAGCTGCGCAGATGGTCAATCACCTGCCCTACAGTCCAGAACGGCGGCACGGCAATAAAATCAGTCTGAACAATACGTCCAGCAGTATCCTCGGGAAACTCCAGCGCACGTTTAATCTGGACCTGATCCACATTGGGCAACTGAGCAAGGATCTTCTCCTGCTCTTCCTGCTCCATGTCCTCAAGCAGATAAACCGCGTCATCTGACTCAAGCTCGCCAATCCCCTCAACAACATCCCCATCCGGCAATGCTTCCAGAACCTGCGCGCGCACAGACTCTTCGGTTTCGGTCAAAGCGGCAAAGTCGAATTCTTCACCCAGCAGCTGAATCAGGAGAAGGCGATCATCCTCGCGCAGCATCTCCAGCAGGTCACCCATATCCGCATCATGCAGATTACCCGCCAGCTCACGCACAACAGCCGCATCCCGCGTATCAAGGGCTGCTTCAACGTGCGCAACAAAGCCGGTATCAAGGTATCCGCTTGCATCTCTGACATGTGGTGGAGGGGGCGCGGCATGAAGCGCACCGGGATTTTCCGATTGGGTCATGTGACCTCCACACGTTAGAGCGCGTTCCGTTTAATTGGATTTAATCAAACGACAAGAATTCGCTCCACCAAAGATGCTAGAATGCGGTGCGTGAATGTAAATGACCGCGACGCGTTCCAGAGTCAAATGCTTGGCGTGAGCATCGTCCTTCGAGATTGCTGAAAATTGAAATGCACGTGGAACCATCGTCCCTATGCACAGTTTTGTGTTTATAGCGACCTGCGCAGACCGTGCAATCCTTTTACGAAGAATTCACGATTTACATCAAAACGCATTCTGTTTGAGCAACCGCACTCAGGTTGAGAACGCACGCTCAACCAACGAACGCATCAAAAACGTAAATAACGCAAATTCGCGCAAAAAATCACAAAGCAACGCAAACCAGCGACACTCCCCTTTTCAGGGAATGGCATATGCATATTTTATACTGAGAAAAAACAGAAGCTTAGATAGCAAAAAACCCCGGCTCATAAAGAGCTCGGGGCTTTTGGTGCGGCCGAGAAGACTCGAACTTCCACGGGTGTTACCCCACAGCGACCTCAACGCTGCGCGTCTACCAATTCCGCCACGGCCGCAAAACCTTGGCTTGCCTCCGGTTTGTTTGGCTCGTTGGCCTCGCCCCGTCGGCTGGTGAGCGGTGATATAGCCAACCCCTCGAACCTGCGCAAGTACCCTTTTTCAAAAATTCACAGCGCAGAGGAAAAAAATCGAAAAAACCTCTTTTAGACGGGCACTTATCCACTGCACGAGATATTTCAGATGCGATCTTCCATGTTTACAGGTCGCATATCCACAGCACGCTGCAATACCTTTGTGATGACAATGCCAACTTTATCGCCAACCACAGTCACCTGCCCTTCAGCAACAGGTGTACTGTTTGCCAAAATCGTAACATCATCAGCTTCATGGGTGTCCAGCTCAATCACCGCACCTCGTCCCATGCGCAACAACTGGTGCACTGGCATTTCAGATTTGCCCAGCACCACTGATATGTCGACGGAGATATCATCAAACCTGTTCATCTCTGTCTGCCTCCATCTGAGGGAATAAAATGCACCCGTCTCGTCTCTGTGAGTTGGTGCCCTGTTATTTTTAGTGTAGACGCTTACATCTCATTAGGGCAAACCAACTAACCGAAATCCGCAGATCATTTTGGGATAACAACATGGCCGATCGTCAAACCCTTAAAACAGACTTCTTCCCCTTAGAGGGATCTCCCCCTGTTGAGTGGGTGATCGACGACGATCTTGTACCTTACGAAGTTGCCCAGAAGGAAATGGAAGACCGCGTTGCCGCAATCGCAGCTGGCGAAGCCAACGAACGCGTCTGGCTTTTGGAACATCCGCCCCTCTACACAGCAGGCACAAGCGCCGATCCAGTCGACCTGATCGCCAAAGACCGCTTCCCGGTTTATGAAACAGGTCGCGGAGGGCAGTATACTTATCACGGTCCGGGACAACGTGTTGCTTATGTTATGCTCGATTTGAAGCGCCGCCTGCAAGACGTTCGCGCCTTCGTCGCAGCGCTGGAAAAATGGCTCATCGACACCCTGTGGCAGCATCACGTCCGCGGAGAACGACGGGAAGATCGTGTTGGCGTCTGGGTTCAGCGTCCCGAAAAAGGCAAGGACGTCGAGGATAAGATTGCCGCCATCGGCATTCGCCTGCGCAAGTGGGTAACCTTCCACGGCATCTCACTGAATGTAGACCCGGATCTGGAGCACTTCACCGGCATTGTCCCCTGCGGCGTGCAAAAACATGGTGTCACCAGCTTTGTGGATCTTGGCCTTCCACTCACCATGCCAGAGGTGGATATCATCCTGCGCGAACAATTCGAAGAGATCTTCGGAGCCACAGAAACCTTTGGCCCATCCGGCCTCGCTCAAAAGCCTGAGAGCGTATAACTAGTACTCGATGCGGAAAGACCCCTTTTCGTCAGGGGCATCCGCCAGCAGTGTCACCGCTTCAACTTGTGCCCCGACAGGCCCCTGCTGAACAGCCATCAACAGGGCATCCACTTTTTCCGGATCACCGGTGACAACTGCCTCTACCGATCCATCAGCATTGTTCTTGCACCAGCCGGAAACACCGAGCATTCCGGCTTTTTTATAAAGCCACGCACGATATCCAACACCCTGCACCAATCCCGTAATGGAAAAGTGTTTGGTTTTCATTGGTATCTCCCGGTGCGCTTAAAGGCTTCACAGATAAAGCTTTTCTCGATTCAGAGGGCGAAGTTGGCAACACAGCTCAGCCTCGCCACAGCCTTAGATTGCAAGCCATAAAAAAAACATCAACTCCTATATCTAATAGGTAGCCCTTTAGGAGAGACTTTATGAATTTTCTCAAATCCCGCCTGACTGCTCTTTCATTCTCTGCAGTCATGATTTTTCTACCAACTCAAGCCTTTGCTCAGACTGATTTCACCAGTCAGTTCAACGAGATCATAGAAACGGCTGATTATGAAACCGGCATCGCATCTTTTGTAAGCAACACTAAGCAGAACCCGGAAAACAATCAGGCAAAGCTCGCATTGGGCGCCCTGCAGTTTCTCAATGCCCTCCAAGGCATTCAACAGGACCTATACAAATATGGCGCCGGAAACACATCCCCAAACAGAAGCCTGAGATCGATCCTCCCCGTCTTCAGAATCCCGGTTGCCCCAAACCCAACGCCAGAACCAGTTACTTACGACAAGACAAGGGAAATGCTGGAAGAATTCGTGACTCAGCTGGAACAGGCAAATGAAACTTTGAACGGGATATCAGAGCAACCAGTAAAGCTCACGGTAGACCTTTTGAAGATCAACTTAGATGCAGACAACAGTGGAACTGTTGATCCTCACGAGAACCTTGCAGTAATCCTATCTGGTCTTTCCAGAAGAAGCCCGTTTCAGCTTGAGGATGATACAACTGCGTTTCCTATAACCTTTGACAGGGCAGACGCAAAGTGGCTACAGGGATATTCTAACCTACTCATGTCAATGGGAAATTTCCTACTCACCTTTGACTATGAGAGCACCTACGACCTCACCTTCCATAGTCTCTTCGGCGCATCTGCAACCACATACGGTCAGCAGTTAGAAGACATGGGAAAAGCAGACAACGGGCGCGGTTTTGGTTCCTTTGCCACTCCAATCAACTTCCTGCATTCCATCAACTGGACTGTACAGAACCCTGATCGCCTAAAAGCAACGCGCCAGAACCTCTTGCAGGTGATGCAGCTGAACTACGAGACATGGGATCTGGTTCAAAAAGAAACGGATAACGACAACGAATGGTTGCCAAATCCCAATCAGACCAGCCCCTTTCAAGCCCTCCCTGTCACGCAAGAGACCATCGACAGTTGGCTGGAAGCCGTCAAAGCCTCCGAACTGGTATTGAACGGCAAGCTCCTGATTCCATCCATGGTATTTGAAGGCGGGATCAACATGAAGACCTTCTTCGAGACCGCAAAGACCTTCGACCTTGTGCTCTTCATCACCGGACCAAACTCCGTTGACTATGTGGAACAAGGCCCTGTTTGGGAAGGAGATTTCATGCGCACCATAACGCGCCCAATGGGCCGAAACTTCGGTTCATTTGCGGTCTGGTTCAACTAACTGTTCCCCTAAAGAAAAAGCCCGGCAATTAGACCGGGCTTTTCAATTAGTTCTGTTTGCGCTCTACATGCACAGTATAGAGCGATGCGCCAATGATCAGCGCAGCTCCAAGCCACAAGTTGCCCGGTGGTACCCAGCCGAAAATAAGAAATCCACAAAGCACATTAAGCGGCAGCTTGAGATGATCAAACGGCTGCAGATAAGCTGCATCGACCTTCTCATAGGCCATAGCCAAAGAGCCTTGCGCAATCGCCCCCAAAAGCCCCGCCAGAATAATCAACCACCACATGTTCATGCCAACTGGCATTGCCAAACCACCTGGAGCCAGGAAAGCCAGGACGAAATTAACTGGTGTCAGCAGTAGAAGAAGATAGAGCGTAACAGATTGCGGGCTCTCACGTTCTTCCAGCTTCTTCATACAAAGAATAGAAGAACCCCACAGCAGAGCTGCGATAATCGGCAGGAAAGCAACCAGCTGAAAGGCATCATCCCAAGGACTCAGAATAATCATGCCACCCACAAAGCCGACAGCTGTCGCCGCCCAGCGCTGCCTGCTTGCAGTCTCACGCAAGAACAACGCCGCTCCAATGGTCACGAAGAACGGAGACGTCATCAAAAGCGCAATCGCCTGCCAGATTGGCACACCATTCGCCAAACCGGCTACCCAGAACTGAACGCCCAGCGCCGCCAGAAAGACACGGAAGATATGCAGCGCCAGTTGTTCGGTGTGCAGTCCATCAACACCAATGCGCCAGATAACCGGCAGCATCGCAACAAGCGAGATCAGGTATTGCCAGAAGGTTGCGCTGGTAGAACTCAACCCCTGCACCATCGTCAGATACTGCATGGCAGAGTTGGTGATAGCAAAAGCTGCACCAGCAAAAACCATCCAGCTTGCACCCACAACAGCTGCAGACGCGCGAGTAGAACTGCGTGATGAACTCATACACGCACCTCAAATTCACGAGATAAAAACGGAATAAACATAAGAAATCTTTCTGATCCAAAGAGCGGAAACCCGCCACGTTTCATTGAATCAGGACGCGCAAGCAAACAGTGCTCTTCAAAGCACCCCTCACCTACATTCTCTTTCATCCGGACTATAACCGTCGGTTCCGGGTTCTCACCGGATCTGCTGACCCTTCCTGAATATGGAAGGCGCTCGCGGACTTATGGCTCGAAGGCCCATCACCACCGGTAGGGAATTACACCCCGCCCTGAGAATTATCTCCCATCATAGGGAGACCTGATTTCTAACAGATTCTCAGGAAATTGCGAGTTGTCTTTCAGTCTAACTGAAAACACATTTGTGAACGGACTGTCACTCGAAGGTAGCCTTACAACCTGATGCCAGAAGAGCTGCTAACGCAGATCCCATTGGCGCAGTTCCTCACGGTATGTCTCGGGAAAATCCCAGTGTTCTGCAGCTTCTAAAACACCTTCCCACGCTTTTACGTGAGGCTTCCCCGTCCGCACAGTGCGGCTCATATACATAATGGCAGACTTATTCTGCCCACCGCTGCGAACCGGAAGAAAGACCTTGTCCAGACCCTTGCGGAAAAGCGCCTCTGCGCCATCCACAATTGTAATTTCTCCAATGCGGCAATCCCACAGAACACCGTGAACACGCTTCCCCGGCGCTTTCACCATGGAAGGAACGCCTTCAGACGTCACGATAAAGCGATAGCCATCCATGGAAGCTGGCCCCAGCGCTTTGGCTTGCGGGCAACGGCTTGCCATGGTCTTCGGGTTCATCAAGCGGCCATAAGCGAAATAAATCGGCATCAATTCAACTCATTACAAAGAAGGTCAGGCGACAAGACTGTCAGCAAGGTGAGCGGCAAGCTCTTCACGCGAAGCAACCACGGTGCCGGCTCCGCAATCTGCAAGCTCACTTTCAGAACCATAGCCCCAGAGCACACCAATGGATCGGACACCATTTTCTTTTGCTGCAATAATATCGTGCTTACGATCGCCAATCATAAGACACTGAGACGCGTCCAGACCTTCCTGCTCCAACAGATAAGCCAGAAGATCCACCTTGTTGCCACGGGTCATATCAAGCTCGCAGCCATAGGTTTTCTCAAAAAAACCATCCATCTCAAAGTGCGCGACAATCTTTTCCGCATAAACCCAAGGTTTGGATGTGCAAACAAACAAGCGATCTCCGCGATCCTTAGCAGCCTGCAGCAGCTCAATGATCCCGTCATAACGCACGTTTTCATAAAGCCCAACAGTGGTGAAGCGCTCGCGATAAAGGCGAATACCCTCACGGATCAGTTCTTCATCTTCCGTATTGAGAAGCTGGCGATAGGTTTCTGTGAGAGGTGGCCCGATGACGAAAGCAAGATCTTCAGCGGGAGGAACGTCGCGGCCAAGTTTTTCAAGCGCGTATTGAACGCTCGTTACAATGCCGACAAAAGGGTCTGTCAGCGTTCCATCCAGATCAAAAAGCAGAGTGCGCAAAGCCAAATCCTCAACATAGGAATTGGCTTCGCACCAACTCCTTATTCAAATTCCATGATAACAGCATCAACTGCCAGACTGTCACCCGGTGCAGCCTTGATAGCGCTTACCACACAATCGCGTTCGGCCCGAAGCACATTTTCCATTTTCATGGCTTCAACAATGGCCAGCTGCTCTCCAGCTTTCACTTCCTGCCCCTCTTCTACATGAAGAGAAACAACAAGGCCTGGCATTGGGCAAAGCAACAGGTTGGATGTATCCGGCGCAACCTTCTCAGGCATCAGTGCTGCAAGCTCAGCATTGCGAGGCGTCATCACCTTGGCAACAACAGAATAACCTTGCCAGTCCAGCTGGTAGCCATTCTCAACAGACCGCACCTGGGCACTTACAGCACGATCACCAACGTGACCTTTCCAAAGCATATCACCCGGAACCCAGGAGGACGCAACGCGTTCGCGAGCACCACCCTCAACACACACATCAATATCAAGTGGTGTTGCCGCCATGCCTTCAATCAACTCAGCATCCAGCTTCTCACCATTGATCAAAACACCCCACTCACGGCGTACACCGCCATGATGCGGACGCAGGCGGCCCGGCAAGTGATCCAGACGCTCACGCTCAATCAGGTGCATGGAAAGCGCAACAGATGCCAGCACATTACGAGCCCCAGCATCAGGTGTAGCTGGTTCAAACCCATCTGGATACTCATCAGCAATAAAGCCAGTTGCCAACTGACCAGACCGCCAGCGCGGATGCTTCATGAGAGATGCAAGAAACGGCACATTGTGCTGGATGCCATCCACCTGAAACTCATCAAGTGCAGTGCTCATGCCTTCAATCGCTTCAGCTCGTGTCGGCGCATAGGTCACCAATTTTGCGATCATCGGATCGTAGAACATGGAGATTTCAGAGCCTTCCACCACGCCAGTATCATTACGCACCACATAAGTACCGTGATCACCTTCTGCAGGTGGACGATAGCGCGTCAGGCGGCCAATGGACGGCAGGAAGTTGCGGTACGGATCCTCAGCATAGATACGACTTTCAACAGACCAGCCATTCAGCTTGACCTCTTCCTGCTTCAAAGAAAGCTCTTCACCAGCTGCAACACGGATCATCTGCTCAACCAGATCCACACCAGTGATCAGTTCAGTCACCGGATGTTCCACCTGAAGGCGGGTGTTCATCTCAAGAAAGAAGAAGCTCTTGTCCTGTCCAGCAACAAACTCAACAGTTCCCGCGCTGTCATAGTCAACAGCCTTGGCAAGCGCGACTGCCTGCTCACCCATCTTGCGGCGAGTTTCTTCGTCCAGCAAAGGAGACGGCGCTTCTTCAATCACCTTCTGGTTACGACGCTGAATGGAACACTCGCGTTCACCCAGATAAACCGCATTGCCGCGTTTATCGCCCAGCACCTGAATTTCGATGTGGCGCGGGTTCTCAATAAACTTCTCGATGAAGATACGATCATCGCCAAAGGAGCTGATAGCTTCAGACTTTGCGCGCTCGAAGCCATCCATGGCCTCTTCATCATTCCAAGCAATACGCATGCCTTTACCGCCGCCACCGGCGGAGGCCTTAATCATCACCGGGTAACCAACCTCAGAGGCAATCCGCTTGGCATCTTCAGGGCTTTCAATCAACCCCATATAACCAGGTACAGTGGAAACATCAGCTTCAGCTGCAAATCGCTTGGAGGTGATCTTATCTCCCATCACCTCAATCGCTCTTGGATTAGGGCCGATAAAGACAATGCCTTCCTGCTTCAAACGCTCACAGAATTCTGCGCGTTCGGAAAGAAAGCCATAACCTGGATGCACAGCCTCAGCACCGGTCTGCTTACATGCTTCAATAATCTTGTCGATCACAAGGTATGATTTCGCTGCAGCCGGTTCACCAATGTGAACGGCCTCATCAGCCATCTCCACATGAAGCGCATCTCGGTCCGCATCGGAGTAAACAGCAACCGTTTTGATCCCCATCGTTTTTGCCGTTTTGATAACCCGGCAAGCGATTTCCCCACGGTTTGCGATCAGAATCTTTGAAAACATGCCCATCCCACATACACACCTTCTTTATTTACAGTGCAGGGTTGTAGGCATCTCTACGCACTTCCGCAACCTCACAATTGGGCGAAGAACCATCGCACTTTCGTAGGGGCAATGGATGCGCAAAGCATCTAAGTTTTGACGGAGTTTCACCCAAATACAGAGCATTATCTCTTAAAATGCGTTGAGTTTCTCTCTCACCTCTGGCAACACAGTTTTCCAACAGTCGGAAAGTCCTCAGGAGCCAAACAATGAATGAAAACAAGATTTTTCTGGAAGGCCTGTCTTTCTATGCATTCCATGGTCTCCATGATGAAGAAGCTAAATTGGGCCAACGCTTTATCATTGATCTGACCTGTTGGGCGGATTTTGAAAAGGCAACGGTTTCAGATGACTACGAAGACACCATCTGCTACGGCACCCTTGCAAAAACTGTCGAGGATGTTGTGACCAACTCCCGTTTCAATCTGTTGGAACGTCTTGCCGGAGCTATTTGTGAGGCCGTTTTCGCGATGGATCAGCGAATCTCCAAGATCACTGTGAAAGTGAATAAACCCTCTGCCCCGGTGCCGGTTCATACAGGCGGGTTTGGCGTAGAAGTCACACGTGCACGCCCTGCTGCAAAAAGTTAAATCAGCGGCATCTTCTTTAGAACCGGCTAACCACCGCTCACCTTGATACTCGCACTTTTGGGCTATTGCCTTCAAAACATATGGAACTGCGGCGTTCAAGCCAGCATCAACATCTGCATTGTAAGGCAACTGATCCCATGCGTAGTGCCTCCACCACCATTATTGCCAGTAGTCTCATAACTCTGTTGTGGGTAGCCTCAGCCAATGCTCAGGCACGTCCAGATGCAAGGGCCCTGACATGCGAGCAGGCAAAGCAACTGGTCGACAGTCGTGGAGGCGTCGTCCTGACCACGGGCCCGCGAACCTATGAGCGCTTTGTGAGTAACATCAGGTATTGCCTGCACAACGAAGTGCTTCGCAGAGAGTGGGCCAAGACCAAAGACAACAACTCCTGCCAGATCGGTTATCGCTGTTCACCACGCACACGGCAGAACCAGTAATAAGGGAGGAGACTATGCGGATATCAACACTGCTCGTTCTTTCGAGCACTCTGGCTCTCATGGTTTCCACCACAGCGCACGCACGCCCTGATACACGGCAAATGTCCTGTCTTGAAGCCCGCTCCGTCGTACAGCGTGCTGGCGGCATTGTATTAAGCACTGGCGTTCGTACCTACGACCGTTTCGTCGCAGGTCTCCAGTTCTGTCAGCCTTACGAACGCTTGATGAGCCGCTGGGTCCCCACAAAAGACCAGAAGCGCTGCTTCATCGGCTATTCATGTGAGCCGGGTTACAACAGCGGCGAAGGACCATTCGGCTCCGATATCTTCGACTGAGCCCTTTGAAGATCCACGTTTCACGCAAATACACTGCAGTTGCACCATAAAACGCAGCTGCAGTTACCCACATTCGAATCCTTCATCCACATCCTGCAAAGCTCACCTTGCCCGTTCAGCATGACCAACAGGCGGTTGAGAACTCCTTTCTGCACCACCATCAAGCAAAAGTGTGAGCTTGATCACAGACAGGCAAGTAATCCCCAAGAACACGAAGACACGAGTTCGTTACCGGCTTAAATTCAAAGTTGCGAAAAGAAAATTTTGTGTTCCAAAACACATCTTACTCAAAAATTTCCAGTAAACATACAATCATCAACGAACAACAACAAACCACAAACATCAAAAAACAAAGCATACAACAAAAATAAGCTTGAAGAAAAACAAGATAACTACAAAACACAAGATATAAGGCGGCACGGAGTTGCCTTGTATCAGTCTAAATTGAAAAGACACGCCGAAGTAACAACCAACATCGGCAAAACCCCATCAGAAAGACTGCTCCTCCCGGTCTTTCGCTCTGAAAATGACTAGAACTGAAAGTAAAACAAATGAAAAAGATCGCTCTGACCCTATCCGTACTTGGCCTCGTATCTGCTGCTTCTATCGCTCAGGCTGCTCTGGTAAACACCGGTGACCTGACTGCCTCCCAGGCAAAATCACTTGTACAGGACAAAGGTGCAATTGTTCTCGCAACTGGCCCAGGTCTTTACGACCGCTACGTTGCAAACGCTTCTTACTGTGCTTCACACGAAGAAACTCAGCGCGCTTACGTCGTAACCAAAGACTCCAACAGCTCCCTCATCGGTTACACCTGCGTCGTCGAAAACAGAGATAACTAAGCCTCTAATCCGCCTCAAGTTAGAGAGCTTCCCCCATCAACCTCTTAGGGAAAGGCTGTTCCT
Source organism: Pseudovibrio sp. W74 (assembly GCF_001623085.1). Taxonomy (NCBI): domain Bacteria; kingdom Pseudomonadati; phylum Pseudomonadota; class Alphaproteobacteria; order Hyphomicrobiales; family Stappiaceae; genus Pseudovibrio; species Pseudovibrio sp. W74. The sequence continues at coordinate 90,675 of NZ_LMCJ01000016.1, forward strand.
CCCCAGTCTTTCCCTCCCCAAATGATACAAATTAAAATTGAAAGTAAGACCAATGAAAAAGATCGCTCTGACCCTATCCGTACTCGGCCTCGTATCTGCTGCTTCCATCGCTCAGGCTGCTCTGGTGAACACCGGTGACCTGACTGCCTCCCAGGCAAAATCACTCGTACAGGACAAAGGTGCAATCGTCCTCGCAACCGGCCCAGGTCTTTACGACCGCTACGTTGCAAACGCTTCCTACTGCGCAACACATGAAGAAACAGAGCGCGCCTATGTCGTGACCAAAGACTCCAATCATTCCCTCATTGGTTACACCTGTGTGGTTGACAACAAAAACAACTAAAATCTAACTCGCCCCAAGTTAGACGCACGTCCCCCATCATCACGTCCCAGGGAAAGGCTCTGCCTCCTAGCCTTTCCCTCCCCCATTTCCCATAAGAATTAAGAAACCGAAAGCTAAACAAATGAAAAAGATCGCTCTGACCCTTTCCGTCCTCAGCCTTGTCTCTGTTGCTTCTGTTGCTCAGGCTATGAACGCTCCACGCACCAATACAACTGACCTCACAGGGTCTCAGGTAAAGTCTCTGGTGCAAGAAAAAGGTGCGATCGTTCTCTCCACAGGTCCTGGCCTTTATGACCGTTACGTAGCAAATGGCTCTTACTGTAGCCCAAGCGAAGAAACACAGCGCGCCTACGTTGTGACAAAAGACTCCAACCACTCCCTCATTGGTTACACCTGCGTGATCGAAAACGACGAAAGATAAGACCTAACTCGCCCCAAGTTAGTCTCCCTTCCCATCAAAAAACCCGACCTCCGTATGAAGGCCGGGTTTTTTATGTTTCGTTCGATCAAACAGCAATTTTAGAGCGGAATGTTATCGTGCTTTCGCCAAGGCATCTGCTGGTTCTTGGTCCGCAACATCGCAAGCGCTCTCGAAATGCGCATCCGTGTAGACTGCGGCATGATCACCTCATCAATGTAGCCACGCTCCGCAGCAACAAACGGGTTCGCAAACCGATCTTCATAATCCTTGGTGCGCTCAGCAATCTTCTCGGAATCACCCAGCTCGTTGCGATAGAGGATCTCAACAGCACCCTTTGCACCCATCACAGCAATCTCAGCAGATGGCCATGCATAATTCATATCACCACGAATATGCTTGGAGCTCATCACATCATACGCGCCGCCATAAGCTTTACGCGTAATCACTGTGATTTTCGGAACAGTCGCTTCACCATAAGCAAACAGCAGCTTTGCGCCATGCTTGATCAACCCGCCATATTCCTGCGCAGTCCCTGGCAAGAAGCCCGGAACATCCACGAAGGTTACTAGCGGAATGTTGAAGCAGTCACAGAAACGAACAAAACGCGCAGCCTTCCGGCTTGCATCACTGTCCAGAACACCCGCAAGAACCATTGGCTGGTTGGCGACAATACCAACTGTGCGCCCTTCGACGCGGCCAAAGCCAGTGATAATGTTTCCGGCAAAGCTTTCCTGAATCTCAAAGAAGTCCTGCTCATCGACAGTCTTCAGGATCAGTTCCCGCATATCATACGGTTTGTTCGGATTATCCGGAACCAGCGTATTGAGGCTCTCATCCAAACGAGATGGATCATCATAAACGGAAAGTTCAGGCAGCGGAGCCTGATTGTTCATCGGCAGGTAATCCACCAAACGACGAATCTGCAGCAACGCTTCCACATCATTGTCAAACGCACCATCGGCGATGGAAGATTTGGTCGTGTGAATGCTCGCGCCGCCCAGTTCCTCAGCCGTCACAGTCTCATTGGTCACTGTTTTCACAACATCAGGACCAGTGACAAACATGTAGGAGGTATCGCGCACCATAAAGATGAAGTCGGTCATGGCAGGTGAATACACATCACCACCAGCACATGGACCCATAATCACAGAAATCTGCGGAATAACACCAGATGCCTGAATGTTGCGCCAGAATACCTCACCGTATCCACCGAGCGCAGCAACACCTTCCTGAATACGAGCACCACCTGCATCAAAGATCCCGATGATCGGTGCGCGGTTCTGCAGCGCCATATCCTGGATCTTCATGATCTTCTCGGCGTGTGTCTCAGACAGCGATCCGCCAAACACAGTGAAGTCTTTCGAGAAGAGGTAAACGGTACGGCCGTTGATGGTTCCCCAACCAGCAACAACACCATCCCCAGGGAAGTGCGTTTCCTCCATACCAAACTCAGTACAGCGGTGCTGCTTGAACATATCGAATTCTTCGAAGGAACCTTCATCTAGCAGAATTTCAATGCGCTCTCGTGCGGTGAGTTTTCCGCGTTTGTGCTGCGCATCAATTCGGCGCTGTCCCCCACCAAGCCGCGCTTCATCACGTCTTTTTTCTAATTCAGCTAGAACTTCCTTCATCAGATATCTCAGCTCCCAATCTAACTGAGTTATCTCCTAGCACGCCCCTACGCACAAAAACTAGTAAGCCGTTGGATTGAGAAGCCTCATGTGATGCAACTGATTACTGCCTCAACCCAACAACCAATAACCCTTGGGAAACCAAGCATTCTTTGATGCTTTGACAGCTAAAACTCACTCTGCCTCATCAGCACTGCCAGCATTGAGCAATCCATATTTTTCTTCGCCTATTTGCTCAAGAAGCTCCAATTGAGTCTCAAGGAAATCACAGTGGCCTTCTTCATCTGCCAGTAAACTGTCAAAAAGAGCCATTGTTACAAAGTCACCTTGCTGCTCACAGAACACTCGAGATTCGCTGTAATACACAATCGCTTCACGCTCCCCTGCCAGATCAGCTTCCAGCACTTCCTTCACTGAGGAACCGATGCGTAAGGGCGCGATATGCTGCAGGTTTGGGTGCCCTTCCAAAAAGACAACTCTTTCCACCAACCGATCCGCATGATGCATTTCTTCAATCGATTCAGCCCGCTCTTTCTTTGCGAGTTTGGTGTAACCCCAATCTTCAAGAAGTCTGAAATGCACCCAGTATTGATTGACAGCTCCAAGTTCCATGGAAATGGCTTTGTTCAAACGTTCAATGACACCGTCTTTTGCTCTCATGAGTTCTCAGTGCAAGCACTGCTCCTTAGGGAATGCAGGTGAAACACAACTCGTTATGAACCGACCCTAAAACGAGCTTTGATCCAGTAAACATAGATCAGCCTAACCCGCCGCCAACTCAAATCCCCTATCGTTCCTAATGAAGCGCTAGTCTGAAACAAACAACTTTAACCCAACAAAAAAGAGCCGCCCAACAGGACAGCTCTTTCTAATCAAAACAAACGGTTAGGCGAACTTATTCGCCAGTATCAGCCGAGTTTGCATTCAACGCGCCGTAGTGCTGTTCACCAACCTTCTCAAGGAGATCCAGCTGAGTTTCAAGGAAGTCAATGTGACCTTCTTCATCAACCAGTAGATCATCAAACAGCTTCATGGTGACGTAATCACCTTCAGCATCACAAATCTCACGGCTCTTCTTATAAGAGGTGCGAGCTTCATGTTCACCAGCAAGATCCGCTTCCAGAACTTCCTTAAGATTGGTGCCGATCTTCAAAGCGCCAACAGTCTGCAAATTTGGATGACCACCAAGGAAGAGAATACGCTCAATCAGCTTGTCGGCATGTTGCATCTCTTCAACGGATTCTTCGCGCTCTTTCTGCGCCAACTTTCCAAAACCCCAATCATCCAGCAGGCGGTAATGCAGCCAGTACTGGTTGACGGCACCAAGCTCCAGTTTCAGAGCTTCGTTAAGCCGCTCAATAACTTTCTCATTATGTTTCATCTGCGGAATTCCTCAATATTCTTGATTAGGGCAGTATTTGGCGATGTTTTCGTTATTACGAAAGCCCTGAACTCATATGTGCAGCAAGAGTGCATAGTTCAACAGATTCGATGGTAACACGGCAAATGAAATTCACTTGCCCACATACTACAAACTATTGATTTCTTTCTACGAAATCAGGAGAAGCCATAACACCAACAAAAAAGCGCAGCCAAAAGCCGCGCCTTAAGACAACTTCGCAAAGAATAAACCTTAGCTTTCTTCTGGTGCTCCAACGAGAATAAGCACTGCTGCGTTGAACTCGTCGTTTTTGAAACGACGAATACGAGCAGCCTCTTCATCCTGCCCCCACTGCTGAATGTTCCAATCTTCATCAACATGAGCTGCAGACCAGACAACATCCGCCTCAAAGGCTTTTTCAGCCAGCGCCAGCGCCAGCAAAGCAGAACCGCTAATGGACGTCACTGTATGGATCGCAGTTAACTGAAGCGCATCATATTTGCCCAGTTGCGCACGATAGGCTGTTGTCACCGCCTCATCTTGCGCGACATGCATAATCCCTTCAACGAGTTTGAAGCGACCAGCAAACAACTTCTCCGCCCAATCCAAGACTGGGTCCCACTGATTTTTCTGGCGAGTGACCAATTCTGCAGGGGAAGCTGCGCGGTAACACAAATGATCATTTCCGGCATACCGTGTGATCTCGTCTGCAACTTCCGCAAACTTGTCTTCAACGGCATCAATCGCAGAATGGGCGATGCGCGTCAGCGGCATCGTCGCCGGATCAATCTCTTCTTCCTGCAGCTCCCATTCGGCAGCCACGCCTTCAGCAATCACTTCATCCTTAAACACCAGCGCATTGCGACCGGGTGTTTTAATAGAGCGTCCATCCAGCAAAACAGCGAAGACGTCATCTTTCAGCTCAACGCTCACACGCTCATAAAAGCGTTTCGGTAAGTTCCGTTTGGTGTGCTCACGTGCAGCCTGAACAGCATCAACAGGCCCTTTTGCAATGTCATCTGCAATCTGCTCAAAAATGTCACGCATTATGCAACTTCCTTATTCCATTTGAAGTGCTCACTAAGCACCGGAATGAGTTCCTTAAACTGATTGATAACATAGGTGGCTCCAGCGCTCTTCACATCTTCAGCGCTGTGATAACCCCATGTAACTCCGACAGATTTCACACCTGCATTGTGCGCCATGTGCATATCAAAAGTCGTATCACCAATCATAATCGTGTTTTCCAGATCAACACCAGTTTCGCTCATCGCCTGAAAAATCATACCTGGATTCGGCTTGGATGGCGCAACATCTGCTGTCTGCATGGTGGTGAAAAGCCCTTCCAGCTCATGCAAGCTGATCAGGTGCTTCATACCGCGGGAGTGCTTGCCTGTTGCGATACCAAGAAGCACATCCTCCCGGCTATCCAACTCTCGCAAAGCATCAATCGCCCCCTCATAAAGAGGATCATAATCACGCCCTTTGGAACGCATTTCCCAAACGATCTGTTGGTATCCCTTGACCATCTGCTCAATCAAGTCCGGGTCATTCCGCCCCAGCAATTGTTCAAACGCCACATCCAGTGTCAGACCAACCGTTGCAAGAATTTCATCTCTCGATGGCATAGGCAGATCGACAAACCGATACGCCGCAGTAAAACCAATCATGATATTGTCTTGGCTATCCGCAAGCGTGCCGTCGCAATCCAACACAATGAGATACATGAAGATCAGCCCGTAACTTTGCTATTACTTATTCTGGTTCATTGATGTCCGGATCATAGTCCTTCACATCCATACCAAGCAAGTTCCAGGTCTGCTGCATATGCGATGGCAGCGGAGCAGAAACATCAATCACACCATTGCCTGACGGATGCGGAATCATAATCCGGCGAGCCAACAGGTGCAGCTTGTTCTGGATGCCACCGGGCAGCTCCCAGTTCTTGATATTGAAGTATTTTGGATCACCGACGATAGGGCAACCAATATGCGCGGCATGGGCACGCAGCTGGTGCGTACGGCCAGTTACAGGCTTCAATGACACCCAGGAAAGCTTCTGACCGGACTGTTCAACCACATTGTAGAGGCTGACTGCGTGCTGTGCTTCATCATCACCATGACGAGCAACACGCATACGCTCTTCGCCCTCATCACGCGCCAGATAGGTCGAGATACGACCCTGACGCGGTTTTGGCACGCCAGCAACCATCGCCCAGTAGATTTTACGCGTGTTGCGATGACGAAATGCCTTTGTCAGCTCCTGAGCTGCACGGCGGGTCTTCGCAACCAGCAAAATACCGGAGGTCTCACGGTCAAGACGGTGCACCAGACGCGGCTTATCGCCCTTCTGGTTGGCGAAGGCATCAAGCATACCATCCACGTGACGCGTCAAACCTGAGCCACCCTGCACAGCAAGGCCAGCGGGCTTATTCAGTACCATCACATGCGCATCTTCAAAGAGCATCATCTGCTCAATGGCTTCACGGTCACTGTCAACCAACTTGCGCGGACGAGGTCTGGCATTCTTGCGGTCATCAGCAGCCAGCTCAACACCGAGCGGTGGAATGCGGACTTCTTGCCCCTTTTCCAATCGGGTAGAGCTTTCGGCACGTTTACCATCTACGCGAACCTGCTTGGTGCGCAGCAGTTTCTGCAAGCGGCCAAAACCAAGTTCCGGGAAGTTTTCTTTAAACCAGCGATCAAGACGCATGCCTGCTTCGTCGGCATCAACGCGGCGCATCTCAATTTTAACTGGGCTGCCACCGTTGTTTTGCGGCGCTGCTTTGTTCTGGGAGCCACTCATGGGTGAAGGTCCTGACTTCTAACGCGGCGGCAGCACGAAGGGTGCGCCAGCCGTTCCTATTAAATCCGTTGGCGCTCATTTGGCAGGTGAAGGCAAAACATGCAAGTCTTTCACGCAGATTCAGCCCCTAAAAACGAAAAACCATCAAGTTTCTATGAGTTTTTGCGGGCAACTTGCAAATTAGGCGAGAACCTGCCGTGTGAGATAAAGACCTGCAAACAAGGCTGAAACGGAAAGAACAAGCGAGACCAACACATAAGCGGCGGTCGCAATAGGTTCTCCGCGTTCCCACAACACAGCGACATCCAGCGAGAAGGTGGAGAAGGTAGTGAAACCGCCAAGGAAACCCGTCGCGATCAGATAACGCAGCTCAGAAGAAGCATTCAGTCGCTGAGCAAGAACCTCAACAAAGATTCCCATCAGCAACGAACCAAGAATGTTTACAGTGACAGTGCCCCACGGAAATGAAGGGCCTAGAAGACGAAGTCCGGCCATTGAAACCAGATGTCGACAAACCGCTCCTGCCCCACCACCAAGTGCTATCAGGATGAGATTTTTCATGCATTCTCCCTATCGGATTTTGAATGGCATGTCTTGCACAAATTGCACAGTAACTAACATCCCTTAGAGAAGACCTCGTCAACCTTCTCACGGCAAGCTTCCACCAACTCTTCATGATCTTCCAGATGCTCTTCTTCCTCATCCAGAATATCAAGGAATATCGCGCGCAGGTTCATATCATCACCAGGAGCAATCCGCTGAGCTGACCCGTGGCACTGATGATAAACATCCCGCAGTAACCGCACCAACCGCTCAGCAGCGTTGAGCCGTCCCCATAGATAATCATGCTCGCGCCATCCCCGATTGAAGAATGCGCCAAACATCTGCAATTGCGCGCCTTTCAAATCAACGCCACCAGGACAAAGCAATTGCGCATCCTTTGGGCTGATGCGCCCCACCTCAATCTTACGAAGTTCAAAAGCATCCAGCGCCTGCTGAACCGGAAACATGCTGGTGTCGAAGAACGGAAAGCCGATATAGCCTTCTAAAATACCTTGCGCCGCCTTCAGATCGCCCAGTTTACCAACTCCCTCGAACACGATGGAATCTGTCAGTTTATCAAGATCAGAAAGCCCCATACGAAGGCTGAGGACCCCAAGCACTTTGCGCACTGTCTCCAATTGCGGCGATACTTCCTTCAGCAGCGTCGCAAGGTAGATGGTCTCTGTGCCATAAAACTCTTCGGACCAACGGCTCCGCAAGTTGGCAATCTGCCCATAAAGTTCACGCTTAAAGACATCCAGGTGGCGCGCAAACTCAACAGACCCAGCAATCTCTTCATGGTGATAGAACTTGTTGATCTGCTCGATCAAAAACCGCAGCTGACGAATGCGATAGTCAACATCAAGGCTCTTCAGCTCACGAAGTATCTTAGCTTGATCCCGCTGCGCTTCCCCCTCCTCTTCTTTGGAGAAGGTCAACGCATTCACGACCACTTCTTCCACGCTTTCCCAGGACCAGAGAGCAACCTCCTCGCCCTTTTCAACGCACCCCTCTTGCTGTGTGCCGGAAAGCTCGGAAATCAACAAGACAACCCGGTGGGCGAGATGCCCCAAACGAAGCTGAAGATAACCGGCATTGGCGAAACCAGATTGCTCCATTGCCGCCAGCTCAGCCCCTTGCCGCACAACTGAGAAGTCACCCTCGGTCTCCGGCAGACTGCCATGTTTTTCAAGCAACAGCTGCACTTCATGGCGTACCATCGGCAATGCAGCTTCAGCCACTTCCTGTATCCGCCGCACTTTCATATTGATCAGCTCAATTTCCTGCAGTTCATCACCAATCGGTTCATTCCGCGGAATGTGAGCTAACGATGCAAAGATGCTTTTGAAGAACCCAGGAGGCTCTGGCTCTGCTGGCACATCACGGTGCGAAAAGGGCAACGGATCAAGATAAAGCAAACGACGCACTACTTCGCGAGCTGCAGGTCGTTGTGCAATGGAACCAATAAGCGGCTCGAAAGGTTTGTTCATCACCAGCGACCCATCAATGAAGATCCGCTCCCCTTCTGCATCACAATTGGCATGAAGCACATTGGTCAGGAACTTTTCACGTCCACTCCACTCAAGACCCTGACGTTCAAGAACGCCATCCATCTCCTCAGCACTCATAGGCGGAAAGGCTCCAGGGAAACTCGAAGTCGCTCTCGCAGCAAAGACCAGATCAGGAATACACTCCGTACTCATCTGGCTATGTAAACCGCTGGACACCCGATGAATGGCATTGAACTTCACAATACGTCGATGATCCAACTCCTCAATAAACTCCGGATCGTGCAACGCAATACGCCGCAACACACCGTGGAAATCAGTGAGTGTCACGAACAGCTCCAACCGCTGCCCATAAGGGATCAACGTCTCCCCGCGATCCTCTTCATCCATCGCGCGGCACGCATCCACCAGCCATCCTGAATATCGCTCACCTGAGAACGGCGGCGTAAACCATCGTGAACTTATAAAGTCTCGTAGCTTGGTGCGCGTTTCCTTGTTCTGGGGAACGTCAGTCCCGAGGAAAACCAACAGCTTATCCAGAATGGGCGCCAGCACCCGCTTGGCGTGTTTACTGACCCCGGATGTCTCATTGGCCAGTTTATCAACATCAGCAAGCGACAGCCATAAATCGCTATGGTGCTTGAGCGGCAGATCATGAGCCAGTGCCCGCGCCAGCATGATCGCATTCACACCTCCGGCAGACGCGCCAGAGATTGCATCAGTCACAACCCGCAGGTCCAGCTGCGGCCCAAAGCTTTCAAGAAGATCGAAGTAGGATTTTGCAGAGCCTTCAAGAGCGACATCGCTCTCAACACCCCGCTCACGGTCTCTCCGCAACTGATGCAACGCATGGGAAGCACGCTGAAGATTTAGGAGTTCACGGGTGACACCATGCATATAAATGGCAAGCGAAACCCCACCATACAGCACCAGTCCCAATCTCAGCTCAAGTTGCCTCATGCACGCACCAGAATTCGCTTAAATAAAGAAGTCAGAGTATGATGCGCAGATAAAAATGAACGCAACAAGCTCATATGTCAGTGTGCGAATTAGGATGCCCTAATGCAATCGGGAAACCCAAACAAAGTTACGTGTAGTTTATGTGTAGTCTTGAAAAGTAACCGCCAGTTTTCAGAAAAGGCGAAACAACGAACTCTGTCGCAACGTTCCAATGAGAACCCAGCCAGACGGCCCTAGGCAGTGCCACGCTCTTTTCTCAAGCGATCCCAATAGCTCAGTCGTTTTTGAACATCACGCTCAAACCCACGAGCATTCGGCTCATAATACTTTTGCCGACCCATCTTCTCAGGGAAATAATCCTGACCAGAAAACGCATCTGGCTCATCATGATCGTAGCGATAACTTTCACCATACCCCATCTTCTTCATGAGCGTGGTCGGTGCGTTCAGGATGTGCTTTGGCGGCACAAGAGATCCATGTTCCCGCGCATCCATGCGAGCAGCCTTATAAGCCAGATAAGACGCATTCGATTTAGGGGCCGTTGCCAGATAGACCGCAGCCTGAGCCAGCGCATACTCCCCTTCTGGTGACCCAACCAGCTGAAACGCGTGACGTGCAGCATTCACCTGCACCAGCGCATTGGGATCAGCCATGCCAATGTCTTCAGAAGCCATCACTGTCAAACGGCGGATGATGTATAGCGGATCTTCTCCGCCCTCCAGCATCCGGCACATCCAGTAGAGCGCCGCATTCGGGTCCGACCCGCGAATGGACTTATGAAGCGCAGAGATGAGATTGTAATGCCCGTCCTTGGTCTTGTCATAGATCGGCGCACGTCGCTGCACCACTTCCGCAAGGCGTTCCGTGTCGAAAATCTCGTCATCGCCAGCCGTACGCCAAACGTCTTCCGCCAAAGTCAATGCAGACCGGCCATCACCATCTGCCATACGCACGAGTGATAGACGCGCATCCTCATCCAGAGGCAAGTCACGCCCCATCACTTCTTCCGCGCGTTTGAGCAAATCAATCAGCGCATCTTCATCAAGTGAATGGAACGTCAACACATGCGAACGGGACAGCAACGCGGCATTCAGCTCAAAGCTCGGGTTCTCAGTCGTTGCTCCCACCAGAGTGATGGTGCCATCTTCCATCACAGGCAAAAAACTATCCAGCTGAGCGCGGTTGAAGCGATGGATCTCGTCAACAAACAGCAAAGTCCGTTTGCCGGAAATCTGACGTCCTCTAGCACGCTCAAAACACTTTTTGAGATCAGCAACACCGGAGAAAATGGCAGAGATCTGCTCAAATTCCAGTTCCGTAGCATCTGCAAGCAAACGGGCAACCGTGGTCTTACCGGTACCCGGAGGCCCCCAGAAGATGAGAGACCCCAGAGAGCCGGACCGCAGCATGCGGCTTAAAATACCAGCGTCACCCAAAAGGTGGCCTTGTCCGACAACATCCTCCAGAACACGAGGCCGCATGCGATCTGCAAGCGGCCTGTCTTCCAGCTGATCCATCCCATTGGCGGAAAATAGATCACTCATGGTCTCTCAACATTCCTCTAAACTGTTTTGGAGGGTAAAACTCTCAAAACAGCATTATCGCAAACTTACCTGTCGTAGCTGACCATCACGTTTGAAAGTGATGTTCCAGGTGCGCTGCTTCTTGCCGGTCAGCTTGGAAAGGTCTTTGGTGCTTTGAACTTCAGCGCCATTAATCTCAACCACGATATCACCGGGTTTAAAGCCGACATAGGCAGCAGTACTACGAGCTTTAATATCAGCAATTACAACGCCTGAAAACTCGTTGTACATGCGCAACTCTTCAGCCACAGCAGGAGAAAGATTCATAACCCGTACACCAGTAAATGGCGAGTTCCCTTTGATCTCTCTTTCATCTCTAGCCACAGTTTCCGGTGCACGCTCGAGGCTGATCTCGACAGCAAAGGCCTCACCACCGCGCAACATCTCAAAACGCGTGACACCGCCAACTTTCTTCGTGGCCAAACGGTAACCATAAGCATCTGGATCATCCACCTGAGTGCCACCAACAGACAGGATCAGATCACCCACACGAATACCAGCACGGTCAGCAGGACTTCCCTCTTGAATACGTGTCACCAGAACCCCGCCAGGACGCTCCAGCCCAAGGCTGGCAGCAATATCCGAGCTGACTGGCTGCACACTGGTTCCAACCCATGGACGCCGCACGATACCACCGTCATCAGCAGCCGAAGCAACCACTTCCACCATATTGGCAGGGATTGCAAAACCAATACCGTTGGAACCACCAGAACGCGAGAAGATCGCAGTGTTTACGCCAACAAGATGCCCGTTCAGATCAACCAGTGCCCCACCCGAGTTACCCGGATTAATCGCGGCATCTGTCTGAATGAAGAATTGATAGTCCGAGACCCCCACCTGATTTCGCGCAACAGCAGAGACAATTCCCTGCGTCACGGTCTGCCCAACACCAAACGGGTTGCCAATCGCCAGCACCAGATCGCCCACCTCAAGTTCATCAGAGTTGGCAAACGGCACAACAGGGAACGCCCCTTCTGCGTTGCGCACCTTCAAAACAGCAAGATCTGTGCGCTCATCCATCAAGATGATATCGGCGTCAAACTCGCGCCGGTCAGAAAGTGCCACACGCACCTCATCAGCACCGGCAATAACGTGATGGTTGGTAATTATCGTCCCATCAGCAGAAACGATCACACCAGAGCCCAGAGAGCTCTGAACACGGCTACGCGAACGAGGTGCAAACCGATCGGATTGCTCACCAAAGAAACGACGGAAGAACGGATCATCAAAGAATGGAGAAACTCTGCGGCGCTCCTGAACAGTACGACTTGCGTACACATTCACCACCGCTGGTGCGACCTTCTTCACAACAGGAGCGAAGGAAAGTGAAATCTCGGCTTGAGATGTTGGAACAGTCTTTTCACTGGCCAGTGCACCAGTGCTTTGCGTTGCCACAACGCCAGTAGTCCCAAGAACTGCACAAAAAAGCAGGTGAGCAGCTGACTTCCTGATTTGACCCATTCTTAAATCCCTTCGGCAAGAGCCCCCAGTTCACAATGATTTTCTTTCAAAAAATTTGGGAGCAGCAGGTTACAGATAAGTCTGCAATATGGAAATGAAAAGGCCAATCTGTCGGTTTTAAGCAGCGAGCTCGTATCCCCGAAAACTGCATGTGGATTTCAAACTAGTAACAGTTTGAGTGCACTAAAAAAGATCTCACCTGCTCAAAACGTAAAACGCCGGGTCTCCCCGGCGCCTCACTCGTCTCGATAAAACCTGACAGAATTTAGGCTGCCCGGATGTTCTCAAGGTATTGTTCAACCATGTTCTTCAGCTCTTCGGACTGGTGTGTCAGCTGATTTGCAGCACCAAGAACGTTTTCCGCTTCATGGCCCGCATCACTTGCGATCATGCTCACACGGGTAATAGCCTGAGCAACCTCAGAACTACCAGAAGTCACCTGCTGAATATTGCTGGAAATATCTGTTGCGGTTACAGCCTGTTCCTGAACAGCACCTGCAATCGCAGTCGCCGCTTCATTCACGTCACCAATAACCGTGCTGATTTCCTTGATAGCCGCAACGGCTTTCTCCGTCTCAGCCTGAACAGATTGGATCTGAACACTGATCTCGCCAGTTGCCTGACCAGTCTGGTTCGCAAGGCCCTTAACTTCGGATGCAACAACCGCAAAGCCTTTACCGGCTTCGCCTGCACGAGCAGCCTCAATCGTCGCATTCAGCGCCAACAGGTTGGTCTGATCAGCAATATCATTGATGAGAGACACAACTTCACCAATGCGCTGCGCAGCTTCCATGAGACCGTTTACAGACACCTCAGCCGCAGCAGCCTTCTCAGCCGCTTGTTTGGAGACGTCAGCAGAACGACGGACCTCGCGGTCAATTTCACCAACAGTTGCAGAAAGCTCTTCAGCAGCACCCGCAACAGCCTGAAGGTTCATCAGGGACTGTTCAGAGGCAGAAGACACCGTCTGCGCTTCAGTGTTGGTCTGCTCAGAGATGCTTGCCATACTCTTCGCAGTGGTTTCCAGATTACCGCCAGCATCAGTCACAGTGGTCAGGATATCACGAACGCCAACATCAAAGTTCTCGTTCAAAGCATCCACGCGTTTCACGCGCTCTTCCTGTTCATGTTGCTCACGCACCTGTTTCTCATCCAGCTCTCTTGCACGGACAAGACCAGCTTGGAAAGACTGAACAGCTCGGCCAATATCGCCGATCTCATCCTTACGCTGAGCAGAGATAATCTCCACATCCAGATTACCGTTCGCAATCTTATTAAGATTGGATGACAGGCGATTAAGCGGAGTAGACAGACTACGTGCCATGAAGATGCCAATCGCAGCAACGACTGCCAATACGATCAATCCGCTGATAATGATTTCTTTGGCGAGTGCATGCACAACAGCCAGCGCTTCGCTCACATCAGTCTTTGCGACAATAACAGTCGGCAGTTTTTCAAAGCCAAGTGGCAGGGCCAGAATAAACTGTTCCTTCACTTCCGCAAAGCCAACATTGCTTTCCAGGTTCGCCTGCAGATCTTCGACAACTTTCGCAACAACCTTTGGATCATCTTTCTTCACCAGCGCTGTCGGCACATCAGACAGAACCTGATTAGAAAGGATCGTGCCATCAATGCGTGCCAGATAGGTCTGACCTGTCTCACCCATGTTCTCGCGATTTTGCAAGACACTATCGAAGAACTCAGAGCTGAGACGAATGGCGATCACACCCTTAAAGGTGACCTGATTGAAGTCTTCAACAAACACAGGAGCCGAAATCAAAAGGGATGCAGAATTTCCATCGGGCGCATATTGAGCGATCTCAGAATAGACCACGTCGCCTTCTGTCGCTTTCGCCGCCTTATTAAATTCCTGACTGAGCAATGTACCGGATAGCTTGCCATCCTTCACGCTCTCAAGAAACTCAGAGGACTTGGTCGCAGAATAGATCACCAGACCATTTGCATCCATGATCAGGATGTCCGCATAACCTCCACCGGTTACACTCGCCACAAAGTCTGGATGAACAACAGCATGACGCCATGAATAAAGCGTCTTGTTGCCATTCCCAGTCAGCTGCAGACGGTCCGCCACAGACGAGCCACTCTTTTGGAAATAGCTAAGGATATCATCCTTATCTGCACTTAGAGAATCCATAGAGGCCAGTAGGTCGGTCATGGTAACGCGCATCGCGCTACTCTTGACCAGGCGCTTGATGTCACTATCAACGCGCTCCAACTTTTCATCGAGAGTATCCCGTCGAGCCTGTGCCACAAGTACGAGCTGTGTTTTGCTCGCTTCAGTCAGCGCGCTCTCAGCACGCGTATACCCAAGGAATGCCACAACGGCACTCGCAATAATTGCAAGCCCAACCATAATGAATGGAAGACGAACAGCAATACGATTAAAATAATTTTTGACTCTAGGTGAGGATACAGAGCCGCTCTCATCAGATTTAGAACGCATATTTGCCCCCGAGTAATACGTTGGGAGCATAGTCGGGCTATAGTGTTAATCTCCGCTTAAAACAAATATTTAAAATGCTTTTCAAATCGAAGAAAAATTGAAATACCGATATGATTTAGCTGTGTTTTCTCACAAAACTCGAAGCACGTTGCACTATCATAAGTTGCAGTACCAACCTGATCCGAACAATCCAGTTCCACCTGTTAAAACTCACGTTACGCAAACTATTTCATCAGATTCGTTCTGAAATAATTGAGAGCCTTTGAGTGAATTTCATTCAGGCAACAAAAAAGGGCACCCGAAGGCACCCTTTTTCAAATCGCTTATGCGAAAAGCTTATGCAGCAGCTTCAGCTGTCTCAGCAGCTTCTTCAGCAGCAGCGCGTGCACGATCTGCAGCGCCTTTAGCTTCTACGTCGCGCTCAACCAGCTCGATAACAGCCATAGGTGCATTATCACCATGACGGAAACCAGCTTTCAGCACGCGAGAATAACCACCCTGACGGTCCGCATAACGCTCTGCAAGGGTATCAAACAGTTTTGCTACCATTGCAGTGTCACGGATCTGAGAAATTGCTTGACGACGTGCATGCAGGTCGCCGCGCTTGCCCAGAGTGATGAGCTTCTCGATGATTGGACGCATCTCTTTTGCTTTCGGAAGCGTCGTAACAATCTGCTCATGCTGGATGAGCGAAGCTGCCATGTTAGCGAACATCGCTTTACGGTGGCTTGACGTCCGATTGAGCTTGCGGCCGGAATTACCGTGGCGCATGGCCCTCTCCTTTGTTAAGTCAATTACGATCTAGTACATCAGATCGTCGGAACCTCACGCAGCGCGATCGGTTCCTGTTCCTTTAATATTGGTGGTCTTCGTAGCGCTTAGCGAGCTCATCGATATTTTCAGGCGGCCAGTTTGCCACTTCCATACCGAGATGCAGGCCCATTTGCGCCAGAACTTCTTTGATCTCGTTGAGAGACTTACGACCGAAGTTCGGTGTACGAAGCATTTCTGCTTCTGTCTTCTGAATGAGATCGCCAATATATACGATATTGTCGTTCTTCAGGCAGTTTGCCGAACGTACAGACAACTCAAGCTCATCAACCTTCTTCAGCAGTGCTGGGTTGAACGCAAGTTCCGCGACTGTGTCTTCCTGAACTTCACGCTGTGGCTCTTCGAAGTTCACGAAGATAGACAGCTGATCCTGCAGGATACGAGCAGCAAACGCTACTGCATCTTCAGGGATCACAGATCCGTCAGTTTCAACAGTCAAAGTCAACTTATCATAATCAAGAACCTGACCTTCACGGGTGTTCTCAACCTTATAAGAAACCTTCTTAACCGGAGAATACAGGCTGTCAACCGGAATCAGACCGATTGGAGCGTCTTCTGGGCGGTTAGCGGCAGCTGGAACATAACCCTTGCCGGTGTTTACAGTGAATTCGATGCGAACTTCCGCACCTTCATCAAGGTTACACAGCAGCAGACCTGGGTTAAGAACCTCAACGTCACCTACAGTTTCAATATCGCCAGCGTAGACCGCACCTGGACCCTGCTTACGCAGAACCATACGCTTTGGTCCCTCGCCTTCCATGCGAAGCGCGATTTCCTTGATGTTCAGGATGATGTCAGTCACATCTTCACGAACGCCAGGAATTGATGAGAACTCATGGAGAACGCCATCAATCTGAACCGCAGTCACTGCAGCACCCTGAAGAGAGCTAAGCAGAACGCGGCGCAGAGCGTTACCAAGAGTCAGGCCGTAGCCACGCTCAAGAGGTTCTGCAATCACAGAAGCCTTAAAGCGTGCATCATCGCCAGCACGAATGTCGAGTTTAGTTGGCTTGATAAGCTCTTGCCAATTTTTTTGAATAGTCACGTTCATAAACCCTCTGGCTTTCCCGTTGACCTAAAAGTCAACTAATCCTTGCCTGGGTGGAAAACTAGCCTAACGAACTGTTAGACGCGGCGACGCTTGCGTGGGCGGCAACCATTGTGCGGGATCGGAGTTACATCACGGATAGATGTAATAACGAAACCTGCAGCCTGAAGCGCACGCAGAGCGGATTCACGTCCAGAACCTGGACCACGTACTTCTACTTCGAGAGTACGCATGCCGTGTTCAGCAGCCTTACGACCAGCGTCTTCGGCAGCGACCTGTGCAGCATAAGGGGTAGACTTACGAGAACCCTTAAAGCCAAGCGCGCCGGCAGACGACCAAGAGATCGCATTGCCCTGAGCATCGGTGATGGTGATCATGGTGTTGTTGAACGTAGAGTTCACATGCGCGACACCTGAAGAAATGTTCTTCCGTTCGCGACGACGCACGCGCGTCGATTCTTTAGCCATTATATTTCCTAACTTCGATATCTACACCGCCGTATAGCCGGCGGCTCCACCGGATAACCGGCTAGTTATTTCTTCTTACCAGCGATCGCTTTAGCAGGGCCCTTACGGGTGCGAGCGTTGGTATGAGTGCGCTGACCACGGACAGGCAGACCACGACGGTGGCGCAGGCCACGGTAACAGCCAAGGTCCATGAGACGCTTAATGTTCATTGCAGTTTCACGACGAAGATCACCTTCAACGGTGTATTCAGCGTCGATTGCTTCACGGACTTTCAGAACTTCTGCATCAGAAAGTTCGTTGACGCGACGCTCTGCAGCAATACCGACTTTCTCGGTGATTTCCTGCGCGAACTTCGCACCAATGCCATGAATGTACTGCAGCGCGATAACTACGCGCTTATTCGTCGGAAGGTTGACGCCAGCAATACGTGCCACGTTTGTTTTCTCCAATTACGAGGGTACGTTTGTTCCCTCTCCCATTTTTTTGCCGATAACACACCTACAACCAGGCAGGTTGAGGGCGCACCATCACACAGCAAAAAGATCAGCCTCGGTTTCCCAAGGAAAACCGGCGCCAATCGATTATGGTGTCGATGTGCGCCGGCTATACTTTATTATAAAGGCAAGCGCAAGCGCCTGCCTTCAAAAAGCACGGATTAAACCGTGCTCAAAATCGTATCGATCTCTGAAGCAACCTCGTCAACGGACTTCATGCCATCAACGCTCATCAGCATGTTCCGCTCACCATAGTATTTGATAAGCGGGGCTGTCTGCTCGTTGTAAACTGCAAGACGCTTCTTCAAAGACTCTGCATTGTCATCGGATCGAGCTTCCGCGCTTTCACGAGCACGTGTTTCGATACGCTCAAGAAGGATACCTTCATCGACCTTCAGCTGCACAACAGCATCAAGTCTCTGATCCTTCTTCTCAAGCAATTCGCCAAGAGCGTCCGCCTGAGCAATGGTGCGTGGGAAACCGTCCAGAATGAACCCTTTTGCACAATCAGCCTGATCAATACGATCAGAAATTATGGAACAAATCAGGTCATCAGAAACCAGGTCACCACGTGTCAGAACATCTTTAACCTTCAAGCCGACTTCGGTTTCAGCTGCAACAGCTGCACGAAGCATGTCACCAGTAGAAAGCTGGACAATACCATGCACCGCAACAAGTCGACCTGCCTGAGTGCCTTTACCAGCACCAGGAGGGCCAAGAAGAATCAATCTCATCTACGTTTCCCCCTCAACTTCGTTTTCTTCACCAAGCCCTCGTACTGATGAGCAAGAAGGTGTCCCTGGATCTGAGAAACGGTATCCATGGTGACGCTAACAACAATGAGCAGAGACGTACCACCGAAGTAGAACGGCACACCCGTTGCTGAGATCAGGAACTCTGGCAACAAACAAATGAGAGTAATGTATATTGCACCGACAACCGTAATACGAGTTAGCACATGGTCAATGTACTGCGCAGTACGTTCGCCTGGACGAATTCCTGGAATGAAGCCACCATGCTTCTTGAGGTTGTCTGCTGTCTCCGACGGATTGAAAACAATCGCGGTGTAGAAGAAGCAGAAAAAGATGATTAATGCTGCATAAAGAGCCATGTAGGCTGGTTGACCGTGTCCCAGCAGCGCAGTGATTGTTGTCAACCACGCCATCGAACCAGTGGAATCACCGGTTTGGAAACTGGCTACAGTCGCTGGTACCAGCAACAAGGAGCTCGCAAAAATCGGTGGAATAACACCAGCCGTATTGAGTTTGAGTGGCAGGAACGAAGT
>NZ_LMCJ01000016.1:109954-120350 GCF_001623085.1 Pseudovibrio sp. W74
CAAACATCTTATTGCCCTGTTGGCGACGTGGATACTGAATCAGCAACCGTCGCTGTGCACGTTCCATGAAGACGATAACGCCGATAACCACCACAGACAGTATGATAACTGCCAGAATGATTGGAGTTGCGAGCGCGCCCTGACGACCAAGTTCCAAAGTGGAAGCAATCGCAGAAGGAAGCCCGGCAACAATACCGGAGAAAATGATCAAAGAAATGCCGTTACCAATGCCGCGAGAGGTGATTTGCTCACCCAGCCACATCAAGAACATAGTACCACCAACAAGGGTAAGAACTGTTGCAATACGGAAGAACCAGCCCGGATCGATAACAATGTTCGCGCCAGCCTCAAGACCAACGGAAATACCGTAGGCCTGGAAGGTTGCCAGAATCACTGTACCAAAACGTGTGTACTGGTTAATTTTTTTCCGGCCTTGCTCACCCTCTTTCTTCAGCTGTTCCAAAGTAGGAACAACAGAAGTCATAAGCTGGATGATAATCGACGCAGAAATGTAAGGCATGATGCCGAGGGCAAAAATAGCCATACGCTCGACAGCACCACCGGAGAACATGTTAAACAGGCCAACAATGCCAGTTTGTACGTTTCCGAAGGCCTGTGCGAGCGCGTCAGGATTAATTCCAGGCAGAGGGATATAGGTTCCGAATCGATAAACCAAAAGCGCGCCTAGCGTGAACCAGATCCGCTTCTTCAGTTCCTCGGCTTTAGCAAAGGCAGAAAAGTTAAGGTTTGAAGCAAGTTGCTCGGCAGCAGAAGCCATTCCGCGCTCCGGTCAGTTTGGATACACCCCGAAAAAAAGACAAGGCTGTTAAGCCTTGCCTTCCTTGATTACGACCTTGCCGCCTGCTTTCTCAACTGCTGCAATAGCAGTTTTGGAAGCACCAGCAATTTCGAAAGTTACAGCTGTTTTCAGCTCACCGTCGGACAGAAGGCGTACGCCATCCAGAACACGGCGAACAACGCCTGCTGCAACAAGTGCTTCAACAGTCACCGTCGCGGAAGCGTCAAGCTTACCAGCGTCGATTGCTGTCTGAACACGACCCAAGGACACAATGTTCAGGTCCTTAGCAAAGATATTGGTGAAGCCGCGCTTTGGAAGACGACGATGCAATGGCATCTGCCCGCCTTCAAAGCCCTTGATAGCAACACCCGAACGGGACTTCTGACCTTTGACACCACGGCCGCCAGTCTTGCCCTTACCGGAACCGATACCGCGTCCTACGCGGGTTCGGTCCGAAACAGCACCCGGGTTATCCCGGAGTTCGTTGAGCTTCATGATAGTTCTCCCGGTCCGCTTATGCTTCGTCTAAAACGCGAACCAGATGCTGAACCTTACGGATCATGCCGCGTACTTCTGGAGTATCCTTCAGAGTACGACGACGGTGCATCTTGTTCAGACCCAGACCAATCAACGTAGCACGTTGACTAGCAGGACGGCGAAGCGGGCTACCGATCTGTTCGACTGTTACAGTCTTTTCAGTATTAGCCATGACACTAACCCTTGTTCTCAGTCAGCAAAAGCGAGGCTTATGCCTCAGCCTTTACTGGCGCCGCATCATCGTTGTCACGACGACGAGCCTGCAAGGAAGATACCTTGAGACCACGACGTGCTGCAACAGAACGCGGGCTGTCTTCTTTTTTCAGTGCATCGAAAGTCGCACGAACCATGTTGTACGGGTTGGAAGTACCAAGGGACTTCGCAACAACGTCCTGGACACCAAGTGTCTCAAACACAGCACGCATTGGACCACCAGCGATGATACCGGTACCGGCAGGTGCTGCACGAAGTACAACTTTACCTGCGCCGTGACGGCCTTCAACATCGTGGTGAAGAGTACGACCTTCACGAAGTGGCACACGAACCATAGTACGCTTAGCAGCTTCTGTTGCTTTGCGGATGGCCTCTGGCACTTCACGAGCCTTACCGTGACCAAAGCCAACGCGGCCTTTCTGATCACCAACTACTACAAGAGCGGCGAAGCCGAAACGACGACCACCCTTTACAACTTTAGCGACGCGGTTGATGTGAACGAGCTTATCGACAAATTCGCTGTCGCGCTCTTCACGATCCCGGTTATCCTGTCTCGCCATAATAATGTTTCCCGTTCTCTAGGAGCACCAAAAGGCGCTGATCAGAAGCTCAGACCGCTATCACGTGCTGCATCTGCCAAGGCCTGAACACGGCCATGATAGATATAACCACCACGATCAAACACGACTTCTTTGATACCAGCAGCAATAGCGCGTTCAGCAATAAGCTTGCCTACAGCAGCAGCAGCATCTTTATTGCCGCCGTTTTCTACTTTTACGTCTTTCTCAATGGTAGACGCGGACGCAAGGGTTACACCCTTGGTATCGTCGATGATCTGAGCGTAAATCTGCTTGGATGAGCGGAAAACGGACAGCCGAGGACGACCATTCGCTACCTTTTTGATCGAACGGCGCACACGGGCGCGACGACGTTCGAAAGAATTTCCATTCGCCATGGTCCGTACCGTTACTTCTTCTTGCCTTCTTTACGAACGATGAACTCGTCCGCATAACGAATACCCTTGCCTTTGTATGGCTCAGGTGGGCGATATTCACGAATGTTCGCGGCAACCTGCCCTATCTGCTGCTTGTCAATGCCGTTGATGACAATTTCTGTCGGCTTCGGACATTTGATTTCTACACCCTCAGGAATGTCAAACTTGACATCATGAGAGAAACCAAGAGCAAGATTAAGGGTCTTACCTTGAACCTGTGCACGGTAACCAACACCGGTAATCGCCAGCTGCTTTTCGAAGCCGGAAGTCACACCTGTGATAAGGTTAGCGACCATGGTGCGGGACATACCCCACATAGAACGCGCAGTCTTTGACTGGTTGCGCGGATCAAGACGGATACCATCATCCGCCATATCGACCGAAACGAGATCGTTGACCACGAAGGAGAGTTCCCCCTTCGGGCCTTTAACGATAACATTCTGGCCGTTGATCGTTGCCGTTACCCCGCTTGGCACGGGGACTGGCTTCTTGCCAATTCGAGACATAAGATCAACCTGTCTGTTATTTTAGTTAATCGTGCAATGCCGCGTCAGAAGACGCGACAAAGTACTTCACCACCCACATTTTTCTCACGTGCATCGTGGTCTGCCATTACACCCTGAGGAGTAGACAGAATAGATACACCCAAGCCGTTTGCAACGTGTGGGATGTTCTTGACTGAAGAATACACACGACGACCAGGCTTAGATACGCGCTCAATGGTGCGAATCACTGGTTCACCGTCGAAATACTTCAACTCAATTTCAAGCTCAGACTTGCCTGCACCGAAGTCAACAGCGGTATAACCGCGGATGTAACCTTCGGAAATCAGAACGTCCAAGATGTGTGCGCGCAACTTAGAAGCAGGTGTGCTTACTTTAGATTTGCGACGCATCTGCGCATTACGGATGCGCGTGATCATATCCCCGACTGGATCGGAAATCGACATAGCAGTAACTCCTTACCAGCTCGACTTCACGAGACCCGGGATCTTGCCCAGGGAACCCAACTCACGAAGCGCAATACGCGACATCTTAAGTTTGCGGTAGTAACCGCGTGGGCGACCTGTGACTTCACACCGGTTGCGTACCCGTGTAGGCGCGGAATTGCGCGGCAGCTTTGAAAGCTTCAGCCGTGCATTGAAACGCTCCTCCAGGGACAAGCTCTCGTCCTTGGCCATGGCCTTCAGGGCAGCACGCTTGTCAGCATATTTACTAACAAGAGCTACGCGCCGCTTGTTTTTCTCGACCGCGCTTTTCTTCGCCATCGTCTGTCCTCGTTCCTTTCCCGTATACCGCTTTTATTTGCGGAACGGGAAGTTGAACGCGCGCAGCAGTTCACGCGCTTCGTCATCGGTTTTAGCATTGGTACAAACAACAATGTCCATACCCCACATTTGATCTACTTTATCGTAGTCAATTTCAGGGAAAACAATGTGTTCTTTAAGTCCCATAGCGTAGTTGCCACGTCCGTCGAAGCTTTTCGGATTCAAGCCACGAAAGTCACGTACACGCGGAAGCGCTATTGTGATCAAACGATCCATGAATTCGAACATCTGGTTACGACGAAGTGTAACTTTAGTACCCAGCGGCATATCTTCACGAACCTTGAAGGTCGCGATAGATTTTCTAGCACGGGTAATAACCGCCTTTTGACCAGCAATCAAGCTAAGATCTTCAGCAGCGATACGAGCCTTCTTGCTGTCACCAACAGCTTCACCAACACCCATGTTCAAAACGATCTTTTCGACCGAAGGAATCATCATTGGGTTGGTGTAGTTAAACTTCTCCTGAAGCTCACCACGCACTACATCATTGTAGTGCGCCTTGAGCCGTGGAGTGTAAGTAGCGTCAGCCATCAATCACGTCTCCTGAACGCTTAGCGACACGAACAGTGGCGCCTGCATCATTAGTCGTGAAACCGACGCGGGTCGGCTTGCCATCCTTAGGATCAGCAATGGCAATATTGGAAAGCTGAATTGGAGCTTCCTTTGTGATGATACCACCTTCGCTCTGTTGGGTCTGGCGCTGGTGACGTTTCACCAAGTTAACGCCACGCACGACAGCGCGGTTGTCAGATGGAATCATCTGGAGAACTTCCCCAGTCTTTCCTTTGTCACGACCGGCAATTACGACGACCTTGTCGCCCTTTTTGATCTTCGCGGGCATCAGAGCACCTCCGGCGCAAGCGAAATGATCTTCATGTGATTCTTGCCACGCAGTTCACGAGGAACTGGGCCAAAAATACGTGTTCCGATCGGTTCTTTGTTGTTGTTGATCAGGACGGCAGCATTGCTGTCGAACCGGATCACACTGCCGTCAGCACGACGGATGTCTTTAGCCGTGCGTACGACGACCGCTTTCATCACGTCGCCCTTCTTTACACGACCCCGAGGAATTGCTTCTTTGACGGAGACAACAATGATGTCGCCAACGCCAGCATACTTCCGTTTGGAGCCGCCGAGCACTTTGATGCACATGACACGACGTGCGCCGGAATTATCGGCTACGTCGAGGTTAGTTTGCATCTGAATCATGACTCGTCGCCTTGTTCTTTCTCAGCACTCTAAAAGTTAGAAATGCTGGATGCGTTCACTAGCTCGCTGCTTCCGTAGAAACAACGGTCCATTTCTTATTCTTAGAGATTGGAGCACACTCTTCAATTTGAACGGTGTCGCCAACCTTGTAAGAATTATTTTCGTCATGTGCACGATACTTCTTCGTACGGCGCACAACTTTTTTCAGCAAAGGGTGGGTAAAGCGACGCTCTACCTTCACCGTTACTGTCTTTTCGTTCGCATCGCTAACAACGACACCCTGCAAAATACGCTTTGGCATCATTAGCTCCTTATGCGTTGTCAGACACGCGCTTGTCGCGCAAGACTGTCTGGATCCGCGCAATGTCCCGGCGAACCTGACGGACACGAGCGGTGTTTTCGAGCTGACCAGTTGCTCTCTGGAAACGCAGGTTGAACTGTTCTTTTTTCAGTTCTTCCAGGTTTGCCTTGAGCTCATCTGAGGTCTTAGCTCTTACGTCGCTAGCCTTCATGGCCTTTTCCTTTCGATGTCCGATTACTCACCAATGCGCTGGACGAACCGGCACTTGATTGGGAGTTTAGCAGCGGCCAGACGCATTGCTTCACGAGCAATATCTTCAGACACACCGTCCATTTCGAACATGATGCGACCAGGTTTCACCCGGCACGCCCAGTACTCAGGAGAACCTTTACCCTTACCCATGCGGACTTCAGCCGGCTTGGAGGACACAGGAACGTCCGGGAAGATTCTGATCCACACGCGACCCGCACGCTTCATGTAACGGGTCATTGCACGACGGGCAGCCTCAATCTGACGAGCGGTGATCCGCTCTGGTTCCATGGCTTTCAGGCCAAAGGCACCAAAATTGAGGTCCGTACCACCCTTGGCATTACCATGGATGCGGCCCTTGTGCTGCTTGCGGAACTTAGTACGCTTTGGTTGCAGCATCGTTTTCTCTCGCTTTAATAGTTAAGCCGTGTGAAGGCGCTGCTTACGCAGCGCGCTCACGCCGACCGCCACCTTGGCGTTCGCTCTTGCCACCACCTTCAGTCGCACGACGTTCAGAAGCCATTGGGTCATGCTCAAGGATTTCGCCCTTGAAGATCCAGACTTTAACGCCACACGCGCCGTAAGCGGTGTGTGCTGTAGCAGTGCCGTAGTCGATGTCTGCACGAAGAGTGTGCAGAGGCACGCGACCTTCACGGTACCATTCGATACGTGCGATTTCCGCACCACCAAGACGACCACCGCAGTTAATACGGATGCCCTGGGCGCCAAGACGCATTGCAGACTGAACTGCACGCTTCATGGCACGGCGGAAAGCAACACGACGCTCGAGCTGCTGAGCGATAGATGCTGCAACAAGCGCTGCATCGGTCTCCGGCTTGCGCACTTCAACGATGTTGAGGTGCACTTCCGAATTTGTCATCTCGGACAGCTTCTTGCGAAGACGTTCGATGTCTGCACCTTTTTTACCGATAACAACACCTGGACGACCAGAGTGAATAGTTACACGGCACTTTTTGTGCGGACGTTCAATGACGACCTTGGATACAGCAGCCTGCTTAAGTTCTTTAAGCAGATATTCGCGGATGCGAAAATCTTCATGAAGAAGATCGCCGTATTCGTTCTTGCTAGCAAACCAGCGAGAGTCCCAGGTACGGTTGATGCCAAGACGAAAACCGATTGGATTAATCTTCTGACCCATCAGGCAGTCTCCTCAACTTCCCGAACCACGATAGTCAGGTTGGAAAACGGCTTTAGAATCCGTCCAACACGACCACGAGCTCGCGGCTGGAAACGCTTCATGACAAGCGCTTTGCCAACATAAGCCTCGGCGACGACAAGATTGTCGACGTCGAGATCATGGTTGTTTTCCGCATTAGCAATAGCAGACATCAAGGTCTTCTTGACGTCGCCTGAAATGCGCTTACGGGAGAAGGTAAGATCAGCAAGTGCTGTACCAACCTTCTTACCGCGAATGGATGCAGCAACGAGGTTCAACTTCTGCGGGGAAACCCGCAGCATGCGGCAAACCGCCTTTGCCTCGTTGTCTGGGAGCATCCGCTCATGCTTCTGCTTGCCCATCGCTACTTCCTCTTTGACTTTTTGTCAGCGCCATGGCCGTAGTAGGTACGAGAAGGAGCGAATTCGCCCAACTTGTGCCCAACCATGTCTTCACTGATCAAAACAGGAATGTGCTTTTGACCGTTATAGACGCCAAAAGTCAACCCCACAAAGTGCGGCAGAACGGTAGAACGTCGGCTCCAGGTCTTAATGACCTCATTCCGGCCGGATTCACGAACCTTATCCGCTTTCTTCAGGAGGTAACCGTCAATAAACGGCCCTTTCCAGATCGAACGTGCCACGATCCGTTCCTCTTACTTCTTACGCGCGTGACGAGACCGAACGATAAACTTATCGCTGGACTTGTTACTGCGTGTGCGCTTGCCTTTGGTCGGCTTGCCCCAAGGGGTAACCGGATGACGTCCACCGGAGGTGCGACCTTCACCACCACCATGTGGGTGATCGACAGGGTTCATCGCAACACCACGAACGTGTGGGCGACGACCCAGCCAACGGGAACGACCAGCCTTACCAAGGTTGATGTTCGCGTGGTCCTGGTTGGATACCGCACCAACGGTAGCCATACAGGTGCCAAGAACGCGACGCTGTTCACCGGAAAGCAGACGGATGACTGTGTAACCAGCATCACGACCAACGATCTGAGCGTAAGCACCAGCTGAGCGAGCAATCTGCGCGCCTTTGCCTGGCTTCATCTCGATGTTGTGGATGATGGTACCCACTGGAATAGAAGCCAGAGGCATAGCGTTGCCTGGCTTAATATCCACAGCTTCACCAGCTACAACCTTATCGCCAGCAGCAAGACGCTGTGGTGCAAGGATGTATGCCTGCTCGCCATCATCATAAGTGATGAGAGCGATGAAAGCGGTGCGGTTTGGATCGTATTCCAGACGCTCAACAGTACCGACAACGTCGAATTTACGACGCTTGAAGTCGATCAGGCGGTAGGTACGTTTGTGACCACCACCAATGTTGTTCGCAGTCTTACGACCGTGGTTGTTACGACCTCCGGACTTGGACAGACCTTCAGTCAATTTCTTGACTGGCTTGCCTTTCCAAAGAT
The DNA here is from genome assembly GCF_001623085.1 of Pseudovibrio sp. W74. NCBI lineage: Bacteria > Pseudomonadati > Pseudomonadota > Alphaproteobacteria > Hyphomicrobiales > Stappiaceae > Pseudovibrio > Pseudovibrio sp. W74. The sequence goes on from NZ_LMCJ01000016.1 coordinate 118,183, forward strand.
CAGAACGGTCTACCTGGACCAGCTGACGACGGCCAGGAGATGTCGGATTAAATGTCTTAAGTGCCATTTTGTCCTACCCCTTACAGACCGGTCGTCACGTCGATGGACTGACCATCTTCCAGAGTGACCACAGCTTTTTTGAAGTCGTTCTGTTTGCCGACAACACCTTTGAAGCGCTTGGTCTTACCCTTGCGAACCAGTGTGTTGACTGCTTTGACTTTTACGCCGAACAGAGCTTCAACAGCTGCTTTGATTTCCGGTTTTGTTGCAGTGAGAGCAACCTTGAAAACAACTTTATTCTCTTCAGAGGCAAAAGTAGCTTTCTCGGTGATCACCGGAGATACGATTTTGTCGTAGTGAACGAGCTTGCTCATTAGAAGCGCTCCTCCAAAGCTGCAACTGCCGCTTTGGTCAGGACCAGCGTATCACGACGAAGAATGTCGTAAACGTTGATACCCTGTACCGGCAGTACATCTACGAGTGGAATGTTACGAGTAGCCAAACCGAAGTTTGCATCTACTTCAGAACCGTCCACGAACAACGCACTGTTCAATCCGAGAGAACCGAGCTGGTCCTTCAGAGCCTTGGTTTTGGCTTCTGCTGATTTCGCATCTTCAACAACAATTAGGTTGCCAGAAGCTGCTTTTGCAGACAGAGCATGCTTCAGACCCAGAACACGAACTTTTTTAGGAAGCTCATGAGCGTGCTCACGCACAACTGGACCAAATGCCCTACCACCACCACGGAACTGAGGTGCTTTACGGTTACCGTGACGTGCGCCGCCAGAACCTTTCTGGCGTACGAATTTTTTGGTGGTACCATTAACTTCGGAACGACCCAAAGTTTTATGAGTACCAGCCTGGCGCTTTGCAAGCTGCCAGCGAACAACACGCTGGATTAGGTCGATACGTGGCTCGAGACCAAAGATCTCGTCAGACACTGTGATCGAACCCGCTGCGTTACCGCCGAGGGTTTTAACCTCGAGTTCCATCACTCACCTTCCTTCCCGGCTTCAGCCGCTGCAATAGCAGAGTTCTGACGGAATGCACCTGGTACAGGAACGTTCTCTGGCAGAGCCTTCTTAATTGCATCACGAACCAGGATCCAACCGCCTTTAGAGCCAGGTACAGAACCTTCAACCATGATCAGACCACGTTCTACGTCAGTACGTACAACTTTCAGGTTCTGAGTGGTTACGCGTTCAGCACCGAGGTGTCCGGCCATTTTCTTGCCTTTAAACACCTTACCTGGATCCTGACACTGACCGGTAGAACCGTGCGCACGGTGTGAAACAGACACACCATGAGAAGCGCGACCACCACCGAAGTTGTGACGCTTCATCGCACCAGCAAAGCCCTTACCGATAGAGGTGCCGGTTACATCCACGAACTGACCGTTAAGGAAGTGGTCAGCTGTAAGCTCAGCACCAACTTCGATCAAGTTCTCTTCAGAAACACGGAACTCAGCGAGTTTGCGCTTAGGCTCAACTTTTGCAACTGCAAAGTGGCCACGCATCGCGCGGTTCGTGTTCTTAACTTTTGCCGCACCTACGCCCAACTGAAGCGCAGTGTAGCCGTTCTTGTCTGCCGTCCGGTGAGCAACAACTTGACAGTTGTCTAGACGCAGTACTGTAACGGGCACGTGTTCGCCTGCCGCGTTATAGATACGGGTCATACCCACCTTCTGTGCGATCACTCCAGAACGCATTACTGTGTCCCCTTGCCGCACTTAGAGCTTGATCTCGACATCAACGCCAGCAGCCAGGTCGAGCTTCATCAAAGCATCTACTGTCTGTGGTGTTGGGTCGACGATGTCCAAAAGACGCTTATGAGTGCGCATTTCGAACTGATCACGGCTCTTTTTATCAACATGCGGTCCGCGAAGTACTGTGTACTTCTCAATCCGCGTCGGCAACGGAACTGGTCCACGCACTTGTGCGCCGGTCCGTTTCGCCGTGTTCACGATTTCCTTAGTGGAAGCGTCAAGAACACGGTGATCAAACGCCTTCAGGCGGATCCGTATATTCTGACCGTTCATGACTAATCCTTAACTGAGCAAGGCAACTGCGGTTTAACACAAGATCAAACCGCAGTTCGAACTCAATTCTTATTCGATGATTTCAGCTACAACACCAGCGCCGACGGTACGACCGCCTTCACGGATAGCGA
>NZ_LMCJ01000017.1:0-70608 GCF_001623085.1 Pseudovibrio sp. W74
AGACGTAACGCACCTTTCAGTGGTCCGGTGAACCGAACTTCAAACGTGACCGCATGGTTTGAGGGGAAGGGCCCAGGACTATAGGGTATCACGCGGTGACAGGTGCAGATGTACCGGCAGTAAGACCTGCTTTTGCAGATGTGTTTGTCAAAGACGGAGGAACTGTTTGGGCATGGAAACGTGTCTGGATAAGCCACTTTCTTTCCGGGAAACCGGCTATCGTGCCTTATAGGCAAAAGAGGCGATGTTGTTCATTTAAAGAAAGCCCGGGCAAGGCGTGTAGCTGATGCCGAAGAAACATTTTTAAATAAGTAGCGCAGGTATTGCCTGCCGCCTTGCTCATCCCGATTATCGGGAACTCTGGTTCAACACTGCATGGGATGTCATGTGGTGCTGTTGGTGTTTGTGGTGTCCGTCCATATTGCCTTGTCTGTTAAAAAATTGAGGCAACCAGTTTTACGGATCTTATATTGAAGTACTGGAGGCTGTGATCCAAAATCCAGAGCGAAAACGCGCTCCATGCGAGTAAGCTTGCTGTCATTAACCCTCGACGAACTAGTGGGTTTGGGTAGCTATAGATGATTGCGCCAGCTGATGCGGGCAAGAACGTTACTAGGGCAAAAGCTGCAAATACGGCGCCGAGTGTTGAGACGAAGGCAGATGTGACATCGTGATATAAGAAACCGTCGACACCTGTGGTGAATGCCAATAGAGGGCCCAAGGGGTTAGCACAGGTTAGTAACAAGCTGAAAATGTAATAAAAAATGGCCTGTGGTCGGGTCAATTTCGGCACATCCTTCAGGAACATCATAATCAAACCCCAAAGGATGGTGATGAGGCAAAGTATTGGAAATATAGCCCAAGCGATGTGGAAATATGTATCTGGGACTGCAAAGATACCGCTTTGTCCGCCTGACAAGTATGTCATCAAGGCGAAGAGCAATAATTGGCTTACTGCTACGATCATCAGGAGTCTGGGTGACATTGCTCGATTTACAACGAGGATCGTCGAGAGTAACGGCCAGCTAAGGACGTTAAAGCCCAAGTGCGCGCAATTTACCGTGAGGAAGTTATATCCGTTAAAGGAGAATATGTAGAAGTATTCGAGCAAAGCCTGATCCGCAGATTGTACAACAGGCTCTCCCTAGCGAAGTCTAAGAGTTTTTGAAACAGCTTTTGTTCTATTTCTTCAAGCGTTGTATTCGATGATGCGGCCTTCGCCGATGAGGCGGGGGGCTTTTTCGGTGGTGGTGTAGCTGATGGCGCCTTCCTCGGGTTCTACGCGGCGGCGGTCGCGCAGGTGGGCGGCGTTTTCTTTGATGCCGATGAGGTGGGCGAGGAAAGCGGAGTTGCAGCGGAAGACGTTGATGCGCTTTGGCAGTTCATAGAACTGGGCGTCTTTTTCGTGCTGGGTTTGCGTGGTGGCGACATCCTCAGAAACTTGCAATTCCTTGCCTGGTTTCCCGTAGGTGTTCCGTCTTGAGACAGTCTCAGCATTTTGCTCTGTGATTTTGGCGTGACGGCGAGAGCCGATATCGCGATAGCGACGATCAGCGTCTGTTCCAGTGTTAATCGCTTTTCCAGTGCGGGTGACACGCATGACTTAACTCCCCCGACTGTCTCAAAATGAGACTGATGCCGTTTCCTGGGATTCACATCGCAAGGCGCGTGCCAAAGTTTAAGTTTTTATTAGGATTTTAATTAGTTGAGTGCAGCGAGATTGCTGAGAGAATGGGAAAGGTAAGCTGGTACAGAAGGTTAGAGCTTATCGATCTGATCTTCAGGACCGCTGACGAGCAGGGTTACGCCGTCCTCTGTGAAGGTGCGTTCGATGATTTCCAGCTGTAGCAGAATGACCTGGCGTTCCAGTTCGGCACTGCTGGAGAAGCTGGCAGAGACACTGCGGGTTTTGATGCGCAGCCATGGCACAAGCTCAGCTTCCCGAATGGCGAGATTTGCGGCGCCGGAGTAGGCCCGTGCCAGACCGCCGGTGCCCAGTTTTGTGCCGCCGAAGTAACGGACGATGATGACGCCCACATCCACAAGGTCTGCACCAATGAGCGTTTTGAGTGTGGGCATGCCGGAGGTGCCAGCGGGTTCGCCATCGTCTTTGCCGCCTTCATCGATGCGTCCCTCGGGGAGCATTCTGCGGAAAGCGGTGACGTGGTGGTTGGCTTTTTTGTGCTCGTCGCGAAGGTCCGCCAGCCGCTGAGCAAAGTCTACATGGGGTACCAGAAAGGCAAGAAAGCGTGACTTCTTTTCTTCCAGTATCGCGTTGTATTCCTGCTCAACGGTGAAGAGGGGCATCAGCTTATGCTCCTACCGGTTCTTTGCTTTTGAAGTGCTTGGAGAGCTTCAGAGCCTGACCCTGATAGTTGGAGCCAATGCCTTCGCCGTAAAGGGTTTCTGGCACTTCCTCCATGTGCTCGTAGACAAGGCGGCCAACCGTCTGGCCGTGTTCTACGATGAAGGGAACGTCGTGAGAGCGGACTTCTAGAACGGCTCTGGAGCCTGTGCCACCAACGGTGGAGTGACCGAAGCCGGGGTCGAAGAAGCCTGCGTAGTGGACGCGGAATTCGCCGACGAGTGGATCGAATGGCACCATCTCAGCGGCGTATTGTGGCGGGACGTGGACGGCTTCCTGCGAGACCAGAATGTAGAACTCGTTCGGGTCGAGGATGAGCGTTGCATCTCCGCGATTGTACAGCGGCTCCCAGAAGTCTTCCGGGTCCTGTGCGTCTTTGCGATCGACGTCGATCACACCTGTATGGCGCTTGGCGCGGTAGCCGATGAGGCTGTCTTTGCCAGAGCCTTTCAGGTCGATGGACACCTGTACGCCGTTGTTGATGGCGTCTTCGTCCTTGCCGCCAGACACCAGTGTGTGCTGGTTGTGCACTTTGGTCAGGTCTTCATCATTGATGAGGGTTTCACCATCGCGGAAGCGGATTTGGGACAGGCGAGAGCCTTCGCGGACCAGCACAGGGAAGGTCTTTGGAGAGATCTCAGCGTAGAGCGGGCCTTTGTAGCCAGCTTCAACACGGTCAAATGCGCGGCCTTGGTCTGTGATGACGCGGGTGAACACATCGATGCGGCCCGTGGAGCTTTTCGGGTTGGCTGTGGCGGATTGCTCAGCCGGGAGGTTCAGCGCTTCCTGAAGGCGGACGATGTAAACACAGTTGGTTTCCAGCACGGCGCCCTTGGAGAGGTCGATCTCGTGCAGGATGAGCTTTTCCAGCTTGTCTTCCACTTTAGCGTCAGGGCCGGGCAGAAAGGAGGCACGGACACGCCATGCTTTTACGCCAAGGCGCAGGTCAAGGCTGGCAGGTTGAATCTGGTCCTCGTCGGGCACTCTGTCTGCTTTAATTGCACCGCTGGCAAACATAGCTTCAATCGCTTTTGCCGGAAGAATGCCTGTCATTGTTGGTTCCGCCCACTCGTGCTTAAATCGTTCTGACACTGATTAACGTAAGTTTGATCTCTCGCCAAGTCTGCATGCTATGTTGATTGATTGACCCTAGTGTATTTTCGAGGTAAAAACGCTGCCTATTCCGTGGTGATTTGGTCGACCGGCTTGCAACCACGTAAAACAAGTAGCTAAAGGGTCGGGTTCTTGTATAGACCTCGGCCCGCGCCGGGGTTTTTTAATGAAGGGATAGAGCGATATCTCTTCGGGCAGGAATGAGCGATGACAGACGCAAAGAACTGGAAGCCAGCAACTCGGCTTGTTCATGGAGGCACAACGCGCTCCAGCTTTGGTGAAACATCCGAAGCTATCTTCCTTACACAAGGGTATGTTTACGACAGCTCAGAAGCGGCAGAAGCACGCTTTTTGGGCGAGAATCCGGGCTATATTTATTCCCGGTACGCAAACCCGACCGTAGGAATGTTCGAGCGACGAATGTGCGAACTGGAAGGCGCTGAGGCCGCACGCGGCACGGCTTCTGGTATGGCGGCTGTTAACTCTGCGATTATGGCCTGCGTTAAAGCTGGCGATCACGTGATTGCACCAAAGGCACTGTTCGGTTCCTGCCGATACATCATCGAAAAGCTGCTGCCACGTTATGGTGTGGAGTCCACGCTGATTGATGGCACTGACATTGAGCAATGGAAAGCAGCTGTTCGTCCGAACACCACAGCGGCATTCCTTGAAAGCCCAACCAACCCGACGCTTGAAGTGATCGATATTCCAGCTGTTGCGGATATTATTCACGAAGCTGGTGGACGGCTTATTGTAGACAACGTGTTTGCGACTGCTATCTGGCAGAGCCCGCTGGCCTTGGGCGCTGATGTGGTGATCTACTCCGCGACCAAGCATATTGACGGGCAGGGCCGATGTCTGGGCGGTATCGTGCTTTCCGATGAAAAGTGGATTGTGGAAGAGTTCCATGACCCGTTCAAGCATACCGGACCTGCGATGAGCCCGTTCAACGCCTGGGTTCTGCTGAAAGGTCTGGAGACATTGTCTCTGCGTGTTGAGCGTCAGACTGCGAATGCAGGCAAGCTGGCAGAGTTCCTTGCGGATCATTCTGCAGTGTCTCGCCTGATTTACCCGGGCCGCGCTGATCACCCACAGGCGGATATCGTGGCCAAGCAGATGCAGGGTGGGTCTACCATGCTGGCGTTTGATTTGGCGGGTGGTAAGGAAGCGGCCTTCAAGTTCTCCAATGCGTTGGAGATTGTCAGCCTTTCCAACAACCTTGGTGATGCGAAGAGCCTGATTACCCATCCGGCGACGACTACGCACCAGAGTGTTGCAGAAGATGCGCGTCTGGAGCTGGGCATTACAGACAAGACGCTTCGTCTTTCTGTTGGTCTGGAAGATGCAGATGACCTGCTGGAAGATGTTGCTAAGGCATTGGCCGCGCTTTAAGCGTGTTGCACATTATGACTGGCGTGAGGGCATCCAACCGGGTGCCCTTTATGCATTAAAGCGCAATGCTGCGGACTTGTTGTTAGCTGTTGCTGGTTGCCACAACTACATCTCGCCGTGCTCCGGACAAGGTGATGATGAAACCTGCAATGACATCCAGAAACGTGATGGTCATGAGCAGAAGGAAGAGCGGGGTGGCGGCTTCTTGCACCGAGAGAAACTCAATCAGGTAGGCCACGAGGATCAACAGAGACAAGCTGTGATCTACCAGTGAGAGTGTGCTGGTTCTGGTGGCTTTGATGATCTCAACGAAGAGCAGGACCAAAGTGCCTGCAAGCAGAAGGGTGGCGACATCCAGAGGAACGAGCAGTCCGGATGGCAGTGGGATCTGGAATACAATGGCAGCCCACGGGGTGACGTTGTAGCCTTGATCAAGCACCGGCTCTAGATCTTCAAACCACCTAAATGCCACAGCGTTGTAGAGCAAGAACGGAATGAGCGTGAGTGGAATAGTCCTCATGTGGTTGTCCCCGGAAGAGCTGGAAGCGGTATCCTATCGGAAAAGATTAACATTAATGCTGGGGGTCTGTGATGCCCTGAAACCGGGAGGGGTAACGCTTCGAGTGGTTTAATGCCTAGGGCTTTCATTTTAAGTGGAGTTCTAGGGAATACGACGCGTGCGATTGTGAATAGTGAGGGGGCGTCGCACACGTTCTGTCATGCGACGTTCTATGTGAGAGAGCTCATTATAGTTATTGACAGTGATGCCCTTCCAATATTTGACGATGGGAAGGCCTATGCGAAGTTGAAAAGCACCAATGGGATAGTTGATGTCGCTGTGATAGCGGATCTGTCCAACAAATGTGGTCTTCAATCCAGGTACGCCAAGCCAGCCTGCACGGGATATTTCAAACCGTCCCTGTGCTCCGCTTATCTCTTCAATGTTGTTGGCGGTTCTATAAAAGCCTCCTGCATAGATGCGGAGGCCGAACCCCAGATCCTCTGTTCCGGGGAGGTCGTAGCCAATCTCTCCTGAAAGGTTGAGGAGAGGAATGCTTTCGCGTTGGTCTGTGCTGCCCGGCTCCGGTTCCAGAATACGGACTTTGCTTGTCGGGAATTGTGCGTTGAAGCGAGCTTCATAGTTATTTGCCAGAAACTCGATGCCCGTGGTGACTGCAGTTGCGGGGCCGCGTTCGTAATCTTCCTTGTAGTTCATGAAGATGTAGGTGCTGCCAATCAAGTTTGGCCGTACAAAGTGACGGAGGCCACCGCCAGCACTTATGAGATATACAGCATCAGAGGAGTTGCCGGAGCGGACATCAGCGAAGAACATGCCATGACTGTCCTGAAAGACTGGCGTGATGACTTCGGCGGCTCCAGATGTGTTATTGCGATCTGTCTCAAACAGGCCGATGAGGCGGGGTTGGTATTTGCCTTGCGGATTGAAAGTGAAGTGATCGTCTAAATCAAAGAGAGGTTGGGCCTGGCTGGCAGAGGTATTCAGCGCCACAAGGCAGAGCAGAATACGCAACAAAGTTTGCAAAAACGGGCCCATTTGCTCTCTTGGTGCTGACGAGAATGCGACGTTTACCAGCAGTATTGGAGGTTACTTACGTTTCTGATAGTCCCGCCATCCAGTGGGCTATCCTTGCCAAGCTGAGAGGAACTGAAGATCTTCACAGCCAGCAAACTGGGTGCATCGCTCCAGTTCAGCTTCCAATCGTTGTTGGCGGCCTTTGCCCATGCGAATGCCAGCTTCGGGCCAGAAGCGTTTTACGGCCAAAGCATTGGAGGCTTTGTCACGCTTCATATCAATGCGGCCAATCAACTTGTCCCCCTCCATGACAGGGAAGACATAATAGCCGTATTGCCGTTTTGGTTCAGGGACGAAGATTTCGATGCGGTAATTGAAGTCAAAAAGGAACTCAGCACGCTTGCGGTCTCTTAATGCCGGGTCGAATGGACTGAGGATGCGGATCCGTTGGGAAGGGGCTTCGAGGGATCTCAGTTCATCTTCAATTGTTGGGCGTGCGAGACATAATTTGGGCTTCGTGCCGCTGGCAGGTTGAATCTCAACAGGGATTAGTTCCTGACGCTTCTGGGCTTGCTCACACCATGCTTTGACATCGGCAAGGTCTAGTTTGTCCCAATAGGCTGCAATTTCGCTGGGCGTAGCGAAGCCGAGGCGGTCGATTGCGGAGTTGCAAGCCCACTCTATGGTTTCTGCATGGCTGGGTTTAGCGGAGCGGTGATCCTCAGGGATGACGCGTTCTGTCAGGTCATAGAGTTTTTGAAAGTTTTCACGCCGAGAGACGGAGATTTGTCCGGTCCGCCAGAGATATTCAAGCGCTGTTTTGGATGGGTTCCACTCCCACCACCCGCCTTTGCTGCGCTTCTCATCCTTGCCGACATCTGAGGTGCCAGCGGGGCCGTTTTCTTCGATGTGCCGTAGAATGAGGTTGAGTTTTTCCTGATACTCCGCACCGCGCCAGACCTTCCAGCGGGATTGCAAGCTTTCTGCGCTTTTTTGGAAGCGGTAGTGCCAATAAGGGAAGAACTCGGTTGGAATGATTGAGGCATCATGCGTCCAGTGCTCAAAGAGGCTTCTGTCATTCTCCAGCAGTTTCTTGAGATGTTTGGGGCGGTAACTTTGGCGGCGTGACCACAAGATCATGTGGTGCGCACGCTCTACTGTGTTGATGCTATCAACCTGCACAAAGCCAATGCGGTGAATGAGATTGAGGAGGTCTTCTCCTTTCGAGGAGCCTGTTGGTGCTTCAAGAAGGGCGTGTTTCTGCAGAAACAAGCGGCGCGCAGCGGCGTTATCAACTTTTAAAACTAACTGCGCTTCCATAGTCATCAAAGTCTCCTGCTTGGTCAGACGTGCCTAGGCTAGGAGAGGCAGCGCCTTGCCGCAAGCAGTCCGCAGCAGATAGTTGTGGGTTTGTTCCCATTATGTTCTCTAAATGGAGGTTGCATTGGACTTTGCAGAAAAACAGCGGGGTGTGTTTCAGCGGATGATTGTTGGAGCGTTGGTGACCGCGATTGTGCTTTTGTTTGGTGCGCTTCTCAATCCGTTTGGATTTGCCGCGGACTGGAATGCCTCTGAGCGACTTTGGGTGGCAGCGGTTTCATTGTTATCACCTGCCTTGCTGCTGATGATTTCCATAGGTCGTCTGGCAATGCGCAGGTTTTATCATGCTGATGACATTGATGGAGGAGGGCTAACCCACGGCAGTGAGAAAGCCAAGATGTTGCAGAGTATTTTGCAAAATACACTTGAGCAGGGGGTGTTGGCAGGGTTCATCTACATTGCCTGGGCTGCGGTTATGCCCGGCAGCACGATGTCGGTGCCGCTGTTGGCAGCACTACTGTTTGCGCTCGGGCGTATCCTGTTTTTTGCCAGCTATGAGAAGGGGGCACCATGGCGTGGAACCGGCTTTGCGCTGACTTTCTACCCGAGCATTTTAATGCTGGTGGTTGTGCTGATAACGTTGATGGCCGGGTTGTAGCGCTCACGCTGGCATATAGCGAGCGACTACAAGATGTCCGAGCACAGGACTTTCGTGCTCTTGTCGGAGTGTGGTCTGCGTGAAGTCGATGGTTGCAAAGTCGAATTGCTCCAAGAGATTGCGGAGATAATCTTCTGTATGCTTGAAGCGGCAGCTGTCGCTCATCGTGTAGGGCTGGGTATTGGGTGCAGGCTCCATCACAGCTTCAGCGGAGAACAGGAACACGCCATTCTTTTCGATGTTGCCGGCAACACCTTCGAAGAGATCTTCCAGTGAACCAAAGTACGGCAAGAGTTCTGATGCGAGTATCAAATCCCATTTCTGAGGATGATCCTGATCGAGAAACTCGTTGATTTCACATTGCTGGAGATCGTTGTAGATCTTCTTGTCTCTCGCCAGATTGAGCATTTGCTCGGAAATGTCGACGCCAGTTTTATAAGGGATCTGATCTTCAAAAAGTTCGGCAGCTAAGCCAGTGCCACAACCTAGATCTAAAAGACGTTTAAAGGGGCCAAGATTGAGAGTGTTGATCTTTTCGTGGATCTTGGTTGGTAGGCTGTATTGGAGGATCTCTAGTAGCTTGATATCGAAAAGCTTTGCTTTCTGGTCAAACAGAGCGGAAACATACTCAGCTGGCATACTGTCCAGCTTTTCTGAGTTCGCTTTTGCTCTTGGCAGATCGATGGTTTCCTCTGAATTTTCAGAGCACCCTTGCCCAAGAAGGTTCAGCAAGTGATCGGCAGCTCCGTTGAACTCTCCGGTCTCTTTGAGCTCGAGTACATGATCATAGATCATGAAATGTCGGAGGAAATCTGCAACGGGATTGGTTTCTTGTTCTTTTTTGTCATTCGTCATCGCTGTGTAGTATCCTCGTCTTTGAATACTGACATGATTGAGCCATGAAAAAATTAATGAACAGTAAGCCTCTTTTGGTTGATCGTTTTTAGGTAAGCAACGGAAAGTAGCTGTATTTTTGTTGCTAGGTATTTCTCAAAATAAAACCCGCAGTGTTTCCACTGCGGGCTTAATAACTAATTTAAAGCTTAGGAGCTTTTACCCTTTCAGGCGTCTGATAGCTCTTTTGCTTTTGTCATCTGGTTCCGCTTTGCCAGCGTGCGCAGACGCAGAGCGTTGAGGCGGATGAAGCCTGCAGCGTCTTTCTGGTCGTAAGCGCCGTGGTCGTCTTCGAAGGTCACCAGCTCTTCTGAGTAGAGAGAGTAAGGGGACGCACGACCAACAACGATAACGTTGCCTTTGTAGAGCTTCAGTTTAACCGTACCAGTCACGAACTCCTGAGACTTGTCGATCATCGCCTGCAGCATCTCACGGTCTGGGGAGAACCAGAAGCCGTTGTAGATGAGCTTTGCGTAGCGTGGCATCAACTCGTCTTTGAGGTGAGCAGCGTCACGGTCCAGCGTGATGGATTCCATCGCACGGTGTGCTGACAGGAGGATTGTTCCGCCTGGTGTCTCATAGATGCCGCGGGACTTCATGCCAACGAAACGGTTTTCGACCAGATCGAGGCGGCCAATGCCGTTGTCGCGACCGTAATCGTTCAGCTTGGCAAACAGAGTTGCCGGAGACATGTGTACGCCATTGATGGAGCACGCATCGCCTTTTTCGAAGCCGATTTCGATTTCGGTGACTTCGTCCGGCGCGCTGAGCGGGTCAACGGTGCGCTGGAAGACATACTCTGGTGCTTCTTCATTCGGATCTTCCAGAACTTTACCTTCGGAAGAGGAGTGAAGCATGTTTGCGTCAACGGAGAACGGTGCTTCGCCGCGTTTGTCCTTTGGTACCGGGATCTGATGCTGTTCAGCGAACTCGATCAGGTCAGTACGGGACTTCAGTGTCCAGTCACGCCAAGGTGCGATCACCTTGATGTCTGGGTTCAGTGCGTAGCATGCCAGCTCGAAGCGTACCTGGTCGTTGCCTTTACCGGTTGCGCCGTGCGCAACTGCGTCAGCGCCGGTTTCTTCAGCGATCTCGATGAGACGCTTGGAAATAAGTGGACGGGCGATAGAGGTGCCGAGGAGATAAACGCCTTCGTAAACTGCGTTGGCCCGGAACATTGGGAACACGAAGTCCCGAATGAATTCCTCACGGAGATCATCAATGTAGATTTCTCGAATACCAAGCAGTTCAGCTTTTCGTCGTGCTGGCTCTAACTCTTCGCCCTGACCTAAGTCAGCAGTAAAAGTTACAACTTCACAGCCGTATTCCGCCTGCAACCACTTGAGAATAATCGAGGTGTCGAGCCCGCCAGAATAGGCAAGCACAACCTTTTTGATGTCGCCTTGGGCCATAGATTAGCTTCCAAATGTGTGTTCGGGCGCATAAAGCGCCTATGCTGGGCAATCTACCGAGGAGAGCCAGCAACGCAAGTGGTGATTGAGGATTGAGTGCTGAGTTATTAATCGGGATAGTTGAGCTACTTACAGGTGTTCCTGATAATTGGGTGAGTAGAAGCTGATGCGGGGTTCAGCTATCGGGTATGTAAGGTTTTGATAACGCGAAGATAATGACTGCTATGTTATGCTTTGATGCCATAAAATTTGCACGTCTTGGGTGTGAGCCGTGAGTTGCTAAACTGCATGATCTCTCAACTGTATCTGCGGAAAAACCATAGAGTTTATGCGCAGAAAAATTTTCCAGAGTCCTGCAATTAACCAACAAGTCTCTGTATCTACGAGGATTTCCGGGCAGGTCTTATGCGTCTTTTGTCTAAAATTGCGGGCAGATTTCTTTGAGGTTTGGTCAAGATTATCGAAGCATTTATTGCGCGATTCGATGACTTTGGCTCAAGGATTCCAGTCTGGTGATGCTAGCTCGAAGCCCTCGAAAAGGAAACCTGGAGCAACGGTGCAACCGACTAATGTCCACTCGCCGAGGCTTCGTGCGGACTGCCATGCATGGCGAGGTACGATACCTTGAGGGCGTTGGCCGTTTAATACATCCATGCCGAGGATGATGTCGTTTTGGCTGCCTTCTTCGGAGCTGATGGAAAGGCAGAGCGGGGCGCCGCCGTAGTAGTGCCATGTCTCAATTGCATCGATCCGGTGCCAGTGAGATTTTTGGCCCTTTTTGAGAAGATAATAGATCGCCGTTGAATAGCCACGCCCTTCTGGGCCTTCTGTATCCCGGAAGGTTTCGGTGTAGTAGCCGCCTTCCGGATGCTCTTTCATTTGCAGTTCAGCGATGATTTCTTCAGCGGTTGCTGAGGAGGTGATCTGGTCGAGCGGCATCAGAAGTTGTCCTTGCGGCGGCGTATTTCTGTAAATATATCAACTGGCTCAGCGTTGACCATGTTGAGGTTTTTCTGGACGAGAGGATCTCGGACTCTCAAAAACGGATTGGTTGAAAGCTCGGCTGCCATGGAGGTTGGCAGGGTTGGGCGACCGACTTCACGGAGCGCTTCGATGCGTTTTGCCCGTTCCTGCAATGCTTGATTGTTTGGGTCGATCGTGAGAGCGAACTTGGCGTTGGCCAGCGTGTATTCGTGACCGCAATAGATCCTTGTTTCGGGTGGTAATGTGTTTGCCAGGTGGCTTAGAGAGGCCCACATCATTTCGGGATCTCCTTCGAAAACGCGGCCGCAACCGAGGGCGAAGAGTGTGTCGCCTGTATGAGCAATGCCTGCCTCCTGAAACCACCAGGAGATATGGTCAAGTGTATGGCCCGGAGTACCTATGGCTTTGACTGCAATTGGGCCGACGAGAATGTCATCTCCGTCCTCCACAAAACGGTTCATGCCTGTGATGTGTTGGCGGGAGCGCTCTGGCCCGGTTACTTTTGCGCCTGTCTTCTCAACGAGTTCAGCCATTCCGCCGACATGATCCCAGTGATGGTGTGTGATGAGAATGTCGGTCAGGTTCCATCCGGTCTCTCCCAGAACCTGTAAGTAAGGGGCTGCTTCTGGAACATCAATTGCAACTGTACAGCCACTGTCGGAGTGGTGAACGAGAACGCCGAAATTATCTTTCAGACAAACAAACTGCCGGACTTCAACTTCAATCATCAACCAGCTCCCAAGCATACAGTATATCTTTATGAGATCATGAGAGGACAAGCTGTCAAATTCAACTGCAAACTCACAAAACTCTGGGTGTGGTTGATTTAAGCTTGCAAATCGTCAGCAAGAAGCGTTGCGCCCAGGGCTCTGGCACCCCATGATAAGAGAAGGCAACGCGCGGAGAACCAGTTGTATCTTGATGTTACTCACTTAAAAGAGTTCTACGACCTGCCACTTGGACGGATGCTTCGGGTGTTGGTTGGGAGCCGTGTGAAAATGCTTTGGCCAGAAATGCATGGTCAGAGTTTGCTGGGTATTGGCTATGCCGCTCCTTATCTGAGGCCTTACCTGAAGAAGACCAATCGTGTGTTTGCCGGAATGCCTGCTGCGCAAGGCGTGGTGAAGTGGCCGCGTGAAGTTGAAGTGCCAAACAAAGCCTTCCTGATGGAAGATAGTCAGTTGCCGTTTCCAGATTCCTGCATTGACCGTATCTTACTTGTGCATTCGTTGGAGATGGCAGGGCAGCCTGGAGCGTTGTTGGATGAAGTCTACCGGGTCTTGTCTCCGGGTGGGCGGGTGATTGTGATTGTTCCCAATCGACGTGGTGCGTGGGCACGATCAGAGGTTTCACCGTTTGGGTATGGTCGTCCTTATTCAAGACCGCAGCTCGATAACTTCCTGAGCAATCATCACCTTTCAGTTGTGTCGCGGGAAGAGGCGCTGTTTGTGCCGCCGACGAACTCGAGAATGGTATTAAAGAATGCGCGCAGTTTTGAGCGTTTAGGGGCGGTGGCCTGGTCTGCGTTTGCGGGGTTGCTGGTCACTGAAGCTGAGAAGCAGGTGTACCGTGGTATTCCGATGAAAGCGAGCCACGTGACGCGGGTCTTGCGGCCCGTCTTTCTGCCAAATGGAAAGACGGCTGGTGCGCAGGCGATGAACGGGCACAGTCGCCAGCAAGAAGGAACTTTCGCCAACGAGGGCGAAAGCTGAGTTTTGATTACTTCCGTTCCAGAAGGAAGACGGCCTGATCGCCGATCAGGTTCCAGACCCACCATGGTGCATTGAACCCAATGCGCTGGCCTCTTGCATCCAAAGCTTCTGCCTTAATGACTTTAGCATGGACTTCTTCTGAGAGAGCAACAAAGTCACGGATCGTGCAGAAGTGGATGTTTGGTGTGTCGTACCACTCGTAAGGCAGGTAGTCGGTGACGGGCATTCTGCCTTTGAAGAGCAGCTGCATACGGTTGCGCCAGTGGCCGAAATTCGGGAAGGACACGACGACTTTCTTACCGATGCGAAGCAACTGCTCAAGAACCTGTTTCGGGTCCATTGTCGCCTGAAGCGTATGGCTTAGAATTGCGTAATCGAAAGCATCGTCCGGGTAGGCTGCAAGATCGTTGTCTGCATCGCCTTGCACGACGGAGAGCCCGCGGGCAACAGCTTCATTCACGCCTTTTTGTGAGGTGTCGAAGCCACGGCCATCAACGCCGCGAGTGTCGATCAGCAGTTCCAGAAGTTCGCCAGTGCCGCAACCGATGTCCAGAACGCGTGAGCCGGATGCTACAAAATCGCAGAGAATTCGGTGATCGCCGCGTACATTACTCAAATCATGTTTTGTCATAATGAATCTGCTTTCTGATGAAGCTTACTGCTCAGTGTTACGGTCAATCACCATTTCCCGGTGCGGGAATACCTCTGGCTTTTGCTGCTCCTGTCAGGAAGCCACGCATTGTTTTGAACAGTTCAGGTTCATCAAGAAGGAATGCATCGTGTCCGCGTGAGCTCTCGATTTCAACAAAGGAGACGTTTGCTCCAGCTGCGTTGAGGGCTCGTACAATGTCTTTGCTTTCCGAAGTTGGGAAAAGCCAGTCCGTTGTGAACGACATGACGCAGAAACGGGTTGTGCTATGTAAGAATGCGTTTGCAAGCTTGCCGCCATGTGCTGCTGCGAGATCAAAGTAATCCATCGCGCGGGTTACATAGAGATAAGAGTTTGCGTCGAAGCGATCGACGAAAGTCATGCCCTGATGGCGCAGATAGCTTTCGATCTGGAAGTCTGCATCGAAGCCGAATGTGATGGCTGAGCGGTCTTGCAGGTTGCGGCCAAACTTGCTGTGCAGGCTTTCATCAGACATGTAGGTGATGTGGGCTGCCATGCGGGCAACTGACAGGCCCTTCATAGGGCGCTTGCCTTCTTTGGCATATTGTCCGTGGCACCAGTCTGGATCCGCCATGACAGCCTGACGGCCTACCTCATGGAAGGCAATGTTCTGGCTGGAGTGGCGTGGACCTGCAGCGATTGGGACAGCTGCAAATACCTTTTCTGGATAGGCAGATGCCCATTGCAGCACTTGCATGCCGCCCATGGAGCCGCCGACAACTGCGAAAAGAGTTTCGATACCGAGCGCTTCAACCAATTTTGCCTGGGAGCGCACCATATCGCCGATTGTGACGACAGGCAGATCGAGCCCGTAAACCTCATTGGTTTCCGGATTGGTACATGCAGGACCAGTGGTGCCGAGGCAGCCGCCGAGCACGTTTGCACAGATGACGAAGTACTTGTCGGTGTCTACTGGCTGACCAGGACCAACCATCATGGACCACCAGCCGGGCTTGCCGGTTACGGGGTTCTCAGAGGCAACGTATTGATCGCCGGTGAGAGCGTGGCACACAAGAATGGCGTTGGTCTTGTCTTCATTCAGCTCGCCATAGGTCTCATAAGCAATCTGCCAAGGCGCGAGTTCTGTACCTTCATCAAGCCGGAGAGGATTGTCTGAACCAAATCGCATGAGCTTGCTGGCAGGCATATCCATCTGTGCCGCTGCAACACTGGCTTGTGTTGAGGGTGAGATATTCGGAGTCTTCTCCGGTTTTGCGCTGGCAGTCTCAGTCATGTTTTCTTCCGCGGTGTTGTGAAGGCGAATTGGGTGTTCCTCTAAAGGATTGCAAGAGAGTTTTTGCTAGGTGCCAATTGGCAGTGTGTCAACGTTTTCTTTTGCTTTCACCGTCGTTGTTTCCTATGAATTTACATAGGTTCTGTTCAATAATTCGAGTGGGTTAGTGCAATGTCTGGGTCTTCATCAGTTTCGGATTCAAAAATGAGCTTGTCTCAAGTCCGCGATAAACTAGATGAAGTTGATGATAAATTGCATGCCTTGCTTATGGAGCGTGCTGACCTGATTGAGCATATTGTTGCGGCAAAAGCTGAACAAGGTTCTTTGCATGCTGTTTTTAGGCCCTCTCGTGAAGCAGATATTATGCGGCGGTTGGTTGAGAACCATCGCGGTGTTCTGCCTATTATGTCATTGGAACATATTTGGCGTGAGATAATCTCTTCGCTCACAAATGCCCAGACAACTTATCGTGTACATCTTGACGGAAGTGCAGATCGACTCGCAATGAGTGAGCTGACACGCTTCTATTTTGGTTACGCCATTGAACAGCAACGCGAGATAGACCCCTCTGCTGTGCTTGCAGCGGTTGATTATTCACAGGTCGATCTTGGTGTGATCGGGCTTGAAGAACGTGCAGAAACGCCTTGGTGGCGCGGTATGGGTGCCCGGGATGATGGCACCAATGGTCCTTCGATTATTGCAAGGCTTCCGTTTTTGGTTGTTCAGGACAGGCCTGCTGATCTGCCTGCTGTTGTGGTTGCGGCTCAAACTGCTGAAACTGAGAAGCCGGATATTTGTGTTTACGATGTGCGCTGGACGGGAGCTATACCGAGCTCATTGATGCACAAAGGTATAGAAGTGTTGAGTTTTTATCGCAGTTTTGAAGGCGTAGATGCGCTATTAGCTGTTCCGGGGAATATATCCGAGCAGGAGCTGGCGACTTTCTTTGAAGCTGCTGAGGCGACGCCGGATAAACTTAGATATGTCGGTGGATACCCCGCGCCGCTTGACCTAGATGATGAATTTGATAGTGAAGCAGACGCAGTTGGTTAAATTGCGTGTTTTTTGAATAAAGGAATGAGTTGATGGAAGAGCAGGTAGTACGCCCTGTCCCTCGTGCTGGTGTGTTGGCAATTGATCCGTATGTACCCGGTAAGGCGAAGGCAAATGGTGGCCATAAACTACATAAGCTCTCTTCCAATGAATCTCCTTTAGGTGCGAGCCCAAAAGCGCTTGAAGCTTACCGCACCATTTCCGAGCTTCAGTTTTACCCTGATGGAAGCGCTGGCGAACTTCGCACAGCAATTGGTGAAGTGTACGGCCTGAACCCGGATCACGTCATTTGTGGCTGTGGCTCTGACGAAGTGCTGAGCCTGCTGGCCTATGCCTATCTGGGTGAAGGCGATGAGGCTATTTATACCACGCACGGCTTCCTTGTTTATAAGATTGCGATCCACGCAGCTGGTGCGACACCTGTTGTTGCCCCAGAAAAAGACCTGAAAACGGATGTGGATGCCATTCTGGAACGTGTGACCGAGAAAACCAAAATGGTTTTTGTGGCCAATCCGAACAACCCGACCGGCACTTATATTCCGTTTGACGAAGTTAAGCGTTTGCACGCCGGGTTGCCGAAGACCTGTATTCTGGTTCTCGATGCGGCCTATGCTGAGTATGTGCGCCGGAATGATTATCAGTCCGGTATTGAGCTTGTTGCGAATTCCGAAAACGTTGTTATGACACGGACGTTCTCCAAGGCTTATGGTCTGCCAGCGCTGCGTGTTGGCTGGGCGTATGGTCCTGAGCATATCATTGATGCGCTAGGCCGTATTCGCGGGCCGTTTAACATGAATGCTGCTGCGATTGCAGCTGGCGCTGCTGCTGTGCGTGATCAGGCGTTTATTGAGCAGGCAGTTAGCCACAATAACGAATGGTTGCCGTGGGTAGTTAACGAACTGACCAAACTAGGTCTTGACGTAACGCCAAGTGTCGGCAATTTCATTCTGATCCATTTCCCTGAGGAACAGGGGAAGCGGGCTGTCGATGCGGATGCCTTCCTGCTGGAACGCGGGTGTGTGCTGAGGCAGGTGAAAGCCTATGGATTTGACAATGCCTTGCGCATGTCAATCGGTAGTGAGGAAGCCAACAGAGATGTTGTTGCTGCTCTCTCTGAATTTCTGAAGTAGTTCTAATAGAAGGTCTCCATGTCTGAACCCTTGTTTAGCCGGGTCGCACTGATTGGTATCGGTCTGATCGGCTCATCTCTTTCGCATATCATGCGCCGCGAAAAGCTGGCGGGTGAAATTGTTATATCCACACGCTCAGAAGTTACTCTGAAGCGTGCGGAAGAGTTGAAACTTGGGGACCGATATTATCTGGACGCAGCAGAAGCCGTAAAAGGGGCAGACCTTGTAATCGTTTGTGTGCCGGTTGGTGCATGTGGAGCCGTGGCAAAAACCATTGGCCCTCATTTAGCTGAGGGTGCGATTGTGACTGATGTGGGGTCTGTGAAGGCCTCCGTTATTTCGGCAATGAAGCCGCATATGCCGGACGGCGTGCATTTTATTGCAGGCCATCCGGTTGCTGGTACTGAGTATTCCGGTCCTGATGCTGGTTTTGCCTCTCTCTTTGAGAACCGCTGGTGCATTCTTACGCCAGACAGCGACAGTGATGCGGGTGCTACCGCGCGTCTGACAGCCTTCTGGGAGGCCTGTGGCTCTCATGTGGACACCATGGATGCTGAGCACCACGATCTGGTGCTGGCTGTTGTGTCTCATCTTCCGCATATCATCGCCTACAACATTGTTGGTACGGCTGATGATCTGGAGACTGTGACCAAGTCAGAAGTGATCAAGTACTCTGCTTCCGGTTTCCGTGACTTCACACGTCTGGCGTCTTCTGACCCGACCATGTGGCGCGATGTGTGCCTGAACAACAAAGAAGCCATTCTTGAGATGCTGTCTCGCTTTTCTGAGGATCTGTCTGCCTTGCAGCGTGCGATCCGGTGGAGTGATGGCGATACCTTGTTCAAGCTGTTTGCGCGGACCAAAGATATTCGCCATCAGCTTGTTGAAGCAGGTCAGGAATCTGCGGCGCCGAACTTTGGTCGTGAGAACGAAAAAGGCGAGCCGGCTGAATAAGATCTTGCTGGTTTTGAAAGAGTTTAGCCCGGGTCAGATTGGTTCTGATCCGGGTTTTCTATTGAAGGTGTAACCAAGACTGGTCAACTTATCAGTTGGGCAAGCGGTGTTGGTTTACCGAGGTTTCAAGAGTGATTTTGATGTGGCCTCAACGCTGAATACTCTGTGCGTGAATAGAGCGCTTTCAGGAGTTTTTGGATGATGAAGCTGAGTGGATTGGCAGCAGTTGTTGCAGCCGGGTTTGCTGTTGCGAGTTTTGCTGCGATGGCTTCTAAAGAAGATCAGGTGCCTGCTGGGCCGACTGCCGTTGCCATTATGAAAGACGTTGATGGCAAGCAGGTTGGCCGTGTGGTGTTGACTGAGACTTTGAGCCAGACGCTCCATATTACTGCGGCCTTTGATGGCTTGCCTGCTGGTGTGCATGGGTTCCATGTTCATGAAACCGGCCTTTGTGAGCCAACTTTCTCGGCTGCAGGCGGGCATTTCGCACTTGAAGGGCATGAGCACGGGATTGAAGTTCCTGACGGTCCGCATGCAGGCGATCTTCCAAATCTTCATGTTCCCGAGAATGGAAAGATTGTCGTCGAGTATTTCTCCGAAATCTTAGACCTGGCTCCCGATGACAAGGACAGCCTCATTGGTGGTCCGGGCAGGGCGTTGATTGTTCATGCTGATCCGGACGATTATCATAGTCAACCGACTGGTGATGCCGGAGGGCGGATTGCTTGTGGTGTGATTGTACCGATTAAGCAAAATGCAGATAGTTTCCAGAGCTACCCTGAAGAGCCAGCAAGCGATACCAAGTAGATTTAGCACCGCATGGTTTTCCATGCAGTGTTGAAGCTGAAACTTCCCGTTTAGACGGGTGGAGCAAGGCGAACAGGCTTTGCCTGCGCTACTTGTTAGGTATGTTTCTTCGGCATTGGCTGTTCGCCTCGCCCGGGCTTTTTCTCATGAACACGCGGGCTCCCTCTCGGACAGACGCGACTGGCACGTTTTCGTATCACAGACACGTTCCCGTACCATTGGCAGTTTCCTGCCACCACCGGACGCCCTCCGGAACGACCCCAAACTCCCTACTACCACTGTGGTCTCAATAGGGTATGGCGCTTCACCGGACCTCCCGACACGATACGTTACTTCATGCCGGTAGCCCAACCCCGCCCACGCCGCAGGATGGACGGTCCACCCCGGCCCGAATGCGTGGGCACAGGACTTAGCCTAGGGCAAGTGCTGGTGAGGGGGATAAGTTTTTGGGCGTCACTTTGCTGCTGAGGTCTCTGTTTCACTGGTTGAAAGGTGTTCTTATGCCGGGGTTTGATGACATATACAGGAGTGTGTTACCGTTAAGGTAACTTGCCCGTGGGTGTGGGGTACACTTCGGGTTTTGAGTTCGGTTTGGGAGGGCCATCTCAATGGAGTTTTTTGACCCTATATCGTATGCGGTGCCGTTTTTTATCATTCTCATGATTGTAGAAGGTGTGGCTTTAAAGCTGCGTGGGATTGATGGGTATGAAGTCAAAGATACGTTTTTCAGTCTGGCAATGGGGATTGGGAGTCTCATCGCTGGGATCGCACTAGGCACATCTATGTCTTATGCGGCGCACAGCTGGATTTATGGCTATCGTCTTATCGAGACTATTCCTATCAACTGGTGGACCATCCTGATCTGCTTTGTGCTCTATGACTTGGCCTATTACTGGAAACACCGCTTTGGCCACGAGTATCGATGGTTCTGGGCGAGCCATGTCAATCACCATTCTTCTCAGCGGTATAATCTTTCAACGGCACTGCGTCAGACGTGGACGGGGACAATCACGCTGACGTTCATCTTTGGCTTGCCCATAGCGCTTCTCGGCTTTCAACCGGAGATGATCTTCTTCGTTGCAGCCTGGAACTTGCTCTATCAGTTTTGGATTCACACTGAGCTGGTTGATCGTATGGGCCCGTTTGAGTGGATCTTTAACACGCCGAGCCATCATCGCGTCCATCATGCGACGAACCCACGATATCTGGATTCCAACTATGCGGGGACGCTGATTATTTGGGATCGGATGTTCGGGACGTTCAGTCCGGAAGTTGCAGAGGACCCGCCGCGCTACGGTATTGGCAAGAACCTTGAGACCAACAACCTGCTGATTGTGGCGTTTCATGAATGGATTGCGATGGTCAAGGATTTGAAGACCGCAAGATCGCTGAGAGATGTCCTCGGCTATATGTTTCGTACACCGGGATGGACGCCTGATAACTCACGAATGACCACAACGAAGGCCAAAGCGAACTGGAAACGGAAGCAGGCGGTGAAGACAGCCGAACTTGGGACAGTGGAGGAGCAGAAGGTGCAAGAGCCTGCTGAGTAACCGTAACTCTATGTAATCGGTACAAAACCCCGGTGCACACGTGTGTCGGGGTTTTTCTTGTTCACGCGGAGTTGAGGCGGGTGCTGTTGACCTGAGGTCGAAACCAACCATAAATAACGATATCGTTACTTATGGTTGGAGGGAACCATGATTACGGAATCTGGAAATCTATCGGGCACTGGTTCAACAGGTCTTTTGCGCGCGGCTCTTTTGGGCAATGCGATATTCTCTGCCATATGCGGTGTTGTCATGGTGTGGATGCCTTACCGTGTCTCTGCGGCGTTAAACTGGCAGGGCCCCAATCTCTGGCTCTTTGTTGGGCTGGGTTTGCTTGTATTTGCAGGCGCATTGTTGTGGCAAGGAAAACAGGGCAGGCCTTCGGTAGCATGGGGTACATTGTTCAGTCTCGGTGATTACGGGTGGGTCATCGGAACTGTTTTGCTGGGTATGTTTGCGCCAACTGTGATGAGTGGTGATGGTTGGGTGATTGCCTGGGGTGTCTCAGCTGTCGTTGCGTTGTTTGGCAGCCTTCAGCTTTTAGGAATCGCCCGAATGACGAGAAAAAACCTGGATGCCATTGAGGAATGAGTATGAAACAGACCAATCCAGTGCGTACGTCCAAGCGGGGTAATAGCCGCTCAGATATCCTGAAGGCTGCTTTGCTGGAGTTTATCGACCGTGGTGTCGATGGCGTGCGGATGGAGCATGTAGCAGATCGGGCAGGCTATAATAAAGCACTAGTTTATAAGCACTTTGGGTCCAAAGAGCTGCTGTTTGAAGCTGTTTTAACCGCGCAGTTTCAAGAACGGGAGCAGACGCGCTCCAGTATCTCAGGTGATCTTTCTGAGATGCTGATGGGGTGGTCCAAAGCCAACAAAAGTGATGCCGATTTCTTCAAGTTGCTCATGAGGGAGGCGTTGGATTTTGAAGGTGATCGCCCTGTGCATGCCGACCAGAGGAAAGCTTATTATACGCAACAGATTGCTGTGTTGGCTGACTTGCAAAAAGAGGGGCGGTTGCCGACAACATTGGAGCCACACTACCTGTTTCTGGCGTTGCTTGGGACGCTTTCAATTCCGCAGCTTTTGCCGCAAGTGGCAGAGTTGGTTGTTGGTGACGCACCGGGGGATGAAGAGTTTGAACAGGGACTGGTGGTGTTTCTGAAGGCCTTTGGAGAGGTCCTATCGCCCAAATAAAAAGGGAGAGCCGAAGCCCTCCCTCAAATAACTCATCAATTTAAGCAGTCTTAAGACGCTTTGTTTGATGCGCGTTCGGCGCGCTTACGGTCATGCGGGCACAGCAGTGCTTTACGCAGACGGATGGATTCTGGGGTTACTTCCACCAGTTCATCTTCAGCGATGTAAGACAGTGCACCTTCAAGGCTCAGCTTGATCGGGGTGGTCAGCTTAACAGCATCGTCCTTACCGGAAGAACGGATGTTGGTGAGCTGCTTGCCCTTCAGAACGTTCACTTCAAGGTCGTTACCGCGTGTGTGTTCACCAATGATCATGCCCTGGTACACTTTTGTGCCCGGATCAATCATCATTGGGCCACGGTCTTCCAGGTTGAACAATGCGTAAGGAACAGCATCGCCCTGACCGTTGGACAGCAGAACGCCGGTGTTACGACCCATAATTGCGCCTTTGTAAGGTGCATATTCATGGAACACACGGTTGAAGATCGCGGAACCGCGGGTGTCTGACATCAGCTCAGCCTGGTAACCGATAAGGCCACGGGTTGGAGCGTGGAATACCAAACGGGAGCGACCGCCACCGGATGGGCGCATTTCAAGAAGCTCACCTTTGCGTTCGGTGATCTTTTTAACAACAGCCCCCTGGAATTCATCATCAACGTCGATGATAACTTCTTCGATTGGCTCAAGACGCTTACCAGCTTCGTCTTCCTGATAAACAACGCGAGGACGACCTACGCAAAGTTCGAAGCCTTCACGGCGCATGTTTTCGATCAGGATTGCGAGAAGCAATTCACCACGACCGGAAACGATGAAGGAATCTGCTTCTGCAGTTTCTTCGATCTTCAGCGCAACGTTACCTTCAGCTTCCTTCATCAGACGCTCGCGGATAACGCGGGACTGAACTTTGGAGCCTTCCTGACCTGCCAGAGGACCGTCGTTGACGCGGAACATCATGGACAGGGTTGGCGGATCGATTGGCTGTGCCTGAATTGGCTCGCTTACCTGAGGAGCAACGATTGTGTCTGCCACGGTTGCTTTGGTCAGACCAGCGATGGAGACGATGTCGCCTGCTTCGCCTTCTTCAATTGCCTGACGCTCAAGACCACGGAACGCGAGAACCTTGGAGATACGGCCAGTTTCGATCACACTGCCATCACGTGACAGCGCTTTGATCGCCATGTTCGGGGTCGCAACGCCAGATGCGATGCGGCCTGTCAGAATGCGGCCAAGGAACGGATCAGATTCGATTGTTGTTGCGAGGAGACGGAATTCGCCTTCTTCGGATTCTGGCTCTTTTACATGGTCAAGAATCATGTCGAAGAGTGGTGCCATGGATTCTTGTGGGCCGGCAGGCTCAAGAGACATCCATTCTTGCTTGGCGGAACCATATACAACCGGGAAGTCGAGCTGCTCTTCGTTTGCGTCAAGAGCTGCGAACAGGTCGAACACTTCGTCCAGTACTTCGTCAGCGCGCTGCTCTGGCTTGTCGATTTTGTTGATCGCAACGATTGGCTTCAGGCCAAGCTTCAGCGCTTTACCAAGTACGAACTTGGTCTGCGGCATTGGGCCTTCAGCTGCGTCTACGAGCAGTACAACGCCGTCTACCATATGCAGAATGCGCTCTACTTCACCGCCGAAGTCAGCGTGACCTGGTGTGTCAACGATGTTGATGCGTGTGTTGTTCCAGACCAAAGAGGTGTTCTTGGCAAGGATGGTGATGCCGCGTTCACGCTCGATGTCATTGGAGTCCATCATGCGTTCTTCGGTGCGCTGGTTTTCGCGGAAGACGCCGGACTGCTTCAACAAGACGTCAATAAGGGTCGTCTTGCCGTGGTCAACGTGGGCGATGATCGCAATATTGCGAAGTTTCATGGTGGCTCCGTCTGGCCATAGGAAGTCGCGGCGTGTGGGAGGATCATGAGGTGCCCGATCCACGCCATTCCTTCAATCTGGTTTTTCTCTAATGAAAGATGCGCTCTTCTATCCTATTTTTGTGTCAATTCAAACCATCTCGCTAAAAAACTGCTAAGTATTTAGTCGAGCTCACTTTTTTACTGGTGAGCCTGGTTTTTTGAATAGACTTTGCCGGAAAAAGAACGCAATTCAGCATCTGTTTAGCTGATAAGTCATCGTTCGGATATTAGAATATGAGGCTTTCGGTGCAAAAGTGTGCCAGATCACTTACTCTTCATTTATGAAGTTGTAATCATCGACAGATAGCAAACCGGATTTTCTTACCAGTCTGGAGCGTACGTCGACTTCTGCAAGGTCGTAGGCGTGCATCCATTGGCACTCATCGGGGCAGCGACCGACGATATCGTAGTTTTTTCCGGCAGGGATGTAGAACTCTTCGAAGGGCTCCAGATTGATAAACTGGCCGTTGATGCCTATAGACATACCCGAGGTGAGAGCGACAAAGATTTCTTCTGCCTCAGCAAATAAATTTCTCCAGATACGGCCTGGCGTGTCGATTTGGTGGTGAAATGCGTAGCCACGTTCGCGAAAGCTTGCTTGCAGCTCCTGTTTCTGTTGTTCAAGGTGAGACAGTTCAGCTAAATGCAAGCAATGCTCCTTTAATTTAGACCTTAGGCTAACTAATAAATTATGGGTAAGCACCATCCGAAGACAGTCGCTTGACTACAAAAAGGAATATGGCAATCTAATACCATTCAATATCGCAATATTGGGTATTGCAATCCCCAATATTTACACCAACTTATTCGTGGTGGGTGATTAAAAGACAATAGAATACCCCCTGTGCGCGTAATCCCAAAAGTTGTTGGAAAACCAATGCAATTTGCAACCCAACAGTGGTTAGAAGAATGGTTTGCCCCACTCGCTCAAAGCGAGGGTGTGAGTGCAACCAGACATGAATGTGTCGAAGTGATTCGCATGACAACGGCGACAAAGCCTCGCGCTGTTATGTATTCACCAAGCATTCGTATCGTTTTTCAGGGTCTGGTCAGAGGCCATTTGGGTAGTCAGAGTTTCCTCTATTCCCAGCAAAGCTATGCCGCGCTCGTCTCTCCGATCCCGCTTGAGATTGAGATTGTAGAAGCGTCTCCTGAGAAGCCTCTCTATGCGGTCAATTTGGCGATCGATATCAATGTCTTGGCAGA
Source organism: Pseudovibrio sp. W74 (assembly GCF_001623085.1). Classification (NCBI taxonomy): domain Bacteria; kingdom Pseudomonadati; phylum Pseudomonadota; class Alphaproteobacteria; order Hyphomicrobiales; family Stappiaceae; genus Pseudovibrio; species Pseudovibrio sp. W74. The sequence continues at coordinate 25,100 of NZ_LMCJ01000017.1, forward strand.
GTTGATGCTGCTTATCGAGCAAGAGCCTCTCGAGTTTGAGTATGGCGAAACGCTCGGTCGACCAGCGCATCTGTCTGAAGAGGCATTGTTTTCTGTTTGTCGCTTGATGCAGACGCTAAATAACGAAGAACAAACTAAAATTCTCGCTGATGGGTACTATCGCGAGTTTTTGTATCACGTGCTCAAGTCCGAGTACGGTGCAAGCCTGAGGGTGCTGTTCCAGAACAGTGAGAAATCTCAAGGGATTGCGCGAGTTCTTCAAGTGTTGCACGAGGATTTCTCAACAAATCTCAGCGTAGACCAAATGGCGAAGATGGCATGTATGAGCATTTCTGCTTTCCATGCTGGCTTTAAAGGAGCTACCGGTCTTTCTCCGCTGCAGTACGTTAAGTCGATCCGCTTGCATAAGGCGCGGTCTATGATGCTGAGCCAGAACATGAGCGCCAGTCAGGCTGCTTATCGGGTTGGTTATGCAAGTCCGTCGCAGTTCAGCCGTGAGTTCAAGCGGTTCTTTGGCAGCTCTCCAACTCAGGAAGCAGCGAAGTTTCGTGTTTTAGCGTAACGCATAATGTGCTCGCTTATAGGTTTTTGACACGCGCACTCTGAAAGGAGGGCGCGTGTTTTTCGTTGTGCGCTCTACGCAATTTTCCTAGAGTTGCCGCGCATCTGATGATTATCAAGAAAACTGGTGAAGCGCATACGGGATAGCTCAGTGCCTTGCCTTGGGGTTCGGGAATGAATAAGGCAACGGGTACACACACAGAGCATAAGCTCTCGGCTGGTCGTACGGCTGTCATTGGCGCGTTGCTGGTGACGATTGGCCCGCTTTCCATGGCGCTTTATACGCCTGCTCTGCCGACTTTGGCGGAGGTGTTTGGGACGACGGCAGCTGTCGCTAAGTTGACACTGACCGTTTATTTTGCAGGCTTCACGCTGGCGCAGCTGTTGTGTGGGCCTCTTTCTGATGCGTTTGGGCGCCGTCCTGTCATTCTCGGGTTCTTCAGCTTGTATTTGCTCGGTAGCCTTTTGGCGTGGCTGGCGCCGAACATTGAGATGTTGCTGCTTGGTCGCCTGATCCAGGGGATTGGTGCCTCAAGTGGTATCGCTGTGGCGCGTGCGATTGTGCGGGATCAGTTTTCTGGTGAGGCTGGTGCACGGATTATGAACTTGCTTGCCGTGATGCTGGGGATCGGGCCTGCTATCTCTCCGACAATTGGTGCTTTAACGCTCAGCGCGTTTGGTTGGCAGGCGATCTTTATTTTGATGGTGATCTATGCCGGGTTCATCCTGCTGCTAACGCTCACCGTTTTGCCGGAAACCAATTCCCACCGAGATGTGAAGCTTATTCGGCCCAGGCAGATGGCGACTTCCTATTGGACACTGCTGAGGTCTTTTGAGTTTATGCAGCCCTCGCTGATCCTCGGGTTTACCATTGGCGTGATCTACACGCTCTCGACGGTCTTGCCGTTTGTTTTGATTGAGCGGCTTGGGTTGACGCCTTTGCAGTTCGGCATGGGGATGGTGCTTCAGTCAGGTTCGTTCTTTGCTGGTGGCGTGGCCACTCGGCTGCTTCTACGGCGGTTCAGCACAGAGGCGCTTCTTGGGCCTGCGCTGATTTTGTGCGGCTTGGGTGGATTGGCGTTGTTTACAGTCACGCAGCTCGAATACCTGAGCTTTTTGAGCATCATGATCCCGATTGGTGTGTTTGCTTTTGGCGCTTCAATGGCCCTGCCAGCTCTCTCTATGCGGGGAATGGAGCCGTTTCCCAAGATTGCAGGGGCTGCTTCTGCTTTGATGGGCTTCATGCAAATGGCGGGTGGTTTTCTGGGAAGTTTGGTTACCGCGATTGTTGTGCCTGATCCTGTGACTGCTCTGGGCGTTGTGATGCCAGGGATGGCCTTTCTCGCGCTGTTCCTGTTTGTGTTGCCGGTAAAAAAACGAGACGTGGAAGAACAGTCTGTCAGTCCTTAAAAGCACGCTAATTTGATTACCATGCAGTAAATATCGGCCATATCTTGTAGCAGGTAGAAAAGGTCTTTTGATTTTTGCTGGAAACAAAGGCGATGGGAGGCTATGAGGGGCCAGAAATTGGGAGGGAACCCTTATGGCAGAGTTTGATCATGGATTGCTGGAAAGCTCTCAGCGTCCGCTCGTCATGGGCATATTGAATGTAACTCCAGACAGCTTTTCTGATGGCGGACAGTTTGATGCGCCAGCAGTGGCGTTGGCGCATGCAAATGAAATGATCGCTGAAGGTGCTGACATCATTGATGTTGGCGGCGAGAGCACGCGGCCCGGAGCGACGGTTGTTCAGGAACAGGATGAGCTGGAGCGTGTTCTGCCGGTTCTTGAGCTGATCAAAGAACTGCCGGTGCTGATTTCCATTGATACCTATAAGGCGAGAGTTGCTGCTGAGGCTTGCAAGGCCGGTGCGCATATCGTGAATGACGTTTGGGGTCTGCAGAAAGACCCTGAGATGGCCAGTGCTGTGGCAGATGCTGGTGTGCCGGTGATTATGATGCATAACCGCACTGAGGTGGATGAGCAGCTGGATATCATGAGTGATATCGACCGTTTTTTTGAGAGATCCCTCAAGCTGGCCTCTGATGCGGGCATTGCCGAAGAACATCAGATTCTTGATCCTGGTTTTGGGTTTGGCAAAACTCTTCGGCAGAACTATCAGATCCTGAGCCGGCTCTCAGAACTTCGGAAATTCGGTCGTCCTGTCCTAGCGGGAGCTTCTCGCAAGCGGATGGTTGGATATGTGTTGAATAATGAAGCGCCAGAGCGTATGGCTGGGTCGCTTGCAGTACATACGCTGGCTCTGCAAAACGGAGCACAGATCCTGCGAGTTCATGATGTGAAACCGCACGTGGATGCAGTACGGATCTTCCAGGCGATGAAGGAACTAGGCAGCAGCCAATAATGACACAAGAAAAAATTTTTGCAGCTCTAGGTTTGGGCTCAAATCTTGGCGATACAAAAGCGAATATCGACGGTGCAGTGGCCGCATTGAATGCCGTCGACGGAATCTCAGTTTTGCAGAAATCATCTGATTACCGGACCCCGCCATGGGGGCCTGTACCGCAAGATGACTACCGCAATTGTTGCATTACCGTGGAGACGGTTCTTTCTCCGCGTGCGCTGTTGAATGCCGGTCTTGATGTTGAGAAGCAGTTGGGCCGTGTGCGTGATGTGCGCTGGGGCCCACGGACGATTGATATTGATCTTCTGATCTATGATCATGCAAGCGTTGAGGAAGAGGGACTTCAGGTGCCTCATCCGCGCATGGGCGAGCGTGCCTTTGTGCTTATTCCGCTTGCTGAGATCTGGCCGGAGGCGCCGCTGCTGGACGGGCGAACCGCCGCAGAAGCGTTGGAAACCTGCGGAGAGAAAGAAGGCATCTACAAGCTGTAGATGCCTTGTCTTTGATCAGGCCGTTTTCATTCTGGCGACAAGATTATCTTTCAGTACCAGTTGATGATACAGCGCTGCGATGACGTGCAGCGCAAATGATGCAAGCAAAATCGGGGCTGCATAGCCATGGATTGCGGCTGGCGGGATGGTGATGTTTTCTGGCCAGGCTTGCCAGTCTCCTGCCATTGCGAGTTCCATGAGGCCTGCAAACAGAGACATGCTCATGCCGGAGATGACCAGAGCCAGTGGCGCGAGATAGAGGAGCAAGTGGACCAGCTTGGATAAGCTGATCATGACGATGCCCCAATTGGGATCTGGTTTTGGACGTGCATGCTTGATCAACAGGACGATGCGATAGACCAGGAACAGGCCTGTCAGAGCGCCTAGCCCTGCATGTGCCATGAAGATATTGAGCTTTTCAGGCGAGATTGCGCTTCCTTCGAGAACTTTTCCCAAAATGAACACAGCAATGATGGTGACGGCGAACAGCCAATGAAGGATGATTGTCGGGCGGCTATATTTTTGTGGTGATGACATTGGGCTTACCTTTGGCGATAGGAATATAGTGATTTTAGTTTACATGTAAATTAGATGTCAATAATATAATCAAGTCAAAATATTCAGGAATCCGATGACTGAGAAGATCTCATACCTGCCTTCGATGGGCCGATTGCTCAACACCTTGTCTGAAGCAGCTTGCAGCATCGCTGAGGACTACTTACGTCCTCATGAGATTTCGCTGGCGCAGTGGGTCGTGCTTTCTGCGCTGTGGCGGCAGGATGGATTGAGCGTTTCGGAGCTGTCGGAGTACTCGAGCAAGAAGACGGCTGCGCTTTCTCGATTGCTGGACCGCATGGAGAGCAAGGGGCTGGTCAGCCGTAGTGCTGTTGAGGATGACAAGCGGTCGGTGAAAATCCATCTCACGGAGAAAGGGCAGGGACTGTCTCATCTGATTGATATGTACAAGCATGTGAATGGGATTTTGCTGTCAGATTTGACCGAAACTGAGAAGGAACAGTTGCTCCCAATGCTGGAGCGTATGCTCAAAAGCGTTCAGGTGAAATCCAGAAAGTCGTGAAATCTGAACCTGATGCTAGCGTTCTCTGTCAAAACAGCAGGGGCCTTCGAAAAGAAAATTCATAGAATTAGCATTTTGCTCTTGAAGCTATAGCGACTAGAGGTCTTATCTTCTCTTGCAATGAAGAAATTGCATGGAGTGGATCATGTCCAACGCGGAAGATCGAGGCCAGAAACTCTCTCCGGAAGAGATCGAAGATCAAACCACGAAAAGCTGCTGTTCTAACAAAGCGGTGCAGCCTCAGGATACTGAGGGTTCCTGCTGTTCTGGTGACAGTGCTGTTCAAGAGAACGAAACCTCTTGCTGCTCCTCCGATCATGATAGCTCTGAAGATGATTGCTGCAGTTCTGCTAGAGAGCATGAGCATACGCATATACATGCTCATACAGGTTGCGGGTGTTCCAGCCAAAGTGAAGCGGCTATTCCTGATGTAACCAACTGGAAGGGCGCACGTTCTTTCCGGGTTGAGGGGCTGTGCTGCGCGGAAGAGATGGGAATTCTTCGCCGTGTTGTTGGGCCTGTTGTTGGTGATCCTGAATACCTTGCGTTTGATGTTTTGAACGGCAAGATGATCGTCTCTCCTGTTGCGCGTGACGTCGCTGATGAGAAGATCATCAAGGCGGTTGATACAACAGGCATGAAGGCTGCTCTGTTCATTGAACAAGAAGCAGCGGATGCACGTGCAAAGCAGCATCGGCGCCTTGGTACATTTACAGTTGCCAGTGGCTTGTTCTGGGCAATTGCGCTTGTTGTTCAGGCGGTTTTGTTTTTCTCCAGCACCAACTCTACGGATGTGTTTAGTGTCTTCCAGTCCGTGCCGTCCGGGCCGGTAGAGGTTTTGTACATGCTTGCTATCGTCGCTGGTTTGCGGTTGGTGGCGCCTAAGGGATGGTATGCGCTCAAGACGTTGCGGCCTGATATGAACCTGCTGATGCTGGTTGCTGTCGCTGGTGCTATCGGCATTGGAGAGTGGTTTGAAGGTGCGACGGTTGCCTTCCTGTTTTCTCTCTCGCTTTATCTGGAAAGCTGGAGTGTTGGGCGGGCGCGTAAAGCCGTTGCAGCGCTTATGGATATCGCCCCAACCGTTGTTCGCCTGCTTAAGCCTAACGGAAGTGAAGAAGACGTTCCTGCCAACAGTGTGAAGCCTGGCGCGACTTTTGTTGTTCGCGGTGGGGATCGTATTCCGCTTGATGGCGTCGTGCGCAAAGGTGTTGGCAGTGTCGATCAGGCTCCTATCACCGGTGAAAGTATGCCCGTGATGAAAGAGGCGGGTGATGATGTTTATGCTGGTACTATCAACGGGGAAGGCAGCTTTGAAGTAGAAGCAACCAAGGGTGCTGATGACACTATGCTTGCCCGCATCATCCGTATGGTGAGCGAGGCACAGGCCCGGCGTGCTGCAGCAGAGCAGTGGGTTGAGAAGTTTGCCCGCGTTTACACGCCTGCGGTGATGGTTCTTGCGATTTTGCTCGCTACGATTCCGCCTCTGCTGTTTGGTGCAGCCTGGATGGATTGGTTCTACCGTGCCCTTGTGCTGCTGGTTATTGCCTGCCCATGTGCGCTGGTTATCTCTACGCCCGTCTCCATCGTGGCTGGCTTGACCTCGGCAGCTCGTAATGGCGTGCTGATTAAGGGTGGTGTTTTCCTTGAGCTGCCTGCGCGGCTAAAGGCTTTGGCTTTTGACAAGACTGGTACCATTACAAACGGTCTGCCGACTGTGACTGATGTTTATCCGCTGTCTGGGCATAGCGTTGAAGAGCTTCTTACTCGTGCTGCTTCTTTGGAAGCGCGAAGCTCTCACCCACTTGCAGAAGCGATCTTGACACGTGCTAAGGAAGATGGTGTTGAGTATCAGGCTGCTGAGAATGTTGAGCTGCTGCCGGGGCGTGGTCTTTCTGGCCAGCGAAACGGTAAGAGCTACTGGCTGGGATCTCGTCGCTTCCTGAATGAAAAGGACTTCGAGATTGGTGAAGCCGATGCGAAGGCTCGTGAACTTGAAGCTGAAGGGAAGACCGTTGTTGCAGTTGGAACTGACGCGCATGTCTGCGGGTTGATTGCCCTGGCTGATACCGTTCGCGATACGGCAGAAGAGCTGGTCTCTCAACTGCATAAAGCTGGCGTTGAGAAGCTGGTTATGCTGACTGGTGATAATAAAGCGACGGCTGAACGTGTTGCCTCCTCTGTCGGGATTGATGAGGTGCGTGCCGAGTTGCTGCCGGAAGATAAGGTCGCAGCCGTTGAGCAGCTCTCTCATGAATATGAAACAGTTGCGATGATCGGCGATGGTGTGAATGATGCGCCTGCCATGGCACGAGCCAGCTTTGGCATTGCGATGGGTGCGATTGGTTCGGATGCTGCTATTGAGACCGCTGATATCGCGTTGATGAAAGATGATCTTTCCCGCTTGCCGTGGCTCATTCACCATTCCAAGCGGACGCTCCAGATCATTCACCAGAACATCGCATTTGCATTTATCGTGAAGGGTATTCTGGTGGTGCTGACCGCAATGGGCTTCGCCAGCCTCTGGGCCGCGATCCTGGGTGATGTGGGAGCCACGTTGATTGTGGTGACCAACGCTCTGCGACTGCTGAAGGACAAAGCGTAATCGCTAAAGCAGTTCGCATTTAAGCTGAACCACATGAACTGCTTTAGCCTTTGTTTTTGCGTATCTTTATCCGAAAACCGGTTTCTACTTTTTGGAGATACGCTGTAAAAGAAAAGCCGAGGTGGTTTGCCTCGGCTTTTTATTTCTTACTTTATGTAGAGCGCAGTTTCATTTGCGATCTGAATGTTTTTGTTGCGCGCAGCGCCCATAATCAGGAACCAATCGATCAACGTCCAGATGCCGAGTGCACCGAGTGTGATGAGCTTGAGGATTCCGAGGCCGATCTGACCGGTGTAGAAGCGGTCGATGCCAAAGCTGCCGAGGAACAGGCCAAGCACGAGTGCTACAACAGGGTTCTTTTCTCTGCCTGCAAACATCACGTCAAAGTCAGACTGTTTTTCAGCTGGGATGTTATCTCTCAGTGCTTTCAACTGCATAAAGTAATTTGCTTTGTTCATAATTCACCTTTCAATTGCACAGATGTGCGGGTGCAAATTCTTGATCGAAGAAGTAGCTCTTATATCTTTTGAATTGCAATCTGCAAGGTTTATATCGGTATCTTTTCGTCTGTTAAATTACTTAGTTGTTAGAGGCGGTTGGAAATTGGAGGTCTCGTCATTTGAGAGGTGAAATGACTGCCTTAACGAGAGGCTTGCGGAGAAGAGGGTTTGTTGATCCACCATCCGCCTGACTCTCGACCAGCAACAATCCAGTAGATAAAACCTGCGATAAATCCGGCTGATGTTGCAATGGATGAGCCGGGGCGGAAGCCTTCGGAGGCTGGTGTTGGGATTGTGGTTCCTGATGTTGAATAGGCGATGATATTGCCCGTCTCGCTGGATGCATAAAACAGGTCGGCTGGAAGAGCACCGCCAATGCCCCAAAGTACCAGCGCGATAATACCACCTGCGGATACGTGGTAGATAACGCCGCGCCATTTCATGAGTTCTGCAAAGCCAATTGCGAAGCCGCTCGGGATGAGAGAGAGCGCACCAATCGCGCTTGCAGAGATGATGGTACTCCATGTGATCACGAGCAACTGGATGATGTCAGTTTCTGGTCCGCCGTGAACACTCAAAGTTCTGAAAAAGCCCCAGGATAAAAACAGGCCCGCCGCAATGATTGCGAGTGAGAAACCAAGAGCAATCCGGAGCAGCTGGATGAAGAGCTTGGTTCCGTCGATCATTGTGCAGTCCTTTGCATCTGTCTCTGGTGTCTAGGAAAACGGCTCGCCCAGAGTACACCAAGAGCTACTGAGCAAATGAGGATTTCAAATGCAAATGTCCAGTGCAATATGAAGCTCCAAATATAGTTGTCATAGATAGCTGGAATTTTGACCAGTTCAACTTGAAGTTTGGAAAATGGTGCAAGCCAGAATACGGGAGCAGCAACACTATCAAGGAGCATATGTAAAAGGCCGCCAATACCAAGGCCAAGCGGAATGACACCAACACGGAAGTTCCGATGCAAAAGCACGGCAGACAGGGCAATAAGTATCATCCATGTCATTGGCCAGTGAGTAAGATAGTGCCGGTGGTGGGTGCTTTGATTGTCTATGAGATAGAAATAAAGCATGTCAGCGTCAGGTAAGACGCTGCCAATTGAGGTCCACATGACGAGCTGCTTAGATTTTTGATCTCGGTATTTAGTTGCCGCTTTTCCGAGTAGATAGCCGGCGGGCAAATGGGCGATAAACATGATTGAAACCAATAGACTATGAAGTTCTGAGAAGCTTCAATCATGACTGTGGCGAGAGTTTGTGATGATCGCACAAAACACGCTGGCTCGCGTAATCGATTAGGTTTCAGCTGCTCTCTGTTCTGGTCAGCAGCATGGCTACGCTGATGAAGTGGAAGTCGTAGAGGTGTGGAGCCTCGCGGACGCGCTCTTCGCCTCGGGCATAGATGCTGTCGAGGAGCTCGCTGAGGTTTGGTGTGCCTGAGAGGGCGACTTGCAGTGGGGCTTCAGTGAAGGCGCGGTAGAAGTTCACCATCTGGTTTGCGTAGGCTGATGCGTCGTTGTCTTGTTTGTACTGCTCAACAAAGGGGACGGGTGTTTCGTAGCATTCTGCTTTGTCTATCGTGAACAGGTGAGATAGCGAGCCACTTTCGGGTTCTACGGGTGCTGTGAGCTGCTCCAAGTTGCGTATATAGACAGGATGATAGTAGTGCTCGTAGGTATCCTGAGAGATTGATCCGTTGGCGACGTGATCGAGCAAAGACAGATTGAATAAGTTCACGATTCCGTCTGCGGTTGAGACATGTTCATTTCTGCCAACAGTTTGCAGCAGGAGTTTGCCGCCCGGCTCAAGCTCATTTGCCCGTGCCTTCAAAAATGTTTCCAGATCATAAGCAGCCTGTTTCTCGAAGACTTCTTTATCCTGTGCTGAAATTGAGCCTCTCTCGTTAGTGAGGCTCGGGCCGTTTGGCATAACGTAATCGGGTAGACGCTCCAACGGGCGCTCAGAGAGGAACACCGTGGCATTGAAGGATGTGGCCAGATGCGTGGAGCCGGGAGGCAAAAGCTGGTTGAACATGGAACCACCGACAATGCTGCCGAAAACAGTTGGATCGGTGTAGGGTGACTGGGCACGGTTGCCGATGGCGTCAAGCAGGGTGGAGTAATCGTTACTAGGCAGATCGCTATGGATTGTCTGGATCGAGTTGGAACCGCGCTGTCTGGCAGCTTCAGTGAGCTGCGCCATGATCTGCATTGAGTTTGCGCCTTCAGAACACCCATAATCTACAAAACGCAGGAGAGAGCTGTCATTTGGTATTGGCAGGCTGGCAATGGCTTCATGCAGCCATGGATACACATATGCAATCGTGGCTTGTTGTGGTGTGGAGTTCTTGTTGTAAAAACCCTCGCCCTTCATGCCGGTGGTTGTGGCGTTCTTTTGTGAGGAATGTGCTTTCTCGGTCATTGCATCGATGTCCAATCTATCGCTCCGTCCTGAGGAGCACGATATTCAAACTCTATGCATATGAAGTGAACGAGACAAAGAAGGCCGGCGTTTCAGACAAACGCCGGCCTTCTTTTTGTAATCTTGCTTTATTTTGCTTAGGCGTCGCCTTGAGCCTGTGCTTTTTCCAGTGCTTCACGCTCAGATTTACGAAGACGCTCTGAAGCTGATTTCAGCTGGCCGCAGGCTGCGAAGATATCGCGACCGCGTGGTGTGCGGATTGGAGAAGCATAGCCTGCGCGGTTCACGACATCTGCAAACTCTTCGATCTGTTCCCAATCAGAGCACTCATAGGGAGAGCCCGGCCATGGGTTGAATGGCAGCAGGTTGATCTTTGCCGGGATGCCTTTAAGCAACTGAACCAGTTTCTTTGCATCTTCCAGGCTGTCGTTGACGCCCTTCAGCATCACGTATTCGAAGGTGATGCGTTTTGCGTTGGACAGGCCCGGATAATCACGACATGCCTGAAGCAGTGTTTCCAGATTGTACTTCTTGTTGATCGGAACCAGTGTGTTGCGCAGCTCGTCATTCACAGCGTGCAGGGAGATTGCCAGCATGCAGCCGATTTCATCACCTGTGCGGGCGATCTCTGGCGTTACACCAGATGTCGACAGGGTGATGCGGCGCTTGGAGAGGGACAGTCCGTCTCCATCAGAGGCGATCAGAAGTGCTTTCTTGACGTTCTCAAAGTTATAAAGCGGCTCGCCCATGCCCATCATCACGATGTTGGTGATGCGGCGACGGTTGGATGTGGATGCATCCAAGCCACCTTCCGGTGCATCTGCATCCGGGAAGTCGTTGAGGCGATCTTTTGCGAGCATGAGCTGCGCAAGGATCTCTTCAGCCGTCAGGTTGCGAACCATCTTCTGTGTGCCGGTGTGGCAGAACGTGCAGGTGAGGGTACAGCCGACCTGGGAAGAGATGCAGAGCGTGCCGCGATCTTCTTCCGGAATGTAGACGGTTTCGACTTCAACCGGCTTGCCAGCACCGCGTGATGGAAAGCGGAACAGCCATTTACGGGTGCCATCAACGGAGACCTGTTCAGTGACGATCTCCGGACGGGCAATGGTAAAGGCAAACTCCAGCTTAGTGCGCAGGTCTTTTGAGACATTGCTCATTTTGCCGAAATCGGAAATGCCCCGGACATAGAGCCAGTGCCACAGCTGGTTGACGCGCATGCGGATCTGGCGCTCAGGGACTCCAACTGCAGCAAGGGCATTGCCTAGCTCTTCACGGTTTAAGCCGATCAGAGATGGCTTTTCTTCCTGCACAGGAATGGTTGCAGGAGAAGGGTTTGCTGCGCTGGTTGCCGCCGGATCAGCGGATTTGTGCGCGATGTCTAACGATACCGCCATGGTCATTCACCAGTTTTTCTTAGATGCTTGGCTTTAAGCTTATGTTCTTTGCGTATTCAAACCCGAAAAATGTGCCTCACTTTTCGGCAATACGATTCAGCAGGAAAAATAACAGGTTATGTATACCCGTTGCTCGCTGCTAAAAATGCGAGAGGCGGTCGCTAGCAGCAACCGCCTACGTATTCGGCACGCTTATAGCCGAAATCGCTTAGTTTGAACATCCCAGATCTCAAATTGCGTGGCGGCAAGCTGGCGCAGGCAAGAGATCTCTGTAAATTCAAACAATTTCGGGCATCAGAACCTTATTGGCAGGCGCTGGATGCGTCTCTGACAGCAGCAGTGATGCCGCTCAAAGAGAATTTGTAGGAAGTTTGGGTGCCACGTGCGGACTGACCAGAAATAGACATGGAACTGCCTGCTTTCATTGCGTCAACCAAACGCTTTTCTTCCGCAGCGTTCTGAACCCATGCGCCGTCACCTTTGGTGAACATGGTGAACTGCTGACCATCAACATTAGTCGTGACCAAGGAACCTTCTTTAAATGGATAACCCACTATAAAGCTTGGTTCATTGGCAACGCCTTCACTTGGACGGGTAGAAACGAAGAAGAAGACCTCTCCATGGTTTCTATCAGTCGGCAGTGACTGTGTTGGTGCGGAAATGGCATAACACACCTTACCACCGCTCTGGGTGTTAAAGGTGTAAGTTGCCCAATCCTTGTTTTCTTTCAAGAGGGCAGGAGACTGCGCATTTGCAGTCGCGCCCGAGATACCAAGAGCCATAAAGGCAGTTATCAGGATACGTGCTTGCATCTTCTCCAAACCGCGTTGCGTACGACAAAATCTGAGATTCTGTGCGAAAACCCATAAAACTTAATGTTAGGGTTACTTTAAAGATGGTTACAAAAGGGTTGATACCCTGTTTTTACAGAGGCAAAAAATTATTTGCCTTTGAACCGCTCTATGAATGCTGCCATCAGAAATCTGGCGGGAGTGTGGCACGCACAGCCATAATATCAAGCGTAAAGCCACTAATGAATTTCTGTTTTAAGTGATCGAAGACAGTAGATATGCAAGTTGATTTTCGGTTGTATTTAACGCGCTAGTAAATAAGGGCTAATCGCCTTTAAAAGCTCAGATTTTCCGGCATGTTTTCAAACTAATTGGCGGCATTTTACCCAGTAAAAAATATGGGCACCTTTCCACATAGTGTGCACAGATTGAGAGAAAATGCGAAGTGTGGAGCCTCAAAGAATTACGAATTTGTAATGTGAAAGAGACTGGGTGTGGAAAGGGAAACACCTTAAAAATTTATACAAGGCATTTGCTATGGTGAGAAATAAAGGTTGCCGTTTCAGAGTATGTATCAGAAATGGCAACCGTATTTCGAATCACTCATGAGTTGCTGTCGAAGCCGGGAACCTTTCGACCGGTTCGGAAAATTGGAGCGCCGTGAATATGTTCCAGTAATGGATCTTTCGGGGCGCCTGCAGTGAGAGCGCGCTCAGCGTACTTTCCGTGTGCCATATAGCGGTCATACAAGACCAGAGCGGCGGCTACACCAACATTCAAGCAAAACTTGGTTGGGATTTTGACGATGTAATCGCAGCGATCCTGCATCTCTTGTGACAGAGACCCACGTTCCGGCCCGAGTATATAAGCTGCTTGCAACGGATGCCCGAAGCTTGGAAGTTCGATCGCATCGTCGGTGAGTTCAACCCCCACCATTTTACAGCCACGCGGGAATTGCATCTCATCAACCGAGTTCCAGGCGAAGTAGGGCAAGTGGTCCGGGCTCTTGGAGGTATCAGCCTTCATTGCTTTGCCAAGGCTTTTGATGTGCGCGTCGACTGTAAAAAAGTAACTTGCTCCGAATGCATGACCAGTACGCATCAGCGTGCCAACATTCATGGATTTGGAAAGCCCTTCAGAGCCAATAGCAAAATAACCGCGCATGCCCAGTTTTTCTCGTTGTTGATGTTGTGCGCTTCATACCTCTAACTGTGGTGTTCCCGCAAGTGTAGCGGCATGTATGGGCGTTTTAATCGTAAAGTGGCACCAAAGGTGGCTTTGAGATTTTGTGAATGCCCGTGTAATTTTGGAGGTCAGAGAGAGGGCCACATTTTATGAAAGCTGTTATCTGCGAAAAACTTGGAGGGCCGGATGATCTGGTAATTCGAGAACTGGACGACCCGAATGTTGGAGCTGGAGAGGTGTTGGTTCGTGTGAAAGCGGCAGCACTCAATTACTTCGATACATTGATCATTCAAGGGAAGTATCAGTTTAAGCCGGAGCTTCCGTTTTCGCCCTCGGGTGAAATGGCAGGCATTGTTGAGGCCGTCGGTACTGGCGTTTCGCGGTTCAAGGTCGGGGATCGGGTGGCCTCCTACGCGAAATGGGGAGCTGCAAGAGAGCTATATGTTGCTCCTGAGCATGAACTTGTGCGGGTGCCGGATGAAGTTTCGCTCAAGCATGCAGCTGGACTTTTGATCACTTACGGAACGGCTATTCACGGCCTTCGTAGCCGGGCGCGGTTACAGGCGGGGGAGACGGTTGCAGTGCTAGGTGCTTCTGGCGGAGCAGGACAGGCTGCTGTGGAGGTTGCAAAGCTGATGGGGGCCCGGGTGATTGCTTGCGCGTCTTCGGAAGATAAGCTTGCTCACGCAAAAGCTTGCGGCGCTGATGTTCTGGTCAACTATTCTGAGGGTGGTCTGAAACAGAAGCTGAAGGATCTGACGGATGGTAAAGGGCTTGAGGTGGTCTATGACGTCATAGGCGGGGATCATGCTGATGATGCCTTGCGCGCTACGGGATGGCGTGGACGTTATCTGGTTGTTGGATTTGCCTCTGGAACGATCCAAAAGATCCCTGCGAACCTCACCCTGCTGAAAGGCTGTGACGTTCTGGGCGTATTCTGGGGGGAGGCAGTCGTTCGTGAGCCTGAGGAGCATCACAAGGATTGCGAGCAACTGTTCCAATGGGTGGCTGATGGAAAACTGAAGCCGCATATCCATGCGGAGTATCCGCTGGAAGACATTGCTTTGGGATTGGAGGAAATCTCCAGCCGTAGAGCCAAAGGCAAAGTGCTGCTCATTCCTTGATGGATAGATACGGAAAAAGCGGGAGATGCTCCCGCTTTTCATCGTCAAGTTGTAAGCCAGACTTCGTGAGATCAGACTTCCAGCATAGCCATGACTGGTGCGTGGTCGGATGGTTTTTCCCAGCCGCGTGCGTCACGGATAATCTGGACGTCTTTGGTGTGCTGTGCTGTCTCCGGTGTCATCCAGACATGGTCGAGACGGCGGCCTTTGTTGGAGGCTGACCAGTCTTTGGCACGGTAGCTCCACCAGGTGTAAATCTTCTCGTCCATCGGCATGTGCTTGCGCATGGTATCTACGTAGTTGCCAGCTTCTCGCACATCTTCAAGGCGCTGGCATTCCAGCGGTGTGTGAGAGACGACTTTGATGAGTTGCTTGTGAGACCAGACATCGTTTTCATATGGTGCGATGTTCAGGTCTCCAACAACGACTGACTGGCCGTCGAAGCCTTTGAACCAGCTTTCCATTTCATCTAGGAATTTGAGTTTGTGAGCGAACTTGTCGTTGACCTCAGGGTCCGGCACATCGCCACCTGCTGGGACGTAGAAGTTATGGATGCGGACTTTACCGCCATTAAAGGCAACATCTGCTGCGATATGGCGGGTATCGCCCATCTCGCAGAATTCTTTGCGCTCAATATTCTCCAGTGGCACGCGTGAGAGAAAGGCTACGCCGTGGTAACCCTTTTGGCCGTGTACCTCTACATGACGATAGCCAAGCTTATTGATTGCAGCCGTTGGGAAGCTTCCATCCGGGCACTTTGTTTCCTGTAGGCACAAAACGTCTGGGGCGTGGTCCAGTAACATTTTCTCGACAATAGGAAGGCGGAGGCGGACTGAGTTAATGTTCCACGTTACAATCTTGAGGCGGTTCGTCATGGGGGCGTGTTTACCTGCTTTGGAGAATCATACCTCAAACCTAAGGCTTAGGCGGGGTTCTGGCTAGAAAAACTGATGTGAACTGTGAATTTGTTCACGTTATATTCTTCAAGGCAAGACATAAATTGCTTCTAAAACCCGATGTTTTGTCAGTGCACGTTGTTAGCCCCTTGGTGGCACTCTTTTCTTAATTATGCTGGCTGTTGGTTTTGGCCAGCCTGCAATTAGGACTAGGGTCAAATGAAATACGCAATGCTTGTAGGCTGTTGTCTCGCAGCAGGTGTCGTGGCTCAATCTGTGAGTGCAAACAGCTTGTCTACGCGTTCAGGGTCCGTTGACTATCCCGGATTTCAGCAGGTTCAGTTCAATGAGCGCAGTAATATTATCCCGCCCATCAAACCTCTAGATCGTCCGGTTGAACCGGGAGATAGTTTGAGACCGGGGCAAGCGCAGCCTTATTTGCCGACGGATCGGGATGCGGATCACTCGCAGTTTAACCCGCCTCCGGGAGCTTATCCTGCAGGGTCTGCGCGTCCGGGGTCTTTGCCGCCACCTCTGCCGGGGCCTTCTGGTCCTCTGCCTGCAGCTCCTCCGATTACAGGATTGCCTCCTTCACCGGGATCGCCTGGTTCACCCGGATTTAGTGGACCGTCCTATGGAGGCCCTTCTTATGGGCGATAGCACCTTAGAGAGGCTGGAGGGCAGTTTTATGAAAATTTTGGCCTGGGTGATTGCCGGTCTCGTGCTTCTGGCTGTTCTTATCTATTCCAATGCCGCCTTTGCGCAGCGTGGGCATGCCGGATACACCACGAATGGTGTAAACATGAGGACAGGGCCTGGCACCAGATATCCTGTCATTACGACAATTCCGGCAGGTGGCGTGGTTTTCATCAATTACTGCACCAAGAACGGTTCGTGGTGTGATTTGACATTCCGAGGTGCTCCGGGGTGGGTTTCTGCCAGATATATTCGATATGGAGTTGAGGGGCCGCACTATTCCCGTACGCTTCCTTATGTAGCGCCGTATGTGGGGCTGCCGTTTGTCTATCGACGCTATCCAATCTACCCGCGTTATCCGCGTTGGCGTCCATATCCGCGCCCGCGGCATGAAATTCCCGCTTATCCGCTGCAGCCGTCACGGCCAATTGAGGTGCCTGCTGTCCCAATCAGGCCTGCTCAGCCGATTGCTCCGCCAATACGGCCATCTATCCCGTTAACACCAGCTCAGCCAATTGCGCCGCCATCCATTCCAGCGACGCCGTTGTCGCCTGCCCAATAGAAGAGAGCTCACGAGGTGTCTCGTGAGCTCCTGTTTCTCTATAGCTTATGCTGCCAGCTGAATTCGCGGTATTCAAAGGCATTTCCGGCTTTGCGAACATGCCCAAGACCTGGGAAGTCATGGTGGATGCCGACGACTGGTGTTCTATCTGCTGAAACCCGATCCAGTATTCTGCGCCGTGTTTGTCGAGCTACATCCTGATCTACGTCGAAGGCGATTGTCCAATCTGGATTGGCGAACTGGAGCCCGATGGAGTGGATCGTGTCGCCCCAGATCAACACTTCTTCGTTATTGGAGTGAACGCGGATGCCCATATGTCCGGGTGTGTGGCCGGGAAGGAAGACAGCATCCAGCCCCTTGATGAACTCACCATCTTTGCTGATGAGTGTTTTGCGGTTTTGATAGGGCTTTGACACATTTTGAGCGAGGTCGATGAAATGCTGGAGGTCTTTGGGGAACTTTGAGCGTGTGCCTTCATCATGCCAGAAGTTGTATTCGACTTCGTGGACGATGAACTCAGCGTTTGGGAAGAGCTTTTCTCCTGATTTGGAAACCAGCCCTCCGACGTGGTCGATGTGCAGATGGGTGAGAACTACGGCATCTACATCAGAGGCGTTATAGCCTGCGGCTTTTAGGTTTTGATGGAAGCGGCCAAGTGTTGGACCCATTAGATCGGCGGTGCCGGTGTCGACTACCACCAGTTTGTCACCCGTATTAATGAGATATCCGTTTACAGAGATAGACATGTCCTGCGTATTGGGGCTGAGGAAATTTTGCTTTAGAGTTTCCTGCGCTACCTTCTGGTCAAACCCAACGACCAATGACGGGTCTAATCCCAAGTGTCCGTCCAGAATTGCTGTAACTTCAATGTCTCCTACCGAGAAGCGATAGATGCCGGGAACCTGTGTTCCAATTTTGGGCGCCGCTGCGAGCGCAATAGATGACATTGCCGGGGCAACTGCACCTGCGCCAGCAAGGGACGCGGCTGCGGATAAAAAAGATCGGCGGGAAAGTGTCATGAAAGGCTCCTCATTTACAAGCATGGGAGCAATATTGTGGGGTTGATACTGGAAGTGCAGAGGGCCAAGTCTTATCTTGGATATAAGCAGTGCTTATGGGGCAGTTATGGATCTTCTGAATTTGCTGGAGAGTTTTGTTCGCGTCATCGACAATGGGTCGTTGAGCGGTGGTGCACGTCAACGCCATATCAGCCAACCTGCTATGAGCCAGCAGCTGAACCTGCTTGAAGCTCAGGTTGGGCAGGAGCTTGTTTTTCGTACCAACAAAGGCGTTAAGCCGACGGCTGCCGGAAAGACTGTCTATGAGCATGCGCAAAAGATGTTGCGTCAGAGCGCTCTGATGTTTGAGGAAGTACAGGACCAAGCAGCAGCAGAGAGTGGTTCATTGGTTGTTTCTGTTTCTCAGGCTATGGGCGCTGATATAATCACACCGCTTATCTTCGACCTTCGAAAGCAATACCCAGACCTTTCAGTCTCAATTAAAATGGATGATGATCTGATTGATGTTGTGCAAACCGGTATCGATTTAGCGATCCGTACAGGGATCACCGGAGATACCTCTGGGATTTCCAGAAAAATTGCGATTGTTGAAACCTGTTTGGCAGCCAGCCCAGACTATCTTGCAAAGCATGGTATGCCGCAAAGTCCCGAGGCGCTTTCTGACCTCAACTACATTCAATACAGATACGAGAAGCTAGTCAGTTCGTTGGATATGTTCCGACATGGGCAAAAGCATGTGGTTGCTTTGAAGTCTGAGTTTGTCGCTGGGCACCCCCAGGTAATGGTGCAGGCCTTGTTGAACTCGGTTGGGTTTACGCGCATGCCGTTGTTTATGATGCGAGATTTTGAGGCAAACGGGCAACTACAACGGCTACTTCCTGACTATCAGTGCGAAGAGAAGCCGGTATACCTTGTCTACCCTTCGCGCGATGCGGTGACGCGTAAAACAGAGATCTTCATTGACGCGATGATTGAGCGGTTCCGGGATGCTCCGGGGATACGACTGGTTGGGCAGAAGCCTGTTCAACTTGCCCAACCTGCCTAATTTTTAGGCGTTAGGCAGTCTCGTTGACCTGCTCATCCACGATGCGGACAATGTCTGACATGATTTCTGTCAGGTGAAAGTCCTTTGGTGTGTAAACGGCTGCAACACCCGCGTTTTTCAGTTCTTCGGCATCCTCTGACGGTATAATGCCGCCAATGATGATCGGGATGTCCTCCATGCCGTTTTCTTTCATTTTGTCGAGCACATCATGGACCAGTGCCAAATGTGAGCCAGACAGGATTGACAGGCCGACGACGTGGACGCCTTCTTCAAGAGCGGCGTTGACGATTTGGGCTGGCGTCAGGCGAATGCCTTCGTAAACGACTTCCATGCCGCAATCACGGGCACGTACTGCGATCTGCTCTGCGCCATTGGAGTGGCCATCCAGCCCCGGTTTGCCAACGAGGAACTTAAGCCGTCGACCTAGTTTTTCTGAAAGCTTGGAGACTTTTTGTTGAACATCTGCAAGGCTCTCGTTGTCATCTGGGGCTGCTTTGCCGACGCCAGTTGGGGCACGATATTCGCCGAAGACTTCACGTAAGGCAGCACCCCACTCTCCAGTGGTTGCGCCGACCTGAGCTGCTTTGATAGATGCTTCCATAATGTTGTTGTCAGAAGAAGCTGCTGCGCGGAGCTCCAGTAGAGCGGATTTAACAGCGTTCTCGTCACGTTCAGCTCGCCAGGCCTGAATGCGCTGGATGGCTTCTTCTTCAACATGCTCTGGAACTGTAAGGATGCCGCCGTCTTCATCTGATGCCAGTGGAGATGGTTCAGTCTCAGTCCATTTGTTGACGCCGACGACGATCTGATCGCCAGATTCAATGCCTGCCAGACGCTTGGAGTTGGACTCCACGAGCTTCTGTTTCATATAGCTGGACTCAACGGCTGCAACTGCACCGCCCATTTCTGCGATGCGGGCAAGTTCTTCTCTTGCTTGTTCTTTGAGCGCTTCGACCTTGGTTTCAATCTCTTTGGAGCCATCGAAGATATCTGCATATTCCAACAGGTCCGTCTCATAGGCCATGATTTGCTGCATGCGCAGGGACCACTGTTGGTCGAATGGTCGCGGGAGGCCAAGAGCTTCGTTCCATGCTGGTAGCTGAACGGCACGAGCGCGCGCGTTTTTAGAGAGGACAACAGCCAGCATCTCAACGAGAATTCGGTAAACGTTGTTTTCGGGTTGCTGCTCTGTGAGGCCCAGTGAGTTGACCTGTACACCGTAGCGGAAGCGGCGGTAACGCTCTTCTTCAACGCCATAGCGTTCGCGGCAAATCTCATCCCAGAGTTCTGTAAATGCTCGCATTTTGCACATCTCGGTGATGAAGCGCATGCCTGCATTTACGAAGAAGGAAATCCGGCCCACGAGTTTAGGGAAATCGCTTTCAGAGATGACACCAGAAGCACGAACATTGTCCAGAATTGCGATCGCGGTGGCGAGCGCGAAGGAGAGTTCCTGTACTGGTGTCGCGCCAGCTTCCTGCAGATGGTAGGAACACACGTTCATCGGGTTCCATTTGGGCATGTTCGTGTAAGTCCATGAAATCACATCTGTTGTGAGGCGCATGGATGGGGCGGGCGGGAAGACATAGGTGCCGCGGGACAGGTATTCCTTGATCAGATCATTCTGCGTGGTGCCAGCCAGCAGAGAGCGGTCCGCGCCTTGCTCATCAGCAGCTGCCACATAGAGTGCAAGCAGCCAAGGAGCTGTTGCGTTGATCGTCATGGAGGTGTTCATGCGCTCCAGCGGGATCTCGTTGAAGAGGGTGCGCATGTCTCCCAGATGAGGGATGGGTACACCAACCTTACCAACCTCACCGCGCGAGAGCGGATGGTCCGGGTCGTATCCTGTCTGAGTTGGGAGATCGAACGCGACAGAAAGGCCCGTCTGACCCTTTGAGAGGTTCGTACGGTAGAGCCGGTTGCTGTCTGCAGCGTTGGAGTGTCCTGCATATGTGCGGAACATCCACGGACGGTCTTTTGTTGCGCCTTTAGGTGAACCGGTACTCATAGTCTATTGCCTCCCTGATCCTCCCAGCATTTTATAAGGGACAAGATCTCAATTCTGCCTACACCTTTGCATAGGTTTTAGTGGTTGGTGCAATGCAACATTAGAAGAAGTATTCTTCGCAAGTTAAGCAATAGTTGTATATATTTTATGAGTTCTTTGTAATGATAATTCTCAAATAGCCGATATTGACAGGTTGTATTGTTTTGCGTTGCAGCAAATAGTGGATTGGAAGCGTTAGCAGAGGACTTGCTTTCACTCTCATGAGGGAAGGGCGCAACGCAAACTTGGAGGAGAATATCATGAGTTCCGTTGCACGGGTTGTCGAAGCTGGGTCAGAGGGTGGCTCTGAGTTCAAGGACCTATATGAGATTGGTGAGATTCCACCGCTGGGGCATGTTCCTAAGAACATGTGGGCGTGGACCATTCGCCAAGAGCGCCATGGTTCCCCTGATACAGCGATGGTCAAGGAAGTGGTGCCAACTTGGGAGTTGGACAGCCATGAAGTGCTCATTCTGGTTATGGCAGCAGGCGTGAACTACAACGGCGTTTGGGCTGCCCTTGGCGAGCCGATTTCCGTTTTTAAGGTTCATAAGCAGCCCTATCATATCGCAGGCTCTGATGCCTCCGGTATCGTTTGGGCGGTTGGTTCCAAAGTTACTCGCTGGAAGGTAGGCGACGAAGTTGTCGTTCACTGTAACCAGGATGACGGGGATGATGAGGAGTGTAACGGCGGTGATCCGATGTTCTCTAACTCCCAACGGATTTGGGGTTATGAGACACCTGACGGGTCATTTGCGCAGTTCGCTCGTGTTCAATCTCAGCAGCTGATGGCGCGTCCTAAACACCTGACTTGGGAAGAGAGCGCTTGCTACACGCTTACACTGGCGACTGCATTCCGTATGCTGTTCGGTCATGCGCCGCATGATTTGAAGCCAGGTCAGAATGTTCTGGTTTGGGGGGCTTCTGGTGGTCTTGGCGTGTTTGGGGTTCAGCTGATTGCTGCTGCCGGAGCGAATGCGATTGGCGTTATTTCAGATGAGAGTAAACGCGAATACGTGATGTCGCTTGGGGCAAAGGCCGTTATCAATCGAAAAGACTTCGATTGTTGGGGCCAGCTGCCGAAGGTGAACTCGCCTGAGTATGATACGTGGACCAAGGAAGCGCGTAAGTTTGGTAAGGCGATCTGGAACATTACCGGTAAGGGTAATGACGTTGATATGGTGTTTGAGCACCCAGGTGAAGCAACGTTCCCGGTATCAACACTGGTTGCCAAACGCGGCGGTATGGTTGTGTTTTGTGCGGGTACCTCCGGCTTCAATCTGACCATGGATGCGCGCTATGTATGGATGCGTCAGAAGCGTATTCAGGGTTCGCATTTCGCGCACTTGAAACAGGCGAGTGAGGCGAACAAGTTCGTGATTGATCGCCGTATCGACCCTTGCATGAGTGAAGTGTTCTCATGGGACCAGATTCCGCAGGCTCATATGAAGATGTGGAAGAACCAGCATGCCCCAGGAAACATGGCGGTTTTGGTGTGTGCACCAAAGACTGGTTTACGCTCCCTTGAGGATGTTATTGAAGCCACTGAAAACTAAGTAGGCTCACGAAAGGAAGTTGGCGCTTTTATGCTGCCAACTTCCCAGTTTCCTTAAGTTTCTCACTTATATTTTTTTATTGAACGATGATTCAATATTATTAAATGAGCGCAGATTTTCTCTGCGATTTTCTTTTTGTAATCTGCGTGATTATTCGACATCATTTGATGTTGTTTTTTTATTTCAATTTACTGTGAAACTACCTGAATTTTCCGTGGGGATTACCTGTAAAAGAAAGTTTAAAATAGTCGTTTTGCTTCAGTAAATTTTTTTTCTCTTATTTTGCGTTTTAAATGGTGGTACTAGAGAGTTATGAAAGCTTTATAACTTCATATCCAGTGTATTTACGAAGTATATCTTTTTATATTTATTTTCAAAAAATATCTTGAGCAGATGTCTAAGTTGACAGAAAATTGAATATATCTATTTTTAACGGTGCAGTTGATGCGCTCAACCTAGTGTGTCCTGCAATTGCTGAGTTTTTGACTTAGCATTACGGCCAGAACGACAAGCTGTCCTTGGCGGCTTTTCTCTCTGACCGAACAAAAAGTATGTTTTGGTTGTTTGGAGGCATCCGTGTTGAATTTTAAATCTGCTCTCGCTGCGTGCGTAGTTGCATTCCCTTTTGCTGTGTCTACAGCAGAAGCTGCAGATCCTGTTTGTGAAGTTGACCGTCCTATCGTGTTTGCTGGTTTGGATTGGGACTCCAATGCTTTTCACAACTCTGTAGCTCAGTTCATTGCTGAAAAAGGGTACGGCTGTGAAACGGATGTCATCCCAGGCTCCACTATTCCGCTTCTAAACGGTATGGCGCGTGGTGATATCGACGTGACCATGGAAATCTGGCCAGACAACGTGACTGAAGCTCTTGCTGAAGGCAAAGCGAAGAACCAGTTTGTTGATCTTGGTGTGAACTTCCCTGATGCGACACAGGCCTGGTTTATTCCAAAATACCTGGTTGAAGGCGATGATGCGCCTGCAAAAGGTCTGAAGTCTGTATCTGACCTGCCAAAGTACAAAGACGTGTTTTCTGATCCGGAAGAGCCAGAAAAAGGTCGCTTCTACAACTGTATCGCTGGTTGGGGCTGTGAGGTCATCAACTCTAAGAAGCTCAATGCTTATGGCTTGCTTGATAGCTTTGTGAACTTCCGTCCTGGTACAGGTGCAGCGCTTGCAGCTGCGATTGAATCGAACGTTCGTCGTAAGAAGCCAATCGTGTTCTATTACTGGGGTCCAACCTGGGTCATGGGTAAGGTCGCTGATGATCTGATCCAGCTGGAAGAGCCTGCCTACAGCAAAGAAGCTTGGGACAAGCTGTCTGCAGAGACAGATCCATCCAAAGTGACCGAGGCAGTTGCATATCCTCTGTCTGCGACGCACGTCTTCGTGAACACAGAGTTCCATACTTCTGCGCCTAAACTGGTTGAGTTCCTGACTGCTTATGAAACCACCAGTAATGACGTTTCCAAAGCTCTTGCTTACATGCAGGACACTGGCGGAACCACAGATGATGCTGCTGCTGAGTTCCTGAAAAACAACGAAGAACTCTGGACCGGTTGGGTTCCAGCTGATGTCGCTGAGCGTGTGAAATCTGCTCTGTAATATCAAAGACAGCTGACTGTTTTTGAAAATTAGCGAATGAAAAGCGATCACGGAACTTGTTTCCGTGATCCTTGCTAAGAAGAATAAGAGGATCACATGGCTTTCGACGTGTTTCCCAACTTTGGGAAACCTATCCGGACTTCCACAAACGATCTGGTTGATTTTCTCGTCGTGAATTACGGCGATGGATTTGAGGCCTTTTCCAACTCCATCCTATTTTTGCTGGTGCGGTTAGAGCGACTTCTCCGTGGCGCTGATCCTATCGTGATCTTGATCTGCATCGGCCTGATTACCTTTGCTGCGAGCCGCCGTTGGGGGCTTAGCCTGGTGATGGTAGGTGCAATGTGGTTCATCGGTACATTGGGGCTTTGGGAAAAGTCTATGCAAACAGTGGCGATCTTGCTTGTCGCTGTGCTGATTTCCGTTGTGATTGGCGTGCCGCTTGGCGTTATCTCTGCTCGTTCAAACCGCTTCAGAGCTTTGCTCAATCCGGTCTTGGACTTGATGCAGACCATTCCAAGCTTCGTTTATCTTATTCCTGCGGCCATGCTGTTTGGTCTGGGTAAGGTGCCAGCTATTCTGGCTACTGTGATTTATGCTGCACCACCGCTTATTCGCTTGACGGATCTTGGCATCCGCTATGTGGATGAAGAGGTTGTTGAGGCGAGCCGGGCCTTTGGTGCAACGCGCTGGCAGATCCTTAAGGGCGTTCAAATCCCACTTGCGCTCCCTTCCATCATGCAGGGTATTAACCAGACTATGATGATGGCGTTGGCTATGGTGGTGATTGCGTCCATGATTGGTGCTCGCGGCGTGGGTGAAACCGTTCTGCTTGGGTTGCAGCGTAATGATGCAGGACAAGGTTTGCTCGGCGGCTTAGCGATTGTTGTTCTTGCCGTTGTGTTTGACCGTATCACACAATCAGCCGGACAACGGATGCAGGCGCATCGCAAGGTAACAGGGTGAGGCGCTAACACATGGCATTGATCGAAGTACAAAACATTACCAAGATTTTTGGCAAGGCGCCTGATAAGGAGCTTGCCAAGGTAAAAAATGGTATGGGCAAAGATCAGCTGCTTGCTGAAACTGACCATACTCTTGGCCTGCATGATGTCTCCCTTAGCATCGAGAAGGGTGAGATCTTTGTGATCATGGGCCTTTCCGGTTCTGGTAAGTCTACGCTTATTCGTCACTTCAACCGCTTGATTGACCCAACAGATGGGCACATTCTGGTTGATGGCGAGGATGTTATGGCTCTTTCTGATAAAGAGCTGGAAGAATTCCGCCGTCATCGTATGTCGATGGTGTTTCAACGCTTTGGCCTGATGCCGCATCGGACGGTACTGCAGAACGTTGCTTACGGTCTTGAAGTGCAGGGCATTACAAAAGCAGACCGTGAAACCACAGCGCGTGAGTGGATTGAAACGGTTGGACTTGGCGGTTTTGAGCATCAGTATCCAAGCCAGCTTTCCGGCGGCATGCAGCAGCGTGTTGGTCTTGCCCGTGCGCTTGCAACGGATGCTGACATTTTGCTGATGGATGAGGCGTTTTCTGCACTTGATCCGTTGATCCGCTCACAGATGCAGGATCAATTGGTTGAACTGCAAGAGAAGCTGCATAAGACCATCGTGTTCATCACGCATGATCTGGATGAAGCTTTGCGTATTGGTGACAAGATTGCGATCCTTAAGGATGGTGTTCTGTCACAAGTCGGTACGCCGCCAGAAATCCTGCTTGAACCAGCTGATGATTATGTGCGGGCGTTTGTGCGTGATGTGAACCGTGCTCGCGTGCTGACCGTTGATACTGTTATGCAGCCACCTGCTGTGCGTATTACCCATGACAACATGGAAAAAGCGCTGGCTGATATGCGTCGTCATGACGAAGATTTCGGTTATGTGGTTGAGGACAAAGAGTTCCGTGGCATTGTTACGCAAGAAGGCCTTGCTGAGGAAGTTGCTAAACCGGGTGATAGTCCATCCCTTTATGCTTTTGCTGATGACAGCAACGCAGTGGAGCTGGAAAGCACTTTGGAAGAAGCTCTCCCAACAACATTGGAAGCAGATTATCCGGTTCCAGTTGTTTGCGAGGATGGACATCTCATGGGCGTGTTGAGCCCAGAAGAGATGGGTAGCGTGCTGACACCTCCAGAAGAGCAAACCGATGCTGAGACTGAAGGTGCTGAAGAGAAGAATGAGACGGCTGAAACAGCCAAGCCTCATGCTTTGAAAGAAGCTTCCTAACGTTTTTACCAAGAAGTTTGAAAGGCCGGCTTTGTCCGGCCTTTTTTAATTCACTTATGCGTGTGCTTTGAGTTTGAGCTTGGTTTGCCTCATTTAGTCGGTAGTGTGTCCGAGAGATTCGAAATTTGCCGAAAAGTGATTTTGTATGAAGACGTTTCGTGGTGGGAGTATTGCTCTGGTTCTTGCTGTTGGACTGATGCTCACTGGTTGTGTCAGCCCTGATGAAACGCCAAGCTACTATCAGAACTTAGAGAGCCACTCTGCGCAGATTGATGCGAGTGTTGTGGCCTCAATGATCTCCAGCTATCGTTCTCAATCAGATTTACCGCCGGTTACGGTTGATCCAGCTTTGATGCGCGTTGCTCAGGCACAGGCAGATGGAATGGCCCGTGCAGAGGATGTTAACGCTGCGCGCAAGGGCGATCTCAAGCTCGCCGTCCTGATGAAGGAGGCTGGGCAGGGCGATGTTCATGCAGTAGGCAACCTCAGTGCTGGTTATCGCCGGTGGGCAGAAGCCTTTTCGGGCTGGCGTGACTCGCCGAAGCATAATGCGGTGATGCTGGATGCAAACGGAACGCGCATTGGAATTGCAACAGCTTATGCGCCTCGGTCAAAATATAAGGTTTTCTGGAGCCTTGTCGTAGCTGGACCGCGCTAACCCAGTTTCCTTTTGGGGCTAAAAGAGCGACCAAAGGCCAGTATCTCGTTGTGCGCTGCAGCGATAAACTCTCTTCACTAACGAATTTGGGTTTAGGGGACTTTTGGTGTGCTGCCACCACTGACTTCATACGAGGAATTGCGAGCTGAGTTTCGCTGGAATATTCCTACGCGCTACAACATTTCTCATGACGCTTGTGATCGTTGGGCGGATGTTGAGCCTAAGCGCACGGCTTTGCTGCATGTGCTGTCTTCCGGCGGAGTTGAAGCATGGAGCTATGGCCAGCTCAAAGGAAACTCCTGCCAGCTTGCAAATTCGTTGCAGTCTCTGGGTGTCGCTCCACGTGATCGTGTGGCTTTGTTGCTGCCGCAAGCGCCTGAAACTGCCATCTCTCATCTTGCGATTTATCGGCTGGGAGCTGTCGCTGTTCCATTGGCTGCTTTGTTCGGCCCAGATGCTCTGCGGTATCGGCTAGAGAACGCTGGCGCGAAAGTGGTGATTACCAATCAGGCTGGACTTGAGAAACTTTCTGCACTTCGTGAGCAACTTCCGCTTCTTGAGCATGTTATCTGTGTCGATGGTGCAGAAAATGGAGCTCTTGGCTTCTGGAACTTGCTTGAGCAAGGCTCCGACAGCTTTGAAAGCTATGCGACAGGCCCTGATGATCCAGCTTTGATGATTTACACTTCAGGCACAACAGGGCAGCCCAAAGGCGCACTGCTGGCGCACCGTGTGTTGCTTGGGCATTTGCCGGGCATTCAAATGGCACATGAGATGTTGCCACAGGCTGGGGATGTGTTCTGGACTCCAGCTGACTGGGCCTGGGCGGGTGGCTTGCTAAATGCACTGCTGCCTTCGCTGAAGTTTGGGGTGCCTGTGGTGACTGCCCGGATCGACAAGTTTGATCCGGAAGGTGCATTTGACTTGATGGCTCGGCATGGTGTTCGCAACGCGTTCATTCCGCCCACCGCACTCAAGATGATGCGCAGTGTTGATCATCGTAAGTATTCTGAAAAACTTCGGCTGCGCTCTGTTTGCTCAGCGGGAGAGGCATTGGGGCGTGAAGCATTTGCCTGGTGCCATGAAGCGCTCGGTGTCGCGCCAAACGAGATGTATGGACAGACGGAATGTAATCTCGTGCTCGGGTCAGGAGTAAGGATGGGAGTTTCCCGTGCCGGGGCAATTGGCAAAGCTGTACCTGGGCATGACGTTGCTGTTATCCGACCAGATGGATCTGTTTGCGAACGAGAAGAGCAAGGCGAGATTGCAGTTCGTCGTGGTACGCCTGTTATGTTCCTGGGGTATTGGCGAAAGCCTGAGGCAGATCAGAGCAAATTCCTTGGTGATTGGATGCTGACAGGTGACCAAGGTGTTGTTGATATGGATGGATATGTCCATTTCGTCGGTCGCAATGATGATGTCATTACTTCAGCTGGTTATCGCATTGGGCCAACTGAGATTGAGGATTGTTTGATCAAGCATGAGGCGGTTGGATTGGCTGCTGTGGTCGGCAAACCTGATCCGGTGCGGACGGAGATCGTAAAGGCTTATGTTGTGCTGAAAGATGGCTTCGAACCAAGTGAGGGCTTGGTTGATGATATTCGCCAATATGTGCGCGTGAGTCTTTCTGCTCATGAATATCCGCGGGAGATTGAGTTTGTCTCCGAAATGCCTTTGACGACCAGCGGAAAGGTTATTCGCCGGATTTTACGGAATAGAGCGCAGGAAGAAGCTGAATTGGTTGAAAGCTAGGCAGCTATTTTCGACCAAGCAATTTCTTAACTTTGCTCTTTAATGCCAACTTTGCGCGAGCACCTGCTTGCGCCTCCCACATTGCAAAGCGCGCTATTGGACCTTTGCCAATAAAAACCGTGGCATATGGGAATCGTGAGGTCCAGGCCTTGTTTGCCATCTGATTGTCTGGTGTCGAGAGGGAATCGGCACCTGAGAACTCAGGGTCTTCGAGGAGTTTTTGGGTGCTGAAATAGATGAGAAGCTGACCAGGGGAGAATTTTGCGAGGCTCTCGTCGAAGGTTGTTTTCCAGCCAAATATGCGGCCTTGCTCGCGGAGCAGGATGTTGGTTGCAATTAGCTTATCGTCTAGCCGCAACTGGCCAATGCGAATGTTATCTGCTTCGCCTGACTTTGATACCAGCTCACGCGTGAAAGCGGCATCTGGTGCTCTGGAAAGGAGCGCGGTGCCTTGCTTGCCTTTCCAGCCAGCTGCCTCGAGTTTCAGAAAGTCTTCAAGGCCTGCCTGAATGTCCTTTGAGGTTTCCAGCATACTAAAGGAAAGTGACCCTTCCTTCTCTAGCCGGCGCTGGTTTTTAAAGGCACCTTTCCATGAGGATCGTTTTTTGAGGGCGTCAAAGCTAGCGCGACCTTCATTGCCAGATAGTTGGAAGGCGCGGTCTTCTTTAGAAGCAACTTGTTTCTCCCATCCGTGGGTTTTAAGCGCGCACTCAAGGCTTTCATAGGTGGGGCCATCGGTTCCATGGAAAGGGAGAATTAACGTCTTAGTCCAGCTCAAGTTACAGGCGGTTTCGAGCAGTTTGTTGAGTGTTGCTGGCGTAGCTTCCTCAGAAAGCAGCAGAGTGCCGAGTGGCCCATAATCACCAGCTAATGTGCTTGGTAGTTTGAAGAGGAGGCCACGCCTTACCATTACGACGGGCAGTGCCGCGTGCGCTTTTGTGCCGGAAGGATCGAGTGCCAATAACAGCTTGATTGAGCCGTTTGCCTTGTGTGCATTGAATGCACTGACGAAACTGCTGGAGAAGAACGGGTTGGGCTCCAGTGCCTGTTGAGACAGTTGTCGCCACAGGTGGTCCGCTGTTTTGTCTTTGCCGGGTGTCAGCAGTTTAATCGTGGTGCTATCCTGCTTCATTGACTGGAGTTTCCCGTCTCTTCAATGGCAATATGAATGTGTGCAGGCCAAGGCGTTTGTAGGCGCTGCGGTAAAGAATGCATGCTTCAAAAAAGATGACGGATGTCGTCGCCAAAGCGGCTCCATACAGGCCGAATACTGGAATAAGTGCCGTGTTGAGAATGAGGTTTACGACAAAGACACTGGCATAGATCTTGGCGCAGGTGTTTTGGTGCCCTGAGAGGGTCAGTAATGCGTCAACCGGACCAACGGATGCACGGGCTAATACACCAATAACAAGGATGTAGAGGATTGGTGTGCCTTGAGCAAAATCCTCTCCAAACAGGGAGAGGAGGAATGGTCCGACTGCCATGACAAAGCCGCCCATGAGTAGTGTTGGCCAGAAGGTCATTTTGGCAGCGCTTGTCACGAAATCCTTGAGGCCATCTCGGTCACCAGAGTGATAAAGACGTGCCATGCGCGGTGCGCTTGCTGCGCGTACTGCGTAATAAACAAAATGCATCAGTGCGAGGGTGCGTGATGCTGCGAAATAAATGCCGACTTGATCTGGTGGGAGCCAGAGGCCGATTAAGATGACATCAGAGCTGGTGATGAGTTGGAAGAAGCCATCAACTGCCAGCATGGGAACCGATACAAGCAGCCATGACTTTATCTGAAGTCTACGTGGAGCAGGGTAGCGGACTTTGCTCAGCGAGACTTCCATCATGATCGTCTGAAAGAAAGTGATGGTCCAGACGGCTGCGATGGTGACGATGCAAGCTGTGACGGCTGTTGGCGGATAGCCCAGCAACAGCGCGATCAACATGAATGCGAGCACTAGAAGAGGGCGGCCAATAAAATC
Organism: Pseudovibrio sp. W74; assembly: GCF_001623085.1. Taxonomy (NCBI): domain Bacteria; kingdom Pseudomonadati; phylum Pseudomonadota; class Alphaproteobacteria; order Hyphomicrobiales; family Stappiaceae; genus Pseudovibrio; species Pseudovibrio sp. W74. Next base: position 55,666 of record NZ_LMCJ01000017.1, read on the forward strand.
TGGCAGCATTGCTTTGAGTTGCCAGTCTTGCGCACGGGCAATGCCTTCCAGCATACCGGTGTAGGTGTGCATGGGTAGGCAGATTGCGATGAGGTAAAGCGGCAGGATATATGCATTGCCAATGAAATCAGAAAAGGCCCAAGCAATGGCTACGCCGACTACTGCAATGGTTGTTGAGCTGAGCAATACAAGAAATCGGGCGCTGAAGAGCAAGCCGTTGAGGAGCTCGTATTGCTTCTTCTCCAGATATTCTGGAATGAAACGCAGAAGGGAAACAGAAAACCCAAGCCCTGAAAAAACGCTCAGTATGATGACAACCGTCCAGACAACAATGAAGATGCCGTATTCAGAGGCGCCCATCCAACGAGCCAGAAAGACCTGCATGATGTAAGCGAGTGCTGCGCTCCCGATGCGTAAGGCAAAAACGATTAATGCTGAGCGTCGTGCTCCTCCAGCCTCGCCTTTGCTGAAGAGAGTGTCGAGTATTTTTCCAAGAAGTGGCAGCAGTTTTGCATGAGTGCTGCGAGGTAAAAGCACTGCTGACCATTTGAGGAGGAGTTCTTGCACGCGATACGCCTTAATTATTTCTGGTCAATTATTACTAGTATGAAAATTAATATTTTCGGAATGCTGTTCTGTGGTGTTGCCGTGTTGATTGGTCCTTGAGTTAAAACAGAGGCTTAGCTGGACCTTGAAGGCTCACAAGCTTTTGTTCTGATACTCTCGCAGTTTTTGATGCTTGACTCCTGTGCGATTTGACGGAATCAATATGAGAACATATAGAGAACAAAATGAAATTTACCGAGAGTGATATGAACGCGAAAACATCGCAAATTGCAGAGCTGCGCCATCGCCTCGCGGTGTTAGAGGGACGCCTCCCTTCTGCCGTGCAGCTTGCGCCGGTCCCTGCATCCGCCCAAACTGAGCAGGGGCCGGCTCCTCTTGGTGAGGTGCTGACTGTATTAGTCTGTAAAATGGCTAAGACAATCACGCTGGAAGGGTGCTCTAGTGGCTTATGATGAGGAACTTGGTGATCGGCTTCGTGAGGAGTTGGAAGGCATTATGGGGATTTCGGAGAAGCGGATGATGGGTGGGCTGTGCTTTTTTCTGGATGGAAACATGCTGGCCGGGGCGCATTGTATTAAGAGTGAAGAGTCTCGCTTTATGTTTCGTGTTGGAAAAGACAATGAAGCGGAAGCGCTCGGCCGAGAGGGGGCTGAGATTGTTGAGCTTGGTGGTCGCCGAATGGGGGGATTGGTGTTTGTGGCTGCTGAGGTGTGTGATCAGGCGGCGCTTAGAGAATGGATTTCGCTCTGTATGAGTTTTGTCGCTGGACTGCCAGCCAAACAGTTGAAAGGAAAAGGCTGACGCAGGTTGATCATAATCTGATCGCCTTCAATGTCAGCGCCTTCATATGAGCGTCACAGCTTTGTCGGTTGCTGTTCTTATAGACGTGGGTCTTCGCAAATTTGGGCGTCGCCCTTTAGTACTTTTTTGATTTCGTTGAAGGCTCGTTTCATGGTTGTGCCCTTGACCCAGCCAACGACCAATAACCGTAACCCGGGGTTCTTAGGGTGCTTTCCTGCGATGACTTTAACAGCCCAATATCGCCGTCCTGCAAAGCCAGGTTCAACGAGTTTGTAGGCGCGGAACTGTAAGTACTGGATTTCTGATAGATTCTTTTTAGAAAAACTTTGTAATAGTGTTGTGCAATCTTGATTGGGCTTGCTAATTAGAACTAAAGATCCATCGTTTAAGTGTAGCTCCTTAGTAGATTCATAAATTTCACATCCGGACCCTACAGTATTAGGTGTGTTTTGTATTAGTGATCTCCACTTCATAAACTCCATTCTGTTTGCGTGAACTACGTTCATTTAGATGTTTCCTGATCGATACTCATATTTGTGTGACATACACATATGTACCGATAGTTTGAAATAGTTTTTTTTCTAATTTTAATAAGTTTGGATGTAACGAGGCTTGTCTGAACCTTATCGGCGTTCCGCTAACCCGTTACGCGAAGGCGCCTTTTCCCTACGGAATGTGATTGTTAATGAAGCAACTTAAAGATGTGGGAAACTCGTGCTGACATACCGGGAGTATCGCAGGAATATATGGAAACGATGTTTTTTTGTGTTGGCATCTTATGCTGCTAGCTGATGCAAAATATCTTGGTAAGCCTCAGGTTAGGTTCAATCATTGGTATGATGAGCTGAAAAGGGCTTGTGTGCAGTCGGTGAATGATAAGTCTGAGATCTCTGCTTTTAGACTTTCACGGAGAAGTTTGCCGACCTGGGTGAGGATCGGAACTTGCTTGTAGGGGGAGGTAAAGCCTTATCTGCATCGTGATATGGTTGTTACTGATGTAAGGCGCAGAGAAGTTGACTGTTGCTCTCGCAGCAAGACTGTTTTTACGCTCAGTCGATTTTGGATCAGGCTGTGAGGTTTAGAGGCGGCTGCCTTCTGCCATCGGTTCAACATAATACCAGCGGCCCTTGCGTTTTTTGAAGAGGCTCAGTTCTCTCTGTTCTCCGACTTGGCCATGGGCAAGGTATTTGGCGCAGAAGAGGACGCTACCTTTTGCATCACCTAGTTGCCCCTTATCGGTGCCCAGAATCTCAAGCCCTATCCATTGAGTTTGGGCAGCATATTCTGCGACCTCAATTGAACTGAAGGTTTTTTGGTAGCGAGGCCACAATGTGTCTTTCAGGTAATCAATGTTTTTTGTGGCATAAGCGCTGTAACGTGAGCGCATAAGCTGCTCTGCGGTTTCGGGTAGGGCCTTGCCTTCCAGAAAAGGCTGGCAACAGATTTCAAAGTCTTTTCCTGATTTGCAAGGGCAAGGTGTTGTCATCGAATACCATCCTTTAGAGCTTGGAAGGCAGCTAAACGACAATTTTGAAGCCAGGTCAAGAAGGGCAAACAAGCTCCTCCAAGAGTGATTAAAGTTCGCCTTACTGGTTCAACGCTCCAACAGCGTCTTTTGCATAAGCTCGCAACAACAAGCCCTGTGTACGGTAGGATGGCAATGCAAAGAGGACGCATTCTGATTGTTGGGGCAGGGCCCAGTGGGCTGACTGCCGCAATTGAGCTGAAGCGACGCGGCTTTACGCCTCGTATCATTGATAAGAACTCGCGCCCTCACGCTCAATCTCGTGCCCTTGCCATTAATCCTCGAACCCTCCAAATCCTGCGGCCATCTGGTGTGGCAGACAAACTGCTGCAAAAGGGATGGCGGATGAACCATGTCCACTTTCGTGGGCCAAGTGACGAGCTTTTAGAAGTTGATCTCTCAGACTTAGATGGACCTTTTAATTTTATGCTGGCCCTGCCGCAATATGAGACTGAAACTGTTCTTGAACGACATCTGACAGAGCTGGGAATACCGGTCGAGCGGGAGTGTGAACTCGTCAAGCTGGAGCAGAAGGATGAGGTCGTCACAGCAGTTATACAAACCAGTAGCGGTGACGAAGAGGTACTTCACCCACCCATGGTGATTGGGGCAGATGGTGCACACTCAATTGTGCGTTCGCAAATGGGTTTCACCTTTTCAGGCAGTTCGTATCCGCAAGATTGGGGGCTGGCAGATGTGGAGTTGGAACCGACGCTGACGATGGATGGGCCGACGATGTTTGACAGGTCACCAAATATCTTCGGTGTCATTCCCTTTTCTGCGACACGGGCGCGCATTGTTGCCGATCACTCTGATCCACTTGAGACTATGCCGCCGATTTTGAAAGTCATCAAAGTCAATTGGAAATCGTCTTTCCGGATCTCTCACCGATTGGCCAAACTCTATCAGAAAGGGCGGGTCTTTCTGGTGGGAGATGCTGCGCATGTGCATTCTCCCTTTGGAGGCAGGGGGATGAACTTAGGGATTGAGGATGCTGCGTGGCTGGCGTGGCAAGTTTCTACCGGGCATACGCATCAATATATGTTGGATCGACGACCTGTTGCCGCGGAAGTTTTGAAGACGGTTGATACCGGCACACGGTTTTTGGCGTCAAACAACACAGCGATCCGTCTGTTCAGGCAAAAGTTTCTACCGGTTTTGGGACGCACAGATTATTTTCAGGCCCGGTTCATGAATATTATGTCTGCTGAGAACACACCATTTCCTCCTTGGCTTGAAGAGGAATAGTTCGCCTAAAGCTCTGATAGAAATGAAGAACTGCAGATAACAAAAAACCGCCTTGCGGCGGTTGTTTTGTTTTTTTTTGGAGCGGGCGAGGCGATTCGAACGCCCGACCCTAACCTTGGCAAGGTTATGCTCTACCCCTGAGCTACGCCCGCATATCCAAAAAATTCCAACTTCGCGAAAACTCAGTTTCTTAGAGAAACTGGAGCGGGCGATGAGATTCGAACTCACGACCCTAACCTTGGCAAGGTTATGCTCTACCCCTGAGCTACGCCCGCATCTGTTTCGCTAGAGCCGTTTGTTGCGGCCCCGTCGGTGAGGTGGGAGCTATATGACAAAAGCTCGGGGTGAATGCAACAAGGAATTTGAAATTCATTGTGGGGTTTCTCAGAGCTTGTGGATGTGGAGGTCGTGAAATGCCTCATAAAAAATATTATATAACAACAAGATAGATAGTTTTTTAGAGTTGTTTGATCGTTGTGGAAATAATTGCACTCGAGTAAAATAACCTATGTGATTTTGTCCGAGGTCGTGGATGGGCTGCATGAAAAAGAAACAGGTTCCCTCATATATCTCAATAAGATCAGGAATTTTCTTAGTCACATTCAGAATGAGCATTAGCGAGCGTGGCTAAGAACAACATCCAGACGTCGTCAGGATCACAATTTGTAATTGGGGGCAGTATGTCGCAGTCGTGTATTAGTATATTCTAAGAGAACGTTTTGAGGGTGAAGTACATGCCCTTGAGAAACGTAAGTTGCACGCGGTCAAAGCTCTCAATTTTTTGTCTATATTAGAGTTATTCTAAGTGTAAGGAGGGGCGCTTCGTGTATGTCTTGTGATTATAATTCTCGATATTTGTAGTATTAATAAGTATTGGTGGAATTCATATTTCAAGTATTTTTTGTATATCTCAATATATTCGATGATGGTTTTGCGTTTTAAGCTAATGAAATTTTTGATATTACCATAGTAAATGTCAAGCGGTTGCATCAATGTGCTTTTGTTTGTAGTGATTCTAAACTCCATTATCTCGTGATGATGGAGGATTTCATGCGAGCAATAATTAAGACATTGATTGGCGCATCTGTTTTCAGCATGGCTGTTCAGGGAGGAGCTTTTGCTCAATCTGAGTTGCTGGAAGAGGCGCGTTCTTACTTCAAGCCGATCCCGCATGCTGTACCTAGTGTTAAAGACAACACGATTACCCGCGAAAAAATTGATCTTGGGCGACAGCTCTTCTTTGATCCGCGATTGTCGCTTTCGGGATTGTTGTCGTGCAACAGCTGCCACAATCTCGGCATGGGTGGGGATGATAATCTGGAGACATCCATCGGCCATGGATGGCAAAAGGGGCCTCGTAACGCACCCACCGTGTTGAATGCTGTGTTCAACCTTGCTCAGTTTTGGGATGGTCGTGCAGAAGACCTGAAAGAGCAAGCCAAAGGCCCGGTGCAAGCTGGTGTTGAAATGGCCAGCACGCCAGAGCGGGTTGAAGCTGTTCTGAACAGTATGCCGGGATACACTGAGCAGTTTTCAAGAGCATTCCCAGGCGAGGAGTTACCAGCGAACTTCGACAATATGGCGAAGGCAATTGAAGCGTACGAGGCTACTTTGATTACGCCTGCTTCCAAGTTTGATCTGTTCCTTGAGGGTAATGAAAATGCTCTCAATGCGCAGGAAAAGCAGGGACTGCAGGTGTTTATGGATACCGGGTGTGCCGCTTGTCATGGCGGTGTGAACATTGGTGGTGAGGGGTACTATCCATTCGGCGTGGTTGAAAAGCCGGGTGCAGATATTCTTCCAGTCAATGACAAAGGCCGGTTTGCTGTTACTCAAACTGCCGAGGAAGAATACGTTTTCCGTGCTTCACCGCTCCGCAATATTGATCTGACAGCTCCTTACTTCCATTCCGGCAAGGTTTGGGATTTGAAGCAGGCTGTTTCTATTATGGCCAGCTCTCAGCTTGGTGCTGAGCTGAGTGACGAAGATATTGATGCAATTACTGTTTTCCTGAAGACACTTACCGGAGAACAGCCAAGCGTTGAGTATCCAATTCTGCCAGTTCGGACCAACACCACACCACTCCCTGATCCGTCAGTCATGACGGCTCACTAAGCAAACTATTCGCCCTCGGTTTGCTAGAGGCAGGCGGTTCTTATGGACCGCTTGCCTTTTTCTATAGGTGGCTTAAAACGGTGCAGCATTTATGTGGCAAACACTTGGTTTGCCTCAGAGACTTGGGAGAGGTCGTTCTACATGCCAGCAAGCCGTTCGCAACTGATATCTTTCTTGGAAGACTTGAACATTCCGGTTTCTACAATTGATCATGAGCCGGTTTTTACGGTTGCTGAATCTGCTGATCTGCATGAGCGTATTCCAGGCGGTCACACCAAGAATCTCTTCCTTAAAGACAAAAAGGGTAATCTCTTTTTGGTCGTGGCCCTTCATGATGCTACGATAGATCTGAAGAAGATTTCGAGCATCATTGGTGCATCTGGTCGTGTTTCTTTCGGCAAAGCTGATCTGCTTGAAGAGGTGCTGGGTGTTACTCCAGGATCCGTCACGCCGTTCTCTCTGATCAATGATCGGGAAGCACAACGCGTGTCCGTGGTGTTTGATGCAGATATGATGGAGCAGGAGGTTCTGAACTTCCATCCATTGCTAAATAATGCTTCAACGGCGATTTCAGCGGAAGGTCTGATGGTGTTTGCCAAGGCATGTGGGCATGATGCCAATGTGCTTGCGGTTTCTGCAGAGGCGCAGAAAGTCACTGAAGATCTATAAAAACTGGGTGATCGCCAATTGTAATTGGTCTCATCTAAGACCATTTTAGGCAGCAGTTAGAGATTTTGATATGAGGAGCGCTGATATGAGCAGCTCCCGGTTCAGTAAAGGGTCAAAATAATGAGTGGATCCGGTTATTCCGTAGGTGGCAGCTTTGGTGGCTCCCTTGGCGGTGGATATGGCGGTGGTTACCAGACCAACACACAGGCTGGCGCGGCATCTCCATCCGCAGCTCCGGCAGCCAATGCTGCTGACTTGATTGTTGATACGACCACTCAAACCTTTGTGCAGGACGTAATTGAGGGCTCCCGTAATCAGGTGGTTCTCGTTGATTTCTGGGCGCCTTGGTGTGGTCCTTGTAAGCAGCTTACGCCGACGCTTGAGAAAGTCGTCAAGGAAGCGAATGGTGCTCTCAAGCTGGTGAAAATGAACATCGAAGATTATCCGGAAGTTGCCGGTCAGATGGGTGTTCAGTCGATCCCGGCAGTGTTTGCATTTAAAGGTGGCCAGCCTGTTGACGGGTTTATGGGTGCGCAGACCGAAGGTGAAATCAAAAAGTTTCTCGATCGTATTGGCGTAAACATTGGTCCAAGTGATCTGGAAGTGATGCTTGAGAAGGCTGATGAGCTTCGTGATGCTGAAGGGTATCCAGAAGCTGCACAGCTTTATGGTAGCGCGCTTTCTATCGACGCTGGCAACGTGCAGGCGTTGTGTGGGCTTGCTATGTGCTATCTGGCGCTTGGTGAGAAAGACCATGCAAAACAGATGCTCGATATGATTCCGGAAGATGAGCAGAACTCCCAGCATTTTGCAGCAGCGAAGGCTGCGCTTGAACTCGCTGAGCAATCTGAAGGGCTTGATGACCTTGCAGAGCTGCGTGAGCGTGTAGAAGCCAATGCAGATGATCATCAGGCTCGTTTTGACCTTGCGCTCGCTTTGGGCGGCAAAGGGGATAAAACTGGTGCTGTTGATGAGCTGATTGAGATTATTCGCCGTGACCGTGAGTGGAATGAAGATGGCGCGCGCAAGCAGTTGCTGCAGTTTTTTGAAGCCTGGGGCTTTAAAGATGCAGGTTCTGCTTATGGTCGCCGTAAACTCTCCTCAATTTTATTCTCGTAATCTAGGCCTAATGATAAGAGCGGAGAGCACTTAAGTGGCCTCGATGACTGTTGGAAATGCGACCTACGCAGGTCTGGATGACCTGCCCCAGGTTGTGCCGTTGTTTGTTTTGCCGGGAGCTATCTTGCTCCCGCGCTCCCACATGCCTCTCAATGTTTTTGAGCCGCGCTATACGTCGATGATCGACAGTGCTTTGCGTACTGATCGCATGATTGGGGTAATTCAGCCGCAGTTTGAAACCAGTGATGAAGAGTTAGCCGGTAGGCCAAAACTCTGCACTGTTGGCTGTATGGGGCGCATTACAGGGTTTCAGGAAAGTGGCGATGGCCGCTATCTGATTACGTTGTCTGGCGTTTCTCGCTTTGTGCTTCGTGGTGAGCTGGAAGAGCGTGCCCCGTTCCGTCGTGGTCACGTTGATGCGACCCGCTTTGCTGGTGATTTGACGACCGGTATCGGAGAAGATGATGTCGATCGAGATCTGCTGCTTTCAACGCTCAAAGAATACTTGAGTGTGAATGACCTTGAAGCGGACTGGGATAGCGTCAATTCTGCCTCGACCGAGGTATTGGTCAATGCATTGTGCATGATGAGTCCTTATGGACCGAAAGAGAAGCAGGCTCTGTTGGAAACAGAGAATCTGAAAGTGCGTGCGGATACGCTCATTGCGTTGGCTGAAGTTGAGCTGGCACGTGGCAATGGTGGTACTGGCAGTACGCTTCAGTGATGCAGGTAAAGACAAAAATGAATGAGGGCTCTATGAGCGAATTTGAAGCGCCACAGCTGGACCGTCGGCTTTTGGAGCTGTTGGTTTGTCCTGTGACGAAGACAACGCTTGAGTACAATCCTGAGAACCAGGAGCTGGTCTCCCGCGCTGCGAAGCTGGCCTATCCAATTCGGAATGGAATTCCGATTATGTTGGAAGAAGAAGCGCGCAAGCTTGAAGACTAAAACGTATCCATCAGAACTGATGTGGGTTCTCTGATCGCGGTTCCGTGCAGAACTTATCTTTGAAGGCTAGGAGAGATGATCTTCTAGCCTTTTTTGCAGCTCTTGTGGTTCGCCGTAAACACGTAGGGTTTTTATGCGGGCGGTGGAACCTGCAATCACTTCTGCCGATGATTTGGGAACAGAGAGTGCTTTCGCAAAAAGGGCCGCAATGGCTTTGTTTGCAGCGCCTTTTTCTGGCACTGCGCGAACGCGCGCCATCACGAGCGGTCGGCCATCGGACTGCTCGCCTATCTTTTCAATTTGATCTTTGGAGGATCTGGGGGTGAGGCGGACGGTAATGAGAATTCCGTCAGCCTGCAGTTTCCAAGGGCGTTCTTGTTCAGCCACTACTTAAAATACGTAGGGATAAACGTAGAGGCCGATGACGCGCTCAATAAGGAAAATGCCGAGCAGCAGCACAATCGGAGAAAGATCCAATCCACCCATTGCTGGCAGGAACCGGCGGATAGGGCGCAGGAGCGGTTCGGTCAGATTGTAAAGTGTCTGCCCGATCATCGCGATGAACTGATTGTTTGAGTTCACCACGTTGAACGCATAGAGCCAGGAGAAGATCACATTCGCAATAATGACCCACGTGTAAAGATTTAGGATGATGAAAACGACATCAAGAATAGCGCGCATGGACTGGTTAAACTCCAAGTTTGCGAAGATGAACTAGCTGAATTGCTTCCCTGAAGACAGAGCTTGGGAAACAGAGTTGTTCCTCATGTAACTTTGAACTGAGGCACCTGCAAGGTCCAGCATGCCTCATTTTTCTATATTTTGAGCTAATTTCACGAAGCGGTACCTGAAAAAGTACCAATTAGCAGGGGGCGTTTGCCCTGAAACTGATAGGGCAAACAATTTTTGTTCTCATCTCGCATGCTTTAGCCAAAATGGAAGGCTGGCTTAAAGCTCTCTGGCAAGTGGATCGTCTGGTCTTGTTCAGGGAACATTTCCTGCATGAGGCAGGCGGCTATGCGGTGAGAAATGGCATAGGAAATTTTGAAACCACCAGTTGCCACCCATGTTTTGTCTTTGCCTGGAATGAGGCCGACCAAAGGGTCCCGTTTTTTACATTTTGGACGGATACCTGCCCAACGGGTGAGGATCGGCGCGTCTTTCAATGAAGGGCAAAAGCCGACTGCCTTGGAGAGCATGGTCTGAATGTCTGCTTCTACTGGCTCTTTGCTGGTCCACTCCTGCTCGGAGGTGGAGCCGATAGCAACAGTGCCATTGGCATGTGAGACAACATAAATTCCGTTGTCATAGATAACCGGGAGAGGTTTGTCGGCCTTATATTCGAGCAAAAGGGATTGACCTTTCACGCCCATGCCGATGGGTTTACCTGCGATCTTACTGAGTGGTTCGAAGCCTTCATAACCTGCTGACAATACCACGCGATCAGCACTCAGGCTTTCACCATTGCCCAGTGAAACGGTGCCTGTAGTCTCATCAAAGCCGAGATACTCGGTGTGTTCCATGATGTCGATGCGTGTTTCCAGCAGGGTTTTGAGACCTGCAGAGACAAGACGCGGATTGGCCCGTGCTGCCAAGGTGTCCCAAATGATGCCAAGTGGAGCGGCTTCTGGTGTGAGCCAGTCACTGAACGGTGTTTCTTTCACCACATTGAAGGTGAAGCCAGTTTCATCGCTTCTCCAGCGTTGCTTGCTTTCTTCAACGCGGGAGAGGGCATGTTCGAGCTTGGGTTCGGTGTAAAGCGGGATCAGGCGACCTGCACGGCTGTAGCCGACAGAAAGGCCAGTGGCTTCTTCCAGCTCCTCCACGATATCGGAGAGTTCGATCAGTGCGTCCAGCTGGAACTGCTTCTTGTCGTTCCATTTACTCGGTACATGGGGCATCAACGCACCAACAAGGCCAGCGCTGGCGCCTGATGCGATGGTGTTTTTCTCCAGAAGAGCGACTTTCAAGCCTTTTCCGAGTGCGGCTTTGGCGACGCTAAGTCCGAAAATTCCCCCTCCAACAACAACTATATCGTAGGTCATGTTTTTTTATTTCCCAGGTTGGGGTATAAGCCCAGACCGATTTTTACGTTAGAGATTTGGCTTAGACATATGACAGAGCGCCCAAAATTGGAATGGGATGATGCGAATGTGCCTTATGCGTCGCAGTTTGGAGATACTTATTACTCCAAAGCCGGTGGATTAGGCGAAACGCGCTACGTATTTCTGCAGGGTAATCAACTCCCTGAACGCTGGGTGGGTGCACAGTCTTTTACTATTGCTGAACTGGGATTTGGAACCGGGCTTAATTTTCTCGCCACGTTGGAGTTGCTTCTGAGTTTGCCAGAAGCTGAGCGGGCCAAGCTGACTTATGTTTCGTTTGAGCTGTATCCGATGGAAGCGGCGGAGATTGAGAAAGCTCTGTCGCAATGGCCGGAGATCAAAGAGCTTAAAGACAAGCTGCTGGCTGCATGGAAGCCTCAGCCGGGTTGGAATCCAATCACCATTGATGGTGTGCGACTGCTGCTTGGTGTTGGGGATGCTCGTGAGATGCTGCCAACCTTGTCCATACCCGTTGATGCCTGGTTTCTTGATGGCTTTAATCCGGCACGGAACCCAGAGCTGTGGGGGCGAGATCTTATGCTTGCTGTTGGAGAGAAAACTGCTGTTGGCGGGACTTTCGGGACCTACACCGCGGCAGGTTGGGTGCGCCGAAATTTGCAGACAGCGGGTTTTGAGGTTGAGCGTATCAAAGGCTATGGCACAAAACGCCAGATGATGGTGGGGCAGAAAACTGCCACCACCGCAACCTGAGTAATCAGCATTCTGGCAGGTTGACTGCCAGACCACCTTTGCTGGTTTCTTTGTATTTGTCGTTCATCTCCACGCCAGTCTGGCGCATGGCTTCAACGCAGTTGTCCAGTGGCATGTAGTGGGAGCCATCTCCACGCAGAGCCAGTGACGCTGCTGAGACGGCCTTGATGGCACCAAGGCCGTTGCGCTCGATGCATGGCACCTGAACGAGGCCTCCGACCGGATCACAGGTCATGCCAAGGTGATGCTCCAGAGCGATTTCAGCTGCGTTCTCAATTTGCTCGTTGGTACCGCCAAGAGCTGCGCAGAGGCCTGCTGCCGCCATTGCAGCGGCGGAGCCAACTTCGCCCTGACAACCAACTTCAGCGCCGGAAATAGAAGCATTGTGCTTGATGATGCCACCAACAGCTGCTGACGTGAGCAGGAAGGTTTTGATGCCTTCATCGCTGCTGCCCGGACAATGCTCGCGGTAATACTTGACGGTTGCCGGGATAACACCTGCTGCACCGTTTGTTGGTGCAGTGACAACTTTGCCGCCCGCTGCGTTTTCTTCGTTTACGGCCATTGCATAGACTGAGAGCCAGTCGTTGGCGACGTGCGGCATGCTCATGTTATTGCCGCGTTCGTCTTCCAGCTGTTGTTTGATTGCAGCTGCACGACGCTTGACTGTAAGGCCACCTGGTAGCTCGCCTTCAGTATTCAGGCCGCGCTCCATGCATGCGTTCATCACATCCCAGATCTGCCAGAGCTTGCTGTCCAGTTCTTGCGGATCCAGAGAGGTGATTTCGTTGGCGCGCTTCATCTCAGCAATGGTTTTGCCGGATTTTTGTCCCATCTCCAGCATTTCTTGCGCTGTAGCAAATGGATAAGGCATGCCTTTAATTTCGTCGGGAGCCTGATCACCTGACGCTTCTGCTGCTTTCAGGCGGTCCAGTTCTTCTTCGGTCAATACGAACCCGCCACCGATGGAATAGAATGTTTCCTGAAGGTGCAGGCGGTCTTGGGCATCGTACGCTTCGATCACCATACCATTTGCGTGGCCTGGCAAGTTTTTCTCAAAGTCGAAGATCACGTCTTTATCAGGATCGAAGTCCAACTCTGGCAGGTCAGGAAGATGGAGCTTCTTTTCTGTTGCGATCTGTTTTTCGAGCGCCTCTGCTTCATCTGGATCCAGAGTTTCAGGCGTGCAGCCAGCAAGTCCCAGAACAACGGCTCTGTCAGTCGCGTGGCCTTTGCCAGTCCAGGCAAGTGAGCCGTGAAGCGTACAGCGCAATCTCTTTGGTGCGCCTGCGCCGGGCCAGATGCGGCGACCGTCTCTCAACTCATCCAGAAAACGTGCGGCAGCAGTCATCGGTCCCATTGTGTGGGACGAAGACGGACCTATACCGATCTTGAAAATTTCAAAGACGCTGAGAAACATGTGTTTGGCACCTTTCAGATGGCTGGGGGCGTTGTTTTTGTTTCATTAGGATAGAGAACAGCCACTATCACTGAATTTTCTAGGAATAATCGTCATAGCCTCTGAAACCAAGAGGATTATTTTTCCGGATATTTGAAATTGACGTCGCGTTTGTCCCGATACTGCAGAATTTATCTGTTCTGCTCGGAGGCTTATTGATTCAAAAAGATTTTTTTGGCATCGATTTACTGAAAGGATTGAAGAAAACGCTTTGGTTTCACGGGGAATTGATGGACTTGTTTTACTCAGTCAATGTGAATTGAGATGAAAAAACTACTAGTTGTTGAGTTTTATGATGCCAATGAGCAACAGTCTGTAGAAAACTCCTGAAACTGCAGGTCTCCAAAGTGACTTAAAACGTATATCATAGGTGGTAATTGCTTTTTCCCGATCAAGGCTGCACCTATGACCGCCTCTCTTCGTATTCTCGCAGGCTTAGCGCTTGCTTCCGTTTCCAGTCATGCGCTGGCAGAAGATAGTTTTACGCCTGGTGATTTGACTGAGGAGCAAGCCAGCAAGAGATACGTCGTTGATATTGGCGTGGCTGGTTTTGTGAATCCCAAGTATGACGGTGCGGATGAATACATAATCTATCCGCTGCCACTGATTGCGTTTTCGCGGTTTTACCTGCCGGGCTTCGGTCAGGTGAAAGAGGGCGAAACACAGGGCCTCTTCATCTATCCGTCTTTTGGTTTTGTGGGTGAGCGTAATCCTTCAGATTCTTCCTCTTTGACAGGGACAACTCGTGTGCCTTGGGCTGGTGAGGTTGGTCTTGGTGGTGGCTTCCGTCATGATTGGTTCCGTGCATTCATCGAAGTGCGCCACGGCTTTAACGGCCACCGCGGCTTTGTTGGGCGTGCCGGAATTGATGTGATCACCGAAGTTACAGATCGCTTGACGTTTGTATTCGGTCCGCGCGTTGATGCTGCTGATGGTTCATACATGAACACTTATTTCAGCGTCGCTGCAGGTACTCCATTCGGCCCATACACCGCAGAAGGTGGTTTCAAGAGCGTTGGTGGTGTTGCGCGTGCGAGTTATGCGCTGACTGACAGTATTGGGCTGCATCTACAAGGTGGCTATGACCGTTTGATTGGTGAAGCTGCAGATAGCCCGATAACGCAGAACGACAATATGTGGTCTGTCGGGTTTGGTGCGACCTATCGGTTTGCTTGGGATATGTTCTAGGTAACCAGAGTATCGGTTAGACTTGATGAATGAAGCCCGGAAGGATCTCCGGGCTTTTTTATTTGCTGTATGCACTGTGAGTTCTCATTGACTGTGCCGTAAATAAAGCGGTGTTTGAAGTGAAGCTTTGTGTATATTCATGAATAACAAAGTATGCATGATGTATTGGTATTGAGAGTTATATTACCCCAGTATTGAAGTATCCCTTCTGAGAGATCGTTAATAATACCCTTAGAATAAGTCGATGACAGACTCCTGCGGGTGCGCATGCTAATTCACCTAAAGTATTGCGTTGAGTGAGGGGGCTTCAGTATGCGTACAATAATTACTATATCAGGACTTCTGTTTATCTGTTTATTGCTTATGGTTCCGGCCAAGGCATCCTCCACTAAAGTGTTGGCTAAGATTGATATTTCCGAGCAAAGGATGCGGATCTTCGTGGATGGGAAGGTCCAGCATTCGTGGCCTGTTTCGACGGCTCGGCGGGG
>NZ_LMCJ01000017.1:70648-100123 GCF_001623085.1 Pseudovibrio sp. W74
CAGTGGGCACCTTTAAGCCAACGCGAATGCACAAACGGTATTTCTCCCGTAAGTATAACGGGGCACCGATGCCTTACTCTGTGTTTTTCTATAAGGGGTATGCCATTCATGGAACGGATGTGGTTAAGCGCTTGGGTGCGCCTGCTTCACACGGTTGCGTGCGGTTGCATCCGAAAAACGCCAAGAGATTGTTCAGTTTGATTCAGGCAAATGGCCGATCAAACGCAAGGATTGTAATTGTGAAATAGTGAGCACGCTTTACGTGCAGCGCTGAACATGATGTGATATCGGTCAAATAAGGCCCTTTACCCTTGCGAGCGCGTGGGTTCCTTACTAAATCAAGGGCTAAGAGATGTGCTTGAAGGCTTGTGAGCGGAAGAAGCAAGTCGGGTCGCAAACGCCTGCTCCTTCCGCTGTAGCGCTGAATACGCATAACTCAACAATCAGCGTGTCTTTCCTAACGCTAAAATCTTGCCAAAAGGTTGGCACGCTGATTTTTTTGAAAGACTTTTTTAGGGATAAAACGATTTTTTCTGAGAGTTGTGTGTCGGGAGGACGCATTGCCCAAAGAAAAAGAGGGCTTTGAATACACGCTCAAAAACCCTCTTTATATTCTCTAAAGCTGATTACGCAGTACCTTGATATCAGCTGCTTATTTAAAAGCAAAAGCTGTGCCAGTTTTGCGATAAATTTTTGGCACAATATCTGGGGTGGCTGCGCTTCTTCTCTCCAACATGCGGGTTAATTTAACAGGTTGCTTACCTATGCTGCGTCGCAATTTGCAATGCGGTTTGGGAGTGTTAACCTTTGCGTTCAGGTCTAGTTAAACTCGTGGTCCAGGTTCAGCGTGCTTCGTTTGCCAATGCTGTCGTAATTGTCGTGCGCCCACTTCTTTGCAGCCTGGCGTCCAATGTCGTGCAAAAGTTCTACAAATTCCCACTGGGCGTTTACCTTGGATGAAGCTCCGAAAGGGGCGAGATCTTTTGTTGCTTCTATTCTGTGCATGTAAACGCGGGTGTATTCGTTCGAATCAAGGCGGCCTTCATCAATCAGTCGTGTCACAAACTCAATAGCGCGAAGCTCACGCAGCAGAGTTGAGTTGAAGGTGATCTCATTCATGCGCTCTGAGATTTCCTGAGCGGTGTGCGGAAGTTCAACTCTCTCAACCGGATTGACCTGAATAAGAAGTACGTCGGTAGAGCCACCGTGTTGGAATAGTGGAAACAAAGGCGGGTTGCCCATAAAACCACCGTCCCAATAGGCCTCGTCACCAATTTCTACCGCTTGATACATATGTGGCAAGCAACCAGACGCCATGAGTGAATCAAGGGTGAGTTCTTCCTTTGCAAAAACTTTGATTTTCCCGGTTCGAACATTGGTAGCGGCGACATAGACCTGCATCTGGCCGCAACTTCGCACACGTTCGAAGTTGATTTGCTCAGCAACGAGGTCGCGGAGTGGATTATAGTTGATTGGGTTTAGTTGGTAGGGAGACATGACGCGAGAAAGCAGGTCCCATGCCAGATATGTCGGAGAGTTGTCCATGCTCCAATTGCCACAATAAACATCCATTGGGCTGCGTTGGAACGGACTGGTCTCTGCAGCTGCGCTGACGGATTTCCAAAAGCGGGCGAGGGCATCTCTTGCGCCTTGCTGCCCGCCTTCAACGAGGCCATCGGCCATGACGGCTGCATTCATGGCACCTGCGCTTGTGCCTGAGATGCCAGTGATCTCCCAATCTTCGTTTTCAAGGAGCCAATCCAGAACGCCCCAGGTAAAGGCGCCGTGTGCGCCTCCACCTTGTAAGGCCAGATTGATTTTCTTTCGTTCTTTTTTCGCTGTCTTCCGAGTAGTCGCCATATGGACCTCCATGGGCCGCTTGGAAAAGAAAACTCCGGGAAATCATCTGAGCGTTATTGTGCTGTCCAACCGCCGTCCATTGGCAAGAGAGTGCCGGTGATTGAAGCGGCTGTATCAGAGCACAAGAACACGGCTAGGCCGGCAACCTGATCGACTGTCACGAACTCTTTGGTTGGCTGAGCAGCGAGCAGGACTTCTTTTTTCACCTGCTCCTCAGTCATATTACGAGCTTTCATGGTGTCAGGGATTTGCTTTTCGACGAGCGGAGTCCAGACATACCCGGGGCAAATGGCGTTCACTGTGATGTTGTTTTCTGCAACTTCCAGTGCAACGGTTTTGGTCAAGCCTGCGATGCCGTGCTTTGCCGAAACGTATGCCGACTTGAATGGAGATGCTACCAATGCGTGAGCGGACGCGGTGTTGATGATGCGACCCCAGCCTGCTTTGCGCATGTAAGGCACGGCGGTGCGGATTGTGTGGAATGCGGAGGACAGGTTGATCGCGATGATGGCATCCCATTTGTCGACCGGGAAATGCTCAATGGCTTCAACATGCTGAATGCCTGCATTGTTGACGAGGACATCTACAGAACCGAGGGATTTAACCGCATCGTGGATCATTGCGTGAATTTCATCAGGCTTGGTCATGTCGGCTGATGAGTACACGCACTTTACACCAAAGTCGGCTTCGATTGCAGCGCGCTCTTTCTCAATGGCATCGGCATCGCCAAACCCATTGATCATGATGTTGGCGCCTTGCTCTGCCATTGCGCGAGCGTAAGCAAGCCCGATGCCTGATGTGGACCCAGTGATTACAGCGGTTTTTCCTGAGAGCATTTCGAGTCTCCTGCCCAAATGTATTGAAAAAAGAGTTGGTGTGAGCTTGCGCCACTTTTTAATCTGGTTGCATTAGCAAAAAGCATAGTTGTTTAGCGTGCAGTGCAAAAAGGTCAAAACTGACCACCGATCTGTCTTTTGTCCTTAATGGAAGGTTAGAGATGAGTGCATTGCGTCAAAAGTCGCTGGCTATTTTCAGTAGGCTGATGATGGAGTGGACCTAGCATCATTCTGAGGAGAGGTTTACTGTGAAAACTTGGGGTGCATGATGGCGTCTTGAGATGACATCAAACTGAATTGAGCGTGCGCTAAAAAGTTGACAGTGCGGGCTGCATGCTGCACTTGCTTGCCTAAAGATTTATCCCAGTGGAATGATCATGACTGACAAGAGCCAAACCTATATTTCTTCCCCGTTTCCGCGCCGTCGTTCTGTGGCTGTAGACGTTGGTGGGGTTATTGTTGGCGGCGAAGCGCCTGTTGTTGTTCAGTCCATGACGAACACCGACACCGCTGACATAGATTCAACGGTTGCGCAGGTTTCTGCTCTGGCGCGTGCCGGATCCGAGCTGGTTCGTATTACGGTAGATCGTGATGAAGCTGCTGCAGCTGTTCCGCGTATCAAAGAGCGTCTGGACCGGATTGGGGTCGATGTTCCGCTGGTCGGAGATTTTCACTACATCGGACACAAGCTGCTGGCAGATCATCCTGATTGTGCTGAAGCGCTTGATAAGTACCGGATTAATCCGGGCAATGTTGGCTTCAAAACTAAAAAAGACAAGCAGTTTGGCCAGATCATCGAAATGGCGATGAAGCACAATAAGCCTGTGCGTATTGGTGTGAACTGGGGCTCTCTGGATCAGGAGCTGCTGACACACCTGATGGATAAAAACCAAGAGGAAGGCTCTCCGCTGACTGCGCAACAAGTGATGCGCGAAGCGATTTGCCAATCTGGTTTGTTGTCTGCTCAGCGTGCTGAGGAATTGGGGCTTGGCCGCGACAAAATCATTTTGTCTGCGAAAGTCTCACAGGTTCAGGATTTGATTGCCGTTTATACGGATCTGGCACAGCGTTGCGATTATGCCCTTCACCTTGGTTTGACTGAAGCTGGTATGGGCACAAAGGGCATCGTGGCGTCCTCTGCTTCCATGGGTATTCTGCTTCAGCAGGGCATTGGCGATACCATTCGTATTTCGCTGACACCTGAACCAGGTGGGGACCGAACGCGTGAAGTGCAGGTCTCTCAGGAACTGTTGCAGACAATGGGTTTTCGCAGTTTTGTTCCGATTGTTGCTGCGTGTCCGGGGTGTGGACGTACGACCTCCACAGTCTTTCAGGAGCTGGCTCAGGACATTCAGGCGCATATCCGCGAGAGTATGCCGAAGTGGCGTGAGCAATATCCGGGTGTTGAGGAGCTCAACGTTGCTGTCATGGGCTGCATCGTGAACGGTCCTGGTGAATCCAAGCACGCTGACATCGGTATATCTTTGCCTGGTACTGGTGAAACACCTGCTGCACCTGTGTTTGTTGATGGTGCTAAAACTGTTACTCTGCGTGGGCCGAACATTGCTGATGAGTTTAAGGCGATGGTTCTGGATTATATCGAGAAACGTTTTGGTACTGGCGTTTCATCTGAACACGAGATTTCCTAGATGTCGCTTGAGCGGTTTGTCAAAAAAGTAGAACACAAAATCAGAGAAAGCGCTCCGAAGGAAAAACCTTCGGTTCTGGTGATCTCTTCACAGGTTGTCAGCGGATGTGTTGGCATGCGCAGTGCTGTTTTTGCACTGGAGCGCATGGGCTTTAATGTCTGGATGCTGCCTACGATTGTTCTGCCATGGCATCCGGGACAAGGTGCTGGTGAGCGTATCTCGGCCAGTGAAGAAGCCTTCAAGCATATCGTTGAACAGATTTGCGCCAGTGATCGTTTGGGCGCTGTGAAGGGTGTTATCTCTGGCTACATGGCAAATGCAGCTCAGGTTTCTGATGTTGCTAAGATTGTGCAGGAAGTGAAGACTCGCAATGATGATGCGGTCTATCTGTGCGATCCAGTCATTGGTGACAAAGGTGGTCTTTATGTTGCCGAGCCGATTGCTGAAGCTATTCGTGACCAACTGTTACCGCATGCTGACGTGATTACGCCAAACCGTTTTGAGCTGGCCTGGCTTAGCGGGTTTGGTACTGAAATGGAAAATGAAGCTGTTGCGGCAGCGCGCACGCTGCAAGTGGAGCGGACGATCATTACATCGTCGCCAGCAATCCGTCGCAATTCCATTTCCAATTTGCTGGTTGGGCCGCGTGGTAGCCTTGCGATTGAACATGCGGAAGTGCAGGGCGCACCGCATGGCACTGGTGACTTGTTGGCAGCGCTTTATCTGGCTCGCAGTCTGAGTGGGCAGAGTGATGAAGAGGCATTGAAGAAAGCGACAGCTTCAACGTTTGAGTTGGTTGCGCGCTCTGTCAAAGTTGGTTCTGATGATTTGCTTTATGCTGAGCACCAAGATCCGCTTATCCAACCGATGGCGCTTGTGAACACTCGCCGCGTGGTAGAGGCGCCTGAACGTGCCTGAAGCGGTGGCAGTTGATCCCGTCTGTGTGGCTGGGGTTGACGGTTGCAAAGCAGGTTGGATTGCCGTTTTCCGCTGGGTTGGCTCAAACCGTGCACCTGAAGTGCAGATCTTTCCTCATTTTGCAGATTTTCTGGCCTCTGAGCATGAGCCGCATAAAATTGCGGTCGATATGCCGATCGGGCTGCCGGAGAAGATTGGCAGCAATGGTCGTGGGCCTGAGAAGGCAGTTCGTCCTCTTTTAGGTATGCGACAGTCAACGGTGTTTTCTATTCCCGCGCGGGCTGCGATCTATTGTGAGGATTATCGCGAGGCTTGCTCCGCTGCGCTAGCGCATTCAACACCACCCAAAAAAGTATCCAAGCAAGCGTTCCATATCTTCCCAAAAATTCGGGAGATTGATCAGCTCATGACGCCTGAGTTGGAAGCGCGGGTGTATGAAGTTCATCCTGAGGTGGCATTCTGGCGCTTAAACGAGCAGGAGCCCATTGCTATTCCTAAGAAGGTCAAGGGAAGCAGCTATCCTGCGGGTTTGGATGCGCGGAGAGATTTGCTTGTGCAGTTTGGCTATGTGGCGAGCTTTCTGGACCAAAAACCGCCCAAAGGTGCTGCTCGGGATGATCTGATGGATGCTGCTGTGAATGCAGTTATTGCTGAGCGGTTGCTGTATGGCCATGCGGAGCCATTTCCGGCAGACTTCGGGCGAGATGAACGCGGTCTGCGCATGGCAATCTGGGCTTAGCTATTGTCAGGCTCGCGGCTTGCCAGTACGTCCAAACGTGGTGCATGGCCGACTCTCTTAAAGCTTTTGAAGCCTTGCTCCTCCAGAAGGTTTTTGAGCATGTTTGGATCAGGCCATCTGACATCTCTCTCATAGAAAACTGATTGAACTCGAGGAAAGAAGCTTGTCTTGATGAGCTCTTTAATCACGGTTTCTTCGTGCCCTTCGGCATTGAGTTTGACCACGATGTCGATTTCATCGGTGATCATCTCATCTAACTGCTGGGCAGAGATGGTTTGAATCTCTTCGGTTTTTTCGTCTGAATGCACGGTGTTCTGGCTGAGGGATGCGCCGCCGCTATGGGTTTTGCTGAGGAATATCTTAGCTTGGCCAGTGTGGTCGGAGACTGCTGCCTGCACTGCCTTTATGCGAGAGGTAGCAAGGTTTAGCTCAATGTTTTGTTCCAGTAATTGGAATGTGCTGGCAACAGGCTCGAAAGCTATGACTTGCTTGCAGTTCGTATTTTGAGCTGCAAGCAGGCTGAAGAGGCCTTGATTTGCGCCGATATCCAGCATGATGAAAGGTTTTTCATAGTCGACGAGATAGCTGGTGAGGAATGTGCCGTAACCACCTTCGCAGCACATGCGGAATGTGGCGTCGAAGACATTGGGTGTGAGTTCAACACCATACCTCGTCAGAATGCCGGAGGAGAGGCCTAGTCGCACACCCCAGGACATTGGAATGTACTTTATGTAATAGCCAAGGAGCCCACGTAAGTGGCGGCGTTCGTTGATGTACTCTTTGCTGTGGTACTTTCCAAAGAAGGTTTTTGAGCCTGGCATTTGCCTAACCTGACTTGTTGATCTTCATTGAGACCAGCGTACATAAGTCAGGCTAGGTTTCGGTTAACGTTGCGTCAAGTGTCCAAACAATTGAGTTGTTGGTGATACTTAGGTCAGGGTTGCTTTTGAAGCTCGTAAAGGATCAGCTAATGAAAGGCGTACAAGTTGAGCAAAGAACAATACACCCATTCCTGATGAGAGAAAGTGTATTTGCTTTGCATATTCTCGCAAAGAAGCAGAGCCTGTTTCTGAGTAATAGATAATCGCAATTATAGATAGAGCGGCAGCAGCTATGCTTATGGTCGTTGGATACAGTCGCGACCGTTTAGTAACTAATAAGTATAGGGCGAGTATGCAAATAGCGATATTGAAAATTACTTTCCAAGTATTGAGTTCCCATGGGATTTCAAAAAATTTTGTATCTAAAAGCATAACTAAAAAGAACACACCTATGGCTCTCCAGTTGCGTTCGTAGATGCATTGACCAATGGTAAAAACAATACCGGTAATAGTGATCACTGCGGTCCCTAACATCACATACCAAAGAAGGTGGATTTCTGTAATGTTAGGTGGCAGGCTGGTTATGCTCATGCTCTAGACACCTCGGAAATTTATGAGAAAAATCTAACCTAGGTAAGCAGGATGCATATATAAATACAATCTTTGATTGCAATATTAGATGTGGCCCTGAAGTTTACTACAGGACCGCCATATACCAACTGCAACGTCACAATTGCGGTTTGATGCGTGGTGCAGGGGCGGCTGGGTATGGATTTACGACCTCTGCAACGATCTTCTTCTCTTCACCAACACGACTGTTAGAGAACAGGGATGTGAAGTAGCTGAAAGCACGTTCTGATTCAGAAGCTTTTTGCGGTGCTGGGGATGGTTCCTCAGATGCCAGCGCCAAAACTTTTGCAGCTTCTACATTCACAGGCGTTGCGTTTGGTGCTTCTGCTTTTGCGACGTCAGTTGTTGAGGTGCCACCAAAGAACGCTGCAATCTTTTCTTTGCGGCGTTTACTGCTTTCCATAGCGATCTGGATCTCAGCGGTTTCGCGTGCGTCTCGGGTTTGCTTTTCTGCTACTGCTACCGCGATGTGCTCAGGCACTGTGTAGGCAGGGCAAGCGCCGCGTGCATTGAATTTGGTTCCGCGTGCGTCTGCCTTCGCGTTGAAGACATATTCTTTTTCACAGACTTCAATGGATGGTGGGCGTTTGGTGACTTCAAAGTGGTCATAGCCACGCTTCAGCATGCGCCAGAACTCATAATGCTCGGAACTTGCGTTCTTGGCCATGTTGTTCGGTGTCATGCGGAATGGGAAGGCCTGAACCTGAAACTTTCTCTGTCCGCCAAGGAAGCTATCGCGACCCAGAGAGTAGATATCTGCGATCTGCTCGTCCGTCATGGCGTAACACCCACGAGAAGAGCAGGCACCATGGACCATCAAGTTTGAGCCTGTGCGGTCATGAGCGCGGTCAAACTTATTCGGGAAACCAAGGTTGAATGCGAGGTAGTAAGAGGAGAACGGGTTCATCAGGCCCGGTGTGACTTCGTAGAAGCCTTCTGGTGCCTGACGGTCGCCTTCCTTAAACTTCGGGCCGAGTTTGCCTGACCATTTGCAGATCTCATAGGTTTCCAGCAAAGCATACTGGCCTGATTTGGTCTGTTTCCAGATCTCCAATTCAGACTCTTGCTTGAACAGACGAACCATGATTGGAGACTTGAGCTCCATGTCTTTGGATTTCATTCTGTTGGAAAGGCTTTTGCTCACAGGTTGCTGGTGCTTCTCAGCGCCAAACTCTGTTCCCTGACAAGCGGCTAGCGTTAAAGCCAGCGCAAGCGCAGCAGCACGCTTTACGTTCTTGCCAGTCTCTCCCTGAAACACTCTAATCATGTGCTTGACCCACCATGCTGGGGCTAGTTTGCCCGAACCCCAATCTCGACTCGATACTAAGACTATCTGGGTTAAGGTTGATCGAATCTTACCACAGATCATTCTCTCTGAGATTGTGGGGTATTCCCCAAGATGCACTTTCCCCCGAGTTTGATTGGATCAAACAAAAAAGGCATCAGATATACTTCTGATGCCTTTTATAAAAAATTTAGTGGATACCCACAATAAATCCTAGGTTCGAATCAACCGAGTTCACGACCTATGCGTAAGAACTTCTCGCGACGCTGCTTCTTGAGCTCGTCTGCAGACAGACCAGCCATCTTACTCAGAGCGGTTTCAATCGAGTTGCCAGCGCGATCAATTACGATCTCTTTTGCGCGGTGAGCACCACCGATTGGCTCTTTGATGATCTCATCAATGACGCGGAAGCTGGAAAGGTCTTCTGCAGTGATCTTCATGTTGGTTGCCGCGTCTTGCGCGCGGGTGCTGTCGCGCCACAAAATGGATGCGCCTGCTTCCGGTGAGATCACGGAATAGATGGAGTGTTCCATCATTGCTACGTGGTTGGTGGTTGCAATTGCAATTGCACCGCCTGAGCCACCTTCACCAATGACGATGGAGATGTTTGGAACTCCAAGACCGAGGCACATGTCAGTTGAGCGTGCGATTGCTTCTGCCTGACCGCGCTCTTCTGCGCCGATACCTGGGTACGCACCTGCTGTGTCCACAAAAGAGACAACAGGGATGTTGAAACGGTTTGCCAGTTCCATGATGCGGACGGCTTTACGGTAACCTTCCGGACGTGCCATACCGAAGTTATGCTTCAGGCGGCTTTCGGTGTTGTTACCTTTTTCTTGACCAAGAATAGCGACTGATTGTCCACGAAAACGACCAAAGCCTGCGATAATGGCGCAATCCTCGGAGAATTTGCGGTCGCCGGCAAGAGGCGTAAAATCTGAGATCAGGGTATTGATGTAGTCCAGTGAATGCGGACGGTCTGGATGGCGGGCCACCAGAGTTTTCTGCCAAGGCGTCAAGCGAGAATAAATGTCGCTGAGTGCTTGATCTGCTTTTTCCTGAAGACGGGCAATCTCGTCTTCCACATCAACCGCTTCCCCACCTTCAGCCAGGATTTTCAATTCCTGTACTTTACCTTCAAGGTCAGCAACTGGTTTTTCGAATTCGAGGTAACTGCGCATATTGGATATTCACTCGTAACAATCAGCGGGCTTGACCCGCCGACTAAAAGGCGTTGGACCGCGCTATAATTTTGGCGCGACACTGGCGACAGCTGGGTCATCTGTCAAGGCTTTGCATCACAAATGTGGGTGTTTGAACCCCTTCAGACAAGAAGGTTTGGGATTAAAGTGCAAATCCTATCTGGAAGCTGTTTTTTTGCGAAGTCCTGACGTCTGCGGCATATTGAGTTCTGCTGCTTCCAGGACAAGTGTACCTGTCGATGTCGGAATGGAGACCTTGTAAGGAATAAGAATACGGGTGTTTCCGATCGGTGCGAGCCATGTCTCAATGTTTGCGTTTTTGGCCAGATACTGAACAGCCTTTTTCTCTGGACGATGTCCAGCAACGGGCTCCCAGCGTGCAGAACAGACGACAACCGGACCGTTGTAGCCTTTGCCTGAGACTTCACGCACTTCTTTGAACTTCATATTGATATTGAAGCGCGCCCAACCATCATAAATTGGCAGTTTGCGATTACATACTGATGGATCAAGCACTTTTGAGCGGGACGGTGCGCGTACAATCGCTGCACTTAACGGGTCCATCGCATTGAGCTTGTGCTTGCCAGTGACCTTAACGCGGGTCTTGGACGGTTTGTATTTTGGCGTGACCTGAGTTGTACGGACATGGCCAGACCCCTGACCGAGATTGACATAGAAATCTCGGTTGGATGCACGAGAGGCCATGGTGTAGGTGCTTGGAAGGACTTTTGCGCCTTTCATCCACCCGGTCGCGTGTGCGCCGCCTTTGCCTGTGGAGAAGAGGGTTCCAATGCCAGCTGGCTCCATACCCACTTTTGCGGAATAGGCGTTCTCTCTGAGGATAAGCGATAAGGAGCCTTTTGCCACAGTGAAGCCTGCATAAGAAATATTGTAGACACCGCCGAGGCGCTCTGTTTTCCCCAGCGCAGCTGTGGATAGTGTGCTAAATGAAAGTGCTGCGACGGCTATTACGCTCGATTTGCCAAGAAAATTGCAAACCTTAGAAACTGTTACTCGCACGATACTGTACCTCCGCAGCCGCAGACATTCGCGCCTGACAGCCTGAGAACTCAGGAAACTGAACAAAAAATTCAAACTCATTGAAATATGAAACTACCTAAACATGGTAACACGGTGGTTAAGAGATGTGAGTTTGTTCGAGTTTTGATTGAAATATGGGCTTCGAACAGGCAAATAGGCAGCAAAGCCTTGACGAATTCTGCTGTACTAATTATAGCAAGCCAACTTTTCCGTACAGGGCCGGAGGTGGTTCCGCGTGACCGTGGTGTCCGCGACCTGCCGGTTTTAACAGAATGCGCCCAAAAATGAGGGCGCCTACAAATTAAAAGGGTGACCCTCATGGCACGCCGCTGCGAACTTACCGGTAAAGACGTGATGACCGGCAACAACGTGTCTCACGCAAAAAACAGGAGCCGTCGTCGGTTCTTGCCAAACCTTTGCAATGTTTCCCTGATGAGTGAAACTCTCGGCGAAACTTACAAACTGCGTATCTCTGCACACGCTCTGCGTTCTGTTGAGCACCGCGGTGGTTTGGACGCATTCTTGGCGAAAGCAGTTGAAGCTGAGCTTTCTCCTAAAGCGCGTTTGCTGAAGACCGAAATCAAGCGTCGTCAGGCAGCTGCTTAATCACATCATTCTTGAAAGGGATTGAACGTGACTAAGTCGAATACTGCTCGACCACTGGCTCTTGCCATTATGGCAATGACCACAGTGGTCGTTGCTTCGAATTACCTTGTTCAATTCCCTGTTCAGGGAATGTTCGGGGCTGTTAATCTGGCAGACCTGCTTACTTGGGGTGCATTCACTTATCCAGTGGCATTCCTTGTAACTGATTTGATTAACCGACAGTTTGGTCCTGCTGCTGCACGCAAAGTCGTGTACGCTGGCTTTGCTGTTGCTCTGTCTATCGTTTTGGCAACACCACGCATTGCAATTGCGTCAGGAAGTGCATTCCTGATTGCTCAGTTGCTGGACGTGACTGTGTTCCATCGTCTTCGTGATGGTCGTTGGTGGAAGGCGCCTGTCGTCTCTTCTACACTGGGCACCATGCTCGATACCGCGCTGTTCTTTAGCCTTGCTTTTGCTACACAGTTTGCGTTCTTGGGTTATCACGATGCGTTTGCGGTAGAAGTTGCACCATTGTTTGGTGTGTTTGCTCTGGAAGTTCCTCGTTGGGTTTCCTGGGCGATTGGTGACTTCAGCGTAAAGATCATCGTTGCGATGAGCATGCTTGTTCCATACCGCATCGCATTGGGAGTAATCGGCGCGGTACCTGCTTCGCAGCGCGGATAAGCTGTTCGTTTGAAAAGAATTTAAAAAGGCATCGGATTTGGTTCCGGTGCCTTTTTTTGTTTTTGGGATTGAATGTCGGTGCAGCTCACAAAGACAGTCGTCGTTTACCGAGGCTTCGGTTTTGGCGCTGGGACGATCTTTGCTTCTTTGGGTGCGCGAACGAATGGCTCTCTGAAAGGTTCGTTGTCCGTCAGGATGAAGCGCAGCAGCAAGGTGCGCTGCAAGAATGAGCGGTTATCATCTGACATGAGGGACAGGACTGTCTCTCCAAAAGCGTTCATATGAACGCTCAGAGCTTCCATATTATCAATCTGATAACTGAAATCAGCGGTCAGGAGCGTTTTGCCTGTATGGAGATGGTCTGGCCGCAGGTTGGTGCCATCCAGCTGCCTGATGCGCATCCCAAGGCCTTCTGAGAGGTTGAATAAACGCTCCAGGATCAAAAGGTCGCCATTGGGAAGGAAGGCAGCATCCGTAACATCGTAGTTGCCTTGTTTTCCTATCCAGAATTTCCCCGGTCGCGGGCCTCCGATAATCCACGCTGGTCTGTTGTGCTTCAGAGATTTTCCGCGTTCGGCGATCGTTATGATCGCGCCGGAGAGTGGAGAATTGGGAGGGGCGACAGCAACAGATTCAAGGCTCTTGTTCTTTGCCAAACCTCGGATCTCTTTGGGAATCAACAGGTGCTTGGCGCGTTCTTCGCCTGTTTTCAGGTTAAGCGGGTATGTCATGATCCCGCCTTTTCCTTCATGACTGACGAAAATGCGAGGTGTGTTGGCTGAGCCGCCAATGCTCAGACCTTCTGTGTCAGCCCTGTAGGTGCGTTTGAGCTTTCTGCCCTTGCTATCCAGCAGGGTTGCGGTTTCTGCGCCCAGCAGCTTGAGAGGCTTTCCTCGGCTGGTCTGGGATAGTTCGCCGCGCAGCCAGTGGCCGCGATCTGAGATAGCAATGATGTCTGAGCCACTGTTGAGCGTCAGCAAGCCGGAATAGCCGCCGAAGCGACCGTTTGAGCTGCTTAGTTCCAGGCCACCAAGAAACATGAGGGGGCCGTATTGCTCTGCTCGGGTACCAGAGAACTTGAAGCGGTTGATTTCCTTGGAGCGGACTTTCATTTGCTGAAAGCCGCTCTGCTGTGCGGTGCTCTCGCTGAAAGGCAAAGAAGCAGCGACTGCGGTTGTTACCGCTGCCGCTGCTCCTGTTAGCAAAATGCGTCGTGTTAATTTCATCGGCGTCCGTGACGTCTACCGCGATCCTGGCCGCTGTTTTCATCAAACAAATCAGCAAGCTGATCAGTCATCGCGCCAGCCAGTTCTTCTGCATCCACGATTGTCACTGCACGTTTATAGTAGCGGGTCACGTCGTGGCCGATACCAATTGCGATCAACTCGACCGGCGATCTGTTTTCGATCTCAGCAATCACGCTGCGCAGATGTTTCTCCAGATAGTTGCCTGGGTTCACTGAAAGCGTGCAGTCATCTACTGGCGCACCATCGGAGATCATCATCAGGATGCGGCGACGTTCCGGACGTGCAAGCAAACGCTTGTGTGCCCAGTCTAAAGCCTCTCCGTCGATGTTTTCCTTAAGCAAGCCTTCGCGCATCATCAGGCCGAGATTGCGTTTGGCGCGGCGCCAAGGGGCATCTGCGGATTTGTAGATGATGTGGCGTAGATCGTTCAGACGTCCCGGATTAGACGGTTTGCCATCCTTGAGCCAAGCTTCACGAGATTGGCCGCCTTTCCACGCTTTGGTGGTAAATCCGAGGATCTCCACCTTCACGCCGCAACGCTCAAGTGTACGTGCCAGAATGTCGGCACATGTGGCTGCCACGGTGATCGGACGACCACGCATGGAGCCGGAATTGTCGATCACCAGAGTGACTACGGTATCGCGGAATTCGGTGTCGTTTTCCCATTTGAACGCAAGCGGCTGCAGTGGATCTATGACCACGCGATGGAGGCGGGCGCTGTCGATGATGCCTTCTTCCAGATCGAAGTCCCATGACCGGCTCTGCTGCGCCATCAGCTTACGCTGCAGGCGGTTGGCTAGTCGGGACACCGCACCAGACAGAGAGGCCAGCTGCTTATCGAGGAAGCCGCGGAGACGATCCAGCTCTTCTTGATCGCAGAGGTCTTCTGCTGCAATGATCTCGTCGAAAGCCTGTGTGAAGATGTGATAGGCATCAGCAGACGGCTGATTGCTGAAGGGATGGTCCCGGCGTTCCTGTTCACCCGGCTCTTCAGCCTGATCGGACATATCCTCTTCGGACATATCCTGCATCTCGCTGTCGACGCCTTCGGTTTCGCCGCTTTCCTGCTCTTCGCCGGAAAGCTCCATCTCTTCAGGCGCGCCCTCTTGTTCACCCTGATCTTCCTGCATGTCACCAGAGTTATCGGAGCGATCATCCTGGTCCTGCTGGCTTTCGTCGTTGTTCTCGTCGTCGTCCTCTGGTTCTTCTCCCAGCTCATCAGCCATATCAAGTGAGGTGAGAAGATCACGCATCTGCTTGGCGAACGCGATCTGGTCATCCATGCGGGTGACGAGTTTGTTCAGATCATGATCAGCTTTTTCTTCAACGAAAGGTCTCCAGAGATCCACCATGCGCTGTGCGCTTTTGGGGATCTCACGGCCCGTCAGACGTTCGCGTACCAACAAAGCGATGGCATCCTGCATCGGAGCTTCGTCTTTGGAGGTGACTTCCGCGAAGTTGGCTTTGAAGTAACGATCCTCAAGCATGGCGTCGATGTTGTCGCCAGCGCCCGGCATACGGACAGCGCCAAGGGCTTCAACGCGGGCTTGTTCGACCGAGTTGAAGATAGCGCGTGCGTTTTCGCCTTGAGGAATGTGCTTGGTGTGAACAGCTGGATCATGACAAGCAAGGCGCAGAGCCATGGAGTCGCCCAAACCGCGAGTAACGGCGACTTCTTCCTTTGTCATCGTGCGGGAAGGTTCCGGCAGACGGATGCGTCCGCTGGTCATTCCCGGTTTATCCGGTGAAAAAACAACCTCCAACTCAGGCTCGCCGGCGATGGCTCTGACTGTAGAGCCCATCGCTTGCTTGAATGGCTGGCTGGCAGGTTTGTTCTTGGCTGAGGAGTTGCTAGTACCTGCCATGTAACTCCCCTTAACTCATGACGATGTTTGCCGCTGATTCAGGAAGGTCTTCCCCGAAACAACGCTGGTAGAACTCAGAGACCAGCGCTTGCTCGGTATCGTCACACTTATTCAGGAAGGTCAGGCGGAATGAGAAACCGATATCGCCAAAGATTTCAGCGTTTTCTGACCATGTGATCACTGTACGTGGGCTCATCACAGTGGAGAGCTCGCCGTTCATGAAAGCGCTACGGGTCATGTCTGCAACACGAACCATCTTGGAAACGATAGAGCGACCTTCTGCACCACTGTAGTGTGGAGACTTCGCCAGAACGATCTCGACTTCGTTGTCGTGAGGCAGATAGTTTAGCGTGGTCACGATAGACCAGCGGTCCATCTGGCCCTGGTTGATCTGCTGCGTACCATGGTAGAGGCCGGATGTATCACCAAGACCGACGGTGTTCGCGGTTGCGAACAGGCGGAATGCCGGATGTGGATTGATCACGCGGTTCTGATCGAGGAGGGTCAAGCGCCCGGAAACCTCAAGAACACGCTGGATCACGAACATCACGTCTGGACGGCCTGCGTCGTACTCATCGAAGACAAGCGCGACATTGTTTTGAAGGGCCCAAGGAAGGATGCCGTCCTTGAACTCGGTGACGGTGTGACCGTCCTTCACAACGATTGCGTCTTTACCAACAAGGTCGATACGAGAGATGTGGCTGTCGAGGTTTACGCGCACACAAGGCCAGTTCAGGCGGGCTGCGACTTGCTCGATATGAGTCGATTTACCAGTACCGTGGTAGCCGGAGACCATCACACGGCGGTTCTTTGCAAAACCTGCCAAGATTGCGAGAGTTGTTGCGCGATCAAACAGATAGTCTGGATCGATATCAGGAACATGTTCGTTTGCTTCAGCGAAGGCTTGTACTTCCATGTCGCTGTCGATGCCAAATGTCTCACGTACAGAAATTGTTTCGGTCGGCAGGGTTTGAGCGGTTTGCATCGTATCTATCATTTTTCCTCCGCGGCCCCACGTCGAAATCGGGGTAATGAAAATCTAAAAAATTCTAAGAGATCCGGGAACTGGTCAAACGTATGACCTAGCAATAACCGGATTTCTTGAGCACGTTGTAGGCCTGAATAATCTCGCGCAAGCGGTCTTCCGAAGAGCGGTCGCCACCATTGGCATCAGGGTGATGAATCTTTACCAGCTCTTTATAGCGAGTTTTTATCTCGGCGCCACGGGCGGTTACCCGAAGGTTCAATGTTTCAAATGACCTTTTCTCAAGTGCCAGCACCTTACGTTGCGGTTCCTGAGGTTGGCTGCGTGCTCCGGTGGCGCCAGCGAAGATGTTGTGCGGGTCGTTGACGTCTTCGCCACCGATGTTTGTACGGCTTCCATCGCGGGCGTTTGCGGCGTCTGCCTGCGAGTTTACGCCCATTTTCCAGGTGGGGCGATGTCCTGTCATGCTATCGCGCTGGTAGCTGCGAACACTGTCATCGTCCATGCCGGAAAAATAATTATACGATTTGTTGTAGGCCTTTACGTGGTCTACGCAAAAATGAAAGTACTGGCCTTCCCGATCGCGACCTTTCGGTGCTTTATGGGTGCCGGGCTGGTCGCAACCGTCCCATTCGCACTTTGGGCCTTTTGAGCTTGTTGTGCGTTCTTTGCCGGGTTTTACGCGAATGCTGTCGAAAATGGAGGATGCTTGCTTCATTTTTCGGTTTTCAGTTGCCTTGCGATTGGGTTAGCACCTGCCATAAAGCAGGTAGCCGACATAAATAGAAAAAAGTGACCCTGTTAGGCAAGGCCTTGACGACGGTTTCCTACGTGAGAGATATAGAAAACATGAGCACAAGAGACATCATGATCACTAAACTGGAAGCCGCGTTTAAGCCGCAGCTTCTTGAAGTCACCGACGAATCCGAGAGTCACCGCGGTCACGGCGGCTGGCGCGAGGGTGGACAAACCCACTTCCGGATCAAGATCATATCCACAGCCTTTGAGGGTATGTCCCGCGTCGCTATGCATCGTGCAGTAAACGAATGCGTGGCTGAAGAGATCGCCGGAGGCATTCACGCGCTTGCCATTGAAGCCAAATCTCACACGTAATTGGTTCTTACAGTAATTGGTACATTGGCACAGCTAAATCAATGCGGCAAATGGCTAGTACGTTGCAGGCGCTCGTGTTTTACCCGTTTGCGTTGTTATGTGCGTTGATTTGAGCGTTTTACGATAATTTTGCGTTCTTTAAGGGACTGCAGAAAAGGAAATGGGCCCGGTTGGGCCCATTTTTATTTGCTGGCTTTTTTCGCATCCTGAAGCGGGCTGAGCGCCATCATGCGCAAGCGCGTGATGCGGTTCTTTTCCCGGCTCAGGACTGTGAAGCGGAAACCGTGGAAAGTGAAGATCTGACGTTCCTCGGGGATCATTTTTGCTTCGTGAATAACGAGACCTGCGATGGTTGTCGCTTCGTCGTCTGGCAGGTTCCAATCGGTCGCTCTGTTGAGGTCGCGAATCGGTACGGAGCCTTCGACGATCACGGAACCGTCTGCCTGTGGTTTGAGGCCGGGCAGTTCGATGTCGTGTTCGTCTGCGATTTCACCGACGATCTCTTCCAGAATGTCTTCCAGCGTGACGAGGCCCATCACTTCGCCGTACTCGTCTACCACGAGAGCGAAATGGGTTTTACGCTTCAGGAAGGCGTTGAGCTGGTTTTGAAGGCTGGTGGTGTCCGGTACGAACCAAAGCGGGCTCATGACCTTATCCAGCTCGAACTTCTCCATATCGCCTTTGAGGTTTGCGATTGCGCGCAGAACATCCTTGGCGTGGAGCAGGCCGACCATATTGTCGGGATCATCACGCCATAGCGGAATACGGGTGAACGGGCTGGCCAGCACTTCTTCCACCAGCTCTTCCGGTGGCAGGTCGGCATTGAGTGCGAACAGCTTGGTGCGATGAACCATCACGTCAGACACTTCAAGCTCAACCAGATCCAGCAGGCCGCCAATACGGTCTTTATCCGCTTTGATCAGGCCGCCTTCTTTATGCTGAAGGTCCAGTGTGCCGCGCAGCTCTTCGTGTGCTGACAGGACGGCTGTGGAGTCATCAATGCGAATGCCGAAGATGCGCAGGACGAGGCGTACAATTACCTCGATGGCGGCAACGATCGGTCCAAAGACAATCACCAGTACGCGAACAACAGGTGCAACGCTGAGTGCGAATTTTTCTGCGTTTGCGATCGCCCATGTTTTTGGCAGCACTTCAGAGAAGATCAGGACCAGAAGAGTCATGACCAGTGTTGCGTAGGCGACGCCTGCGTCTCCGAAGAGCTTCAGGAACAAGGATGTTGCGAGTGCAGAGGCCAGAATGTTGACAAGGTTATTGCCGAGCAGCAGTGCGCCGATGAGGCGCTCTCTGAACTCGATCAGTCTTGCAACAATTAGCGCTCTTTTATTACCGGATTTGACCAGCGCATGCATACGGGCGCGTGATGCTGCTGTCAGGGCAGTCTCCGACCCGGAAAAAAAGCCCGAAAGAACGAGCAAAATTACAATAGCGACAACGGAAGCCCAGAAAGCGTAGTCCGTCATTTGCCGAGTTTCTCCTCAAGAAACGCGCGGAGGGGTTCCGCGCTTACAGTTTTATCGACATAGGAAGTGCCGATGCCTTTTGTAAGGATAAAAGTGAGCTGACCACGACTTACTTTTTTGTCCTGTGCAATCAAGTCCATAAAAGTGCCGATTGGTGGCAGCTGGCCGGGGATCTGATCAATACGCGTTGGCAGGCCGACGGCTTCCAAATGCGTGATAACACGTTTGGTGTCTTCCGCCGGGCACAGGCCAAGCTGCTCAGAAAATTCATGGGCCAATACCATGCCGATGGAAACGCCTTCTCCGTGCACCAGTCGTTCAGTCTCATAGGCAACAGCACCTTCCAGCGAATGGCCGAAGGTGTGACCGAGATTGAGCAGTGCGCGGTTGCCGGATTCCAGCTCGTCTGCAGCAACAACAGCTGCTTTGGCGCGACAGGAATGGGCGACTGCGTGTTCTCGTTCAGGCCCGCCAGCGAAGATACCTTCCCAATTGGCTTCCAGCCATTCGAAGAAGTCCGGATCATTGATCAGGCCGTATTTGGCAACTTCTGCATAGCCAGCGCGGAAGTCACGCGGGCTGAGCGTATCCAGAACGGATGTATCTGCCAGTACCAAGGCAGGCTGATGGAACACACCGAGCAGGTTTTTGCCATGGCGGGAGTTGATGCCGGTTTTGCCGCCGACAGAACTGTCGACCTGAGCGAGTAGGGTGGTTGGGATCTGAACGAACTTCATGCCACGGCGAACGACACCAGAAACGAAACCGGAGAGATCACCAACAACGCCGCCACCTAAGGCAACAACAGCATCGCCGCGCTCGAGGCGCAGGGCGAGGATATCATCGCAGAGGCGCTCGAAGATTTCGAAGCGTTTGGTTTTTTCGCCTGCTGGCACAACAAGTGTGCTGAACTCAACACCTGCGGACTGGAAGCTTTCTTCCAGTGCCTTCAAATGGAGTTTCTTGACGGTCTCATCTGTGATGATGACTGTTTTGGCACCTGGGAGGCGGGTGGAGACTTCTTCTCCAGCGCGTTTGATCAGGTTGCGGCCAATGAGGATTGGATAGCTACGGTCGCCCAGATCGACATTGACGAGCGTGGCGTTATTTTCTTCTGTCACTTTCCAACCTCGTTATTTTCAGATGCCTCATCAGAGAGAGGCGGTAGTCCTTTTTCCAGAGCGATCAGGATTTCTTCCATAACTGCTTCATGGGTCACATCACGCGACCAGATTGCCATGTCCGCTTCTTCATAGATCGGATAGCGCTCATCCATCAGCTTTTGCATGGTTGCCTCAGGATCCGCAGTCTGCAGCAATGGCCGGGTAGGGCGCTTGCGCACGCGGGTCATGATGACAGACAGCTCAGCCTTCATCCAGATGGAGATGCCCTTTTCCTTGATGCGGGAGCGTGTCTCTTCATTGATGAAGGCACCGCCACCTGTTGCGAGGACTTGTGGTCCTTCGTCCAACAGGCGTGCAATGACACGCTTTTCACCTTGCCGGAAATAGCTTTCACCGTGTTCAGCGAATATCTCTGAGATAGAACGATCTGCTGCTTTTTCAATCTCTGAGTCTGCATCAATAAAATTGAGAGCGAGATATTGAGCCAAACGGCGACCTACTGTGGATTTGCCACAGCCCATAATGCCAACAAGTACAATTGGCTTAGTGCCGAGGCGCTTCAAAATATCTTGCTGTCGTTGACGTTTTTTGTCTGACTTTGTGTCGTTTGCAGTCACGCCACGCCCTCGCCGATTCATCTACTCTTACTTACGCTTTGACATTATCACACCTTGTCCTGTCAAGGTTCTAGACCAAGAGTGTTTGCCAGCATTTAACTGCTAATTTTCTACAGAAACCGTAGGTGCCCCTTCACAGGCCTGGAGGATATCGCAAAATACGCGGTACACTGGGTGCCTTCGGGTTGAACCTTCACAGTGAAACGGTCTATTTTTGATTGTGAAGTATACTGCTACACCCCACCATCTGCGGGTGATTTAGGGGTATCCAGATTTATACGGGAGCATCCGGTTCTGCCATGCCAACATTGATGCGATTGCTGTCTATCATAGGTTTGATCGTTACTGGCGCTGTGCTGAGCATGTATCTGCTTGTCAGCTACGTTGAGCCGGAGCCACGCGAAATTATCGTCGAAATCCAAAAGGAAGGCTTCGAATAGGCTTTTTATGCGTCGAACTCTTGAGACTGAACGCTTTTTTGAAATGTTAAGCGTTGAGCGCGTCAGTGCGTTCAATACGTTGGAAAGCTACCGAACTGACCTGGAAGATTTTGATAGTTTCCTGAGTACGCAAGGTGTGGATCTGCTTGCTGTGCAGGTCACGGATGTCCGTGCCTATCTCTCTGACCTTACTGACCGCGGGTTTGCGGCGTCCTCTCAGGCGCGGCGTCTTTCGGCTCTTCGGCAGTTCTACCAGTTCTGTTATGCCGAGGATATTCGCGACGATGATCCAACCCGAACCGTCGCTTCTCCGCGTAAAGCCTCAACTCTTCCCGGTGTGTTGAGTGAGGAAGAGGTGGATCGGCTGATCGGCAAGGCAGAACAGTTGGCTACTATCACGCATGATAGTGATGCAAAGCAGATCAGAGCTGCACGTGTCTATACATTGCTGGAAGTGCTTTATGCGACGGGCTTGCGTGTTTCCGAACTTGTTTCTCTGCCAGTGTCAGCAGCTATTCGTGACAGCCGTCTTATCACCGTGAAAGGGAAGGGCGGTAAGGAACGGGCTGTTCCACTGTCTCCTCGTTCACAGAAGGCCATGGTTGAGTATGTGCGGCTGCGTGCATCTTTAGGGGCTTATGCGGACAGTGTTTGGCTGTTTCCCTCTCACGGTGAGAGTGGTCACTTTACGCGTCAGGCATTTGGGCGAGACTTGAAGGCACTTGCGTTGGAGGCAGATATTGACCGCAACAAGGTTTCTCCGCACGTGCTCCGCCACGCCTTTGCTTCGCACCTGTTGCAAAATGGCGCTGACCTGCGTGTGGTGCAGCAGCTGCTGGGGCATGCGGACATCTCAACAACGCAGATTTATACCCATGTGCTGGAAGAGCGCCTGCAGAAGCTGGTGGAAGACCATCACCCGCTGGCGTGAGGTCGCAGAGAGCTCAAGACGCATGTGTGGCGTTGGGCAAAAGCGTTTAAATTTTGGGGAAGAGAAGAGTGGTGCCCCCGGCCAGACTCGAACTGGCACTTCCGAAGAAACCGGATTTTGAATCCGGCGCGTCTACCAGTTCCGCCACGGGGGCAACGGTTGGTAAGGGCGGAATATATCGAGATGGGGTGCGACGTCAATATTTTGATTCAGCTAACCACAGCATTTGTCAGCGTATACTTATATATATTTACGGGGGATAAGGGTGGTGAGGTCATATTTCCGGCCATAATCCTGTGATTGCTGCTGATGATTGAGGTAGGACTCCAGCGTGGGGCTGTTATTGAATGTTACCGCATTGCGAAATGAACCATATTCTTCGCTTGAATGAATGATTGTTTGGAGCATCGCTGACTTATGTTGCGTCGCCTTTATGACTGGACACTTTCCCTTGCTGCGGGACCACGTGCACCCCATGCGCTGAGCGCTGTCGCCTTTGTGGAAAGCTCTGTCTTTCCGCTTCCGCCTGACCTGCTTCTCATCCCGATGTGTGTGAGCAAACGTCGGCGAGCCTGGTTTTATGCCGCGCTGTGTACTGTGGCTTCTGTTCTGGGTGGTTTGCTGGGGTATCTCATTGGTGCCGTCTTGTTTGAGGAAGTGGCGAAACCGATCCTCGCGTTTTACGGTTACATGGATAAGTTTGACCAGTTTAAGCAAATCTTTGAGGACTGGGGCTGGTGGTTTGTGTTTATCGCTGGTTTGACGCCATTTCCGTACAAAGTAATAACTATTGCGAGTGGTGTTTTTGCTCTGAATCTCCCAGTATTCATTGCGGCGAGCATCGTCTCTCGTGGAATTCGGTTTTTTGCGGTCGCAGGGCTTTTGTACCTGTTTGGACCAGCAATTCGGGATTTCATCGAAAAGCGGCTGGGGCTGGTGTTCACTGTGTTTGTGGTGCTGCTGATTGGTGGTTTCGCTCTGATCAAGTTTCTTTAAAGCGGCTGTCGTTTCTTTGAGAATGGGACAGTTGCTTTAATCTGTTTTGTGGCGCGTGTTCTTTGGAGTGTTGGTTTGGAGCCTCGGGAATGCGCAGGAGAGGTTAACTGGAAATGCTAGGACGCTTTTTTGCGCTGCTTCTGAAAGATCCGCTCACCTCTG
Source organism: Pseudovibrio sp. W74 (assembly GCF_001623085.1). Classification (NCBI taxonomy): domain Bacteria; kingdom Pseudomonadati; phylum Pseudomonadota; class Alphaproteobacteria; order Hyphomicrobiales; family Stappiaceae; genus Pseudovibrio; species Pseudovibrio sp. W74. The sequence continues at coordinate 93,863 of NZ_LMCJ01000017.1, forward strand.
GTGCTGCGCTGGTGACACTGGGTAGTGCCACAGCGTTGGCGACCGCGTGGGGTTTTGAGCTTATTGGTGGTTTCAAGCCATGCCCGCTGTGTCTCATTCAGCGTAATCCGTACTACGCTGGTCTGGTGCTGGGTATTCTGGCGCTGATCTTTACCCGGACCGAGAAGCTGCGCTGGGTTTCTGTGCTGGCACTGCTGGGTGCGGCTGGTGGTTTTCTGTATGGCGGCGGTGTTGGCATCTATCAGGCTGGCGCAGAGTGGGAACTCTGGCTTGGCCCGAATGATTGTGCCGCTGGTGGCAGCATGGAGCTGGGATCTGCTTCCAACATGCTGCAGAGCCTTGCGACCACTAAGGTTGTGAGCTGCTCTGTTGCACAGTTCCGCATCTTCGGTCTGTCGTTTGCCGGATTGAACGCGATTTATGCGAGTGTGATGGTCTTCATTACGCTCTGTGGTCTGGTGCTTCCTCGTAAAAAATGAGGTTTCAGCGCTTCGTTTTGATATGAAAAAAGCCCGGGGCTCTACGCAGCTCCGGGCTTTTTTGTCGCTTGCAAAGAGAGGGGCTTAGCCTTCGTCTTTGTTGTAGCGCTCGATGCTTTCTACGATGAGACGCTTTGCTTCGTCCGCACCGTGAATGCCGGTGATCTTCACCCATTTGTTTGGCTCAAGATCTTTGTAGTGCTCGAAGAAGTGCTCAATCTGCTTGATGGTGATTTCAGGCAGGTCTTCGATGTTGTGTACGGATTCGTAACGACGGGTCAGCTTGCTGCTTGGGACAGCAATGATTTTCTCATCCTGACCGGACTCGTCTTCCATGACCAGAACGCCGATCGGACGGCAGCTCATGACGGCGCCTGGAACGATTGGGCGCTGGTTCACAACAACTACGTCGATTGGGTCGCCATCACCGCACAGGGTGTGTGGAACGAAGCCGTAGTTGCCTGGGTAACGCATAGGGGTGTAGAGGAAGCGATCGACGTACATTGCGCCGGATTCTTTTTCCATCTCGTATTTGATCGGCTCACCGCCAACTGGAACTTCAATAATGACATTGACGTCCTCAGGTGGGTTCTTACCGACAGGAATACGATCGATACGCATTTATGTATACTCCAATTTCATTTGCTGCCTGTATTACAGGGGCATCGGCGTGTTGCAAGATATATTTCGCAGTCGAGCTTGCGTAATTCGTTCAAGTAATTTCTGACGAATAACTCTGGGATAAGTGGGTGCTTAATGTTGAAGAATTTTCAGTTCCTCATTGTTGCCATGACCGGAATTTTTATGTGCACCACCGCTTTGGCCGAGAGTGTTTATTCCACGCTGGATTTAAACGAGACATGCGAGCTGCAAGACACCCCCGAAAATGCAGTGGGCTCTGCTGTGTGGATGTGTCAGGGGTATAACGGTATCCCTGTTTACGTGGCTGAGGGTGATTTGCGGTTCTTCGTCAGTTATGGCGAGCAGGCGCGCGATGAACCTGCGGCGACACAAGGCCTGAGTCCGTGGAACCGGCTTGGCTCCACTATTGAGTGGGTGCTGGAAGGTGGTGAGCCTGTGGCGACCATCTTGCGGTGGCATACGGACATTCCGGCGGATGTTGCGGGGGATGATAAAGCGGATGCGGACGGGTATTATCGCGGGCAGGTGCTGGTGATCACTCAGCTGGGACAAGGTAAGACTTGTCACGTCGGTTACGTGGATGCGCGTGCGACCAAGAATGCCAATAAGCTGGCGCGGGATGCTGCGGGGCTTTTGGCCGGAATATGGGATTGTACCAGCCAACCGAAACTACTTGGGGGTGGTGGCCTGTCCCTTGGTCTCACTGATTAAGAGCCAGCGGTTTATCGCAGCGATAAGTTGTAGGGGGAAGCGGTTCGGTTCTCCTTCAGCACTGTGACGAGTGGGTCAACGGGGGGTAGGGGTGAGAGTCTTCACCACAGCTCCACAGAACCGAACCTGCTTGGGCAACAACGATAATTTGGCTGGCATTCGTGGCTCCTCAATGACCCAATTGGGGCGAAATAGAGAAACTACTGTGACAATTTTAGCGTGTACTCTGAATTCTGACGGGGTCCTTTGCCGGGCAACAAAAGGAGGCTCCCTTGCGTTCTTTCAGGCTTTGCCGCAGGATGGACGGATTATGTGGTAAAATGGGGTTGTCGATGGCTTAGCGTGCGTCGCGGATTTTTAAATTCACGCTGCGTGCTCAATCAGATTGCCTCGGCGCATCCGCGATGCGAGAGCCGATATTCTGCTTTCTCCGGGATGCCCAGCCACAGGATCTGAACGCAGGAGGCCTTCATGAGTGAAGGGGATGATATTGCAATAGTGTCCGGGAGCGTTCGCTCTCTTGATGGTGGCGCCAACAGCGCAGCCGTTCAACAAAAACCGAACCTCCCGAAACCGATAGTTGCTTTTCATCGAACGGAACTCGATCAGATCCTCAGGCTGTACGGACGCATGGTCGCCAGCGGCGAGTGGCGTGATTACGCCATCGGCCATGGCACAGACAAGGCGATCTTCGCCATTTTCCGCCGTGCCAGTGAAATGCCGCTCTACCGTATTGAAAAAGACCCCAAACTTGCCCGCAAACAAGGCGCCTACTGCGTTGTTGGCACTGGCGGTGTGATCCTAAAACGCGGCCACGAGCTGGCCAACGTGCTCAAGGTGCTTGAGAAGAAGAAGCACCTGCGCGTGGTGGAGTGATTTGGCGGACGGTTGGTCCGCTACTGGATAGCTCTGATGAATTTCAGAATGATGCTTTGCTGATGTGAAGCGCGAAAGGCGTGAAGCGATGGGGTGGTCTCGAATTGCGTTGCTTCTCCTTGTCCTTGTGGATGTTATGGGGCAAGGGCTGATTTTTCCGATCGTCAATAGCCTTGTGATGGTGCCCGGCAGCACCTTTGTTCCCCTTGGAGATTCTCTTGCTATCCGGGAGATTGATTTCAGCCTCTTGACTGGAGCGTTCTACATCAGCTGGTTTTTTGGCGGCGCCTATATTTCCAAGCTTTCGGATTACATCGGGCGTAAGAAGGCCATCCTTATTTGCCTGTTTGGTGCCTTGTTCGGATATGGGCTGGCAGTTGTTGCGCTGCTTTGGTCAAATCTGGCTTTGCTGGTGCTTGCGCGTGCAATTACCGGGTTCGCGGCAGGCAATCAGCCAATCGCACAGGCCGCTCTTGTTGATCTTAGCACTACGAGTGCAGAGAGAAACCGGAATATGGGATACGTGACAGCAGCCATTGCCCTTGGCTTGATTATCGGGCCTCTGTTTGCGGGAACGCTCAGTGACCCGTCAATCATGGGCGGTTATGCTTCGCTTGAACTGCCCTTTTATGCAGCACTGATGCTGATCCTGATCAATATTGTTCTGATCATTATTTTCTTTGAGGAAACAAATCAGACACGCCGCAAAATAGATTTTGGCCTGTCAGAGGTCTTTCTCGTTCTTTGGCGGGCACATTCAAGGCCTACAATTTTGAAGCTGTGCGCTGTTTTCCTCTTTATAGAGGTCGGGCTGAGCGCCTTTTATATTTATCTCAATAACTACATGGTGTTGCGCTTTGGATTCGATACGCTTCAAAACAGCATTCTCCTGATCATTTTTGGATCGGTTCTGGCTCTTGTAAGTGCGCTTCTGGTAGGGCCAATATCCCAACGATTTTCTAAGGTGGCGACGATCGCTGTGAGTGTGACTGTGATGGGAGTTGGACTCCTGGCCTTTACTGTGAATGATGTGGCCTGGCTCTCCTATCTCCTGACAGTGCCAATTGTAGCGGCCTTTGCACTTACCCTGCCTCTCATGTTTTCCTTGTTCTCTGCTGCTGTTGATGAGAGTGAGCAAGGCTGGATCATGGGGATCACCATATCGAGCTCGACGGGAGGTCAGTTCCTGCTTGCTATTGCTGGTGCTTCTTTAATGACCGCTAACATTCATGGCGTGTTTATCGCGGGCATCGCCTGCTTTGCCATTGCCTTGGGGCTTATTTTCGTTCTGTGGCGCCAACCGGATATTCGAGCTTTGGATTAGGGATAGATGTTGGAATGGATTGAGAGGGAGGCGAGGACTGTGATGAGGATGTGGAAGACGGACAGTCTGAGAAACTGCCCGTCGTGGATTGAGTTCGTCTCTTAAGAGACCTGCTCCAGGGCTTCAGAGAAGGCCTGCCAAAGTTCCTCTACCGGCTCGCATCCCACGGACAAACGGATAAAGGCGGGATCTACTGCGTCTCCCCAGCGGGCGCGGCGTTCTGCTGAGCTGTGAACTCCGCCAAATGAGGTGGCAGGGCGCAAGAGGGAGCATGAATTGATGAACTGTTCAGCCTGGGATTCTGTTTCAAGCGTGAGAGAGATCAAGAACCCAAACCGTGATTGTTGTGCTTTGGCCAATGCGTGGGCTGGGTCCGTTTCCAAACCCGGAAAACGAATAGACTTTACGGCTGGATGATTTGCAAAACGCTCTGCGAGCAGAGCTGCGGACGTACACATGCGGTCATAGCGCACATCCAGCGTTTCGAGGCCTCGATGCAACAGCCATGCTTCTTGCGGGCCGGGGATGCAGCCGGAAAACTTTCGCCACTCTTCGACAGCTTTTAATATCTCAGTGTTTCGGCTGGCGACATGACCCATCAGGGCGTCGGAATGGCCTGCCATGGATTTAGTGTCTGAGGAGACGACAAGGTCTACACCAAAATCTAATGGTCGCTGACCAAGCGGTGTCAGGGTTGTGTTGTCACAGATTGTGATGCCACCTGCGGCGCGTACAGCAGAGGCTATTGCTCTCATATCCAGTAGATCGAGGCCGGGATTTGAAGGCGTTTCCAGAAACACAACGTTGAACCCATCAAAGCCGCCGGTGGTGAACTCAGCAGTGTCGCGCTCAACGACTTCAACACCGAACTTAGCCAGAAACTGGCTGGAGAGGATGCGGGTTACATAATACCCATCTGCCGGGACCAGTAGCCGATCTCCTGCTTTGAGCGTTGCGAAGAGGGCTGCTGAAATTGCCGCCATTCCAGAAGGAAAACATAGGCAAGGCGCTGCTTCGAGATGAGCGAGGGCATGTTCAAGCTGGGTCCATGTCGGGTTGCTAACACGACCATAATTTGGGAAGTCCTCCGGTAATCCTGGAAGATGGTACATTGAGCTTTGTACCAGAGGTAACGCAATTGGCTCACCCTTAGACAGGTTCTGACCGCGCAGATGCAGGAACTCGCCCATGTTTGGTGAAGTGCGTTGTGTCATGCGGAATCTCCCATTGGATCGTATCAGCGCGCGCTCCGCACTGAGATGTTGTTTATGCTGGCCTTTATGAGGGGGCTCAACGGTCATTACAGTGATGGTAATGTACGCGTAACGGAGATGTCTATCTTCCTATCAAATAGGAGAAAGTATCCTTTTGATGAGCAGCGTATTTTCAGCTTAACACATTACTTTTTGCATTAGAGGGCTCGCTTAAACACGAGGTGCTGAACGTTATGCCAAAGCGTTCTGCAGCCGTGTTGTAGCGATGAGTTTTGGCAGACGCCAGATGATTGGGAGGGAGATGAGGACTGCGATGAGGATGTAGTAGACGGGGGCGTAGTCTTTGCCGGTCTGGGTTACCAGATATGTGGCGACGATTGGGGTCGTGCCGCCGAAGAGGGCCATGCTTAGATTGTATCCGAGCGCGACAACGCTGCAGCGTAAGTGATCCGGCGCCATTAGGGTGAGGGCTGTGATGGAGAGCGCCCATCCGACTGTGCTTGTTAAGGTGAGACCGAACTGTCCAAGAAAAACGGATGTGATGTCCTCCTGGAGCATAAGCCACCAGCAAGGGCCCGCGAGGATGAAGGTTGCCAAAGCTCCAGCGAGAAAAGCTGGCCGCAACCCAAACCGGTCCGCAGCTAGTCCGCAAACCGGAATAAACAGAGCCATAACAATCAGGTTGAGTGTTGTGACATTGAGAGCCGTGGATGCGCCAAAGCCTGGCTCCGCGCTTAAATATGAGACCGCATAGACGTAAATTACAAAGTAAATCACAGCAGTTGGAATGAGCAGCAAAATCATTTGCCCGATCAAACCAGAATGATCCCGCAGGCTTTGCCAGACAGGTGATGAGTTATCTGCCGGGTCTTCGTCCAGCACTGTATCGGTGATGTTTCGCCTGATGACCGCGCTGAAGATTGCGACCAGCGTGCCGAAACCGAAAGCCAGACGCCATCCCCAATCCGCCATCTGTTCGGCTGAAAGAAGGAGGCTGATACCGGCTGGAACAGCC
>NZ_LMCJ01000017.1:100168-117668 GCF_001623085.1 Pseudovibrio sp. W74
TGCAATCCATGCTCCCGTTAATGCCCGGCGTTCCGGCTCTGCTTGCTCCACCAGGAGGACACCGGAGGCGGTGTATTCTCCGGCGACAGCAATACCCTGAATGATCCTTACCAGAACCAGAAGTATGGCTGCGGCGATCCCAATCTGACCATATGTGGGTAGCAGGGCAATCGCGAGTGAACCTCCGCCCATCAACAGGACGGAGATCATCATGGCGGCCTTGCGGCCCACACGATCTCCAATATGACCAAAGATTACACTGCCGATAGGGCGCGCTGCATAGCCGACAGCCAGCACGGCGAATGCAGAAAGCAGTGAAGCCACTCTGTTTTCTAACGGGAAAAATTGGGTGGCAATTGTTGCCGTGAGAAAGCTGTAAACGGTGAAGTCATACCATTCCAGAACGTTTCCACTCGTCGCAGCGATGATTGAACGTGGTGTTAGCCTCGTTTGCGATCTGGACATTCAGCCACCCTTTGTTCCGAGAGCTCGAGGCCTTGAAGTGCGAGCACGTGACAGAGCAATGATTAGCAGCATTCTCTTACGGAAAAGGTATCGTGGGTGGTTGCCTGCCTTACTTCGCCAACATGGGGTAGGTGAAGAAGAAGATATGGGTGAGGTTGACGAGGAAGTGGACGCCTATGGCGGCTTCTACACGACCTGATTTCCAGAAGGTGGCGCCGTAGAACAGCCCGGCGACGAAGGCAAAGGCTGCATAAGGCAGGCCTCCATCCAGATGGTAGTAGGCGAAGTGGAGTGAGGAGATCACGAGTGCCGCGGTGCCTGCCCAAAAACTGCGACCGAGCTTTTCCATCAGCTGGCCCATGATGAACTGGCGAAAGAAGACCTCTTCTGCCACGCAGGTGAACAGCAGGTTCGCAAAGATCCAGATTGGTAAGAAGGGCACCAGTTTCGGGTCGAACACCACCAGCCCTGCGGCGTAGGTTGCGCCGATCAACACTGCCGCTGCCGGAATGAAGAACAGCAGTGTTATGCGCAGGCTGCGGAGCCAGTCTTTGGCTGTGCGGATGCGGGGGGCTGCAAAGAGAAACAGCAGGAAGCCCAGAGCTGCCTTATCGAAATTGAGGTAAAGCGAGTATGGCACAGCATCCGGGCTGGTTTTTGCACCAGACAGGACCTGAAGATTATGAAAGCCGGGAGCTTCATGCGTCATCACCAGATGCCCTGCCAGCAACAGCAGACCAACCATCACATAATAAAGCCAGACAGGGTGCTTTTGCTGGAAGAGGACCGCACAGACCACAGCCCAGCTGAGAACGAGCAGGAGCCCGGTTGCATTCAGTACGCCTGCGGTGACTGCAAGGACTAGTGAGAGAGCGAATAAGGTGAGCGGCACCCATCGCTGTGTGATGAGTGGGACGCTTGCGATAGCTAACCCGAGACTAAGATAGGCACTCAATGAAAGCGGCATGATGAAACTTTGTGGGTGTCGCAATGGGCAGAAAAATGAACTCTCTGAAACTGTGAGGTAAAGCTGCCGCTAAGTCAAATGTGCAATGGTTGGGTTGCGTGGAAGGAAGCATCACCCGGCCTGAACTCAGCGGCCAGATACCGGGGGATGCGCGTTTAAATGCTCTGGAAAATAATCGGGGTGCTAAACCAGAATTTCCTCTTTCAGGCTGCTCACGAAACCAACGGTGTCGTTGAACTCAGCTTCTGGCAGGCTGAAAGCTTCCAGAGTGGCTTTCAGGTGGGCTAAAAATACGTCCCAATCTGCTTCGGTGATACCCATGCCGGTGTGTGTGATCACCATGTCGCGGCCTGTGTAGTACAAAGGTCCGCCCGCGCTGTTTGCCAGATAATCAATCAGGAGCTGCTTTTCTCTGGCGATCCCATCATCACCGCGGTTCTGCCAGAAGCGTCCGAGCAGCTCATCGCTCTGTAGGCGTGGGAGGAGGTTGTTGACGACTGCAGAAATCGCGTCATAGCCGCCGAGGCGTTCGTATAAAGTTTTTTCGCTCATAATTCAGACCTTTTGTCCTAGGGGGTTAAAGGGCTGAGGCTAAACATCATTTAGGTAAATCTACTTGATGAATGTTAAGTCTGCATATTTCATGGATAAACAGGCTCAGGTCACTCATTTGGTTAGAGTGGATAGTGTTAACATGTTGAAATTGATGGTATTTTGTGTGTGAGAGAAGGGGGTTTTGAGGTGATATGAGCACCGATTAGGAAACCGTGGGCTCTTCACGGTATTTCACAGTGTTTTGAGATTTTGAGATTGATTACAATGAGGTAGCTTTGTTGCCATCCTCATACGTGGTTGCTAGACACTTTGATGTGATCGCTTTTATGATCATAATGATTTTGACCTTGTAAACCGAGAGAACTCCTATGATCCGTTTTGTTGCATTGCTTGTTTCGCACACCATAGTGCTTGTTGTTGGCTTTGCGCTTGGGATCTACTTCCTGCCTATCCTGACTGCACCGGATTCTCCTGAGACTGCCGTACTGGAGCAGAAAGCACAGAACGCGCAATATTCTGCAGAGTTTAACCGTGACCTGCGTGGCAGTGATTTCCTGCATTGGGGTGAGGGCAAGGTGAGTATCTCTCCAGAGATGATCGTTCATCAGGGTCGTCTTGCTCCGGGGCCGGATTATAAAGTTTACCTCACTACTGAGTTTGTTGAGCACGAAGATGAGTTCCTGCCGATCAAGGACAACTCTGTGCTGATTGGCGACGTCAAAACCTTCGACGGCTTCCTGCTGAATGTGCCTGAGGGCGTTGATATTGAGACCTACAACACCGTGCTGGTGTGGTGCGAAACCTTTGGTGAGTTTATCTCTGCTGCGAAGTATCGGTGAGGTGATGGAAGCTGTAGATACGATGTTCTAATCGTTCTTTAGAACCTTCATGTTTCGTGTTACTCGTGGCTGATGAACAATGAAATCAAACAATGTGTAGAGTGTGAAAGTTCATTCTTTGTTGAATCTTCAAAGATGGTGGACCTATGCAATGAATGCTCGCACATTATTCATGGGTACCCGCACTGCGATCATAAGTTCGCTGATGGGGCCTGTGTTGAGTGTGGTTGGGATGGTTCACGTTCTGAGTACACTACGATTTTGATTAAGCGTTACAACATACCTGATGATGAAACTCAGTAATGAGATTTCAAACTATGCATCAAACGTAATCTTCTTACTAAAGTTTTAAGTCTGCTGCCAATGACACCTACTCAAGATATTGTTGCCTCGCCACATGATGTTCTGAAAAAAGTATTTGGCTACGACGCGTTTCGTGGCAATCAGCAGGTTGTGATTGATAGCGTAATGGCTGGTGAGAGCTGCTGTGTGTTGATGCCGACAGGGGCAGGTAAGTCGCTGTGCTATCAGGTGCCTGCCTTGTGTCGCCGTGGAGTGGGTGTTGTCGTTTCTCCGCTGATTGCGCTGATGCAGGACCAGATTGCGACACTGCGCGAGCTTGGGGTGCGGGCGACGTCCATCAACTCAGCGCTTTCTCGTGAGGACATTCAGACCGCTTATCGGGATTTACGGGCTGGGGAGCTGGATCTGCTGTATGTGGCGCCGGAACGGTTGGTGCGGCCTGAGTTTGTTGGTTTGCTGGAAGAGCTGAACCAGCGTGGGCTGATCGCGCTGCTGGCGATTGATGAAGCGCACTGTATCAGCCAATGGGGCCATGACTTCCGCCCTGAGTACCGAGAGCTGACCAATGTACGGGCGAAGCTTGAGGGTGTGCCTTGTTTGGCAGTGACCGCAACGGCGGATGAACCGACGCGGAAGGACATTCAAGAGCGTCTCGATCTACCGCGCCTGATTTCCTCCGGGTTTGACCGGCCTAACATCACCTACACCGTGGGCATCAAGAGTAATCCGAAGCAGCAGTTGCGGCGTTTCCTGAAAGATCGGCCAGCTGGCGAAAGTGGCATCATCTACTGCCTGTCGCGCAAGAAGGTGGAGGAGACGGCTGCTTGGCTGGTTGATGAGGGCTTTGATGCGCTGCCTTATCATGCTGGTTTTGACAGTTCCGTACGCGAGGCCAATCAGGATCGCTTCATCAAGGAAGAAGGCATGATCATGGTGGCCACGGTCGCGTTTGGTATGGGCATTGATAAGCCCAACGTGCGGTTTGTGGCGCATCTGGACCTTCCCAAGAACATTGAGGCTTATTATCAGGAGACGGGCCGCGCTGGGCGTGATGGCCTGCCGTCTGAGGCGTGGCTGGTCTATGGCATGCAGGATGTTGTGTTCCTGAACCAGATGATTGACCGAAGTGAAGCGCCAGAGAGCCAGAAGCAGATTGAGCGGCAGAAGCTGCGGTCTTTCCTCGCTTACTGTGAGACGGCGACCTGTCGGCGCTCTGTTCTGCTGCGCTACTTTGGCGATGAGTGCGAACCGTGTGGTAACTGCGATACCTGTTTGAATCCTCCGAAGACTATGGATGGGACTATTGCCGCGCAGAAGCTGCTCTCCTGCATTTTGCGCACGGGGCAGAGCTTTGGGGCGAACTACGTGATTGATGTTCTGCTTGGTAATGCGAGTGAGCGGATCACCTCCCGCGGGCATGACCAGTTGTCGACGTTCAACATTGGTGGTGAGTTCGACAAGATCAAGTGGAACGCGATTGCTCGGCAGCTGCTGGCTGCTGGTTTGATCTACGCTGATCATGATGCTCATGGAGCTTTGAAGATGACAGCTCTGGGTATGGAGTTCTTGAAGGAACGCCGGACTATTGAGCTGAAGGTGGATCAGCTTGCCAACTCTGCGAAGATGGAGCGCCGGACTAAGACGCCAGCTAGGGCTCAGATTGAGGACATTGCGGATCAGGAGCTGTTTGAGAAACTTCGGGCGCGGCGGATGGAACTGGCGCGAGAGCGGAATGTGCCTCCTTATGTGATCTTCAATGATAAGACCCTGATTGAAATGGCAGTAGAACGCCCGCAGCGGTTGGAAGAGATGCTGGAAATCTCTGGTGTTGGCGAGTCCAAGCTGGAACGGTTTGGCCCTGACTTCCTGGAGATCATCCGCGATTAGAAAAAACAAACCCCACTAACCTGATTGTTAGTAGGGTCTGATCTGCGTGAGTTGCAGGGTTTTTGAGGTTTCTAGGGTCAAAAAATCAGCGAATAGAGTACGCCTGCGCTGACGGCCATTCCCAGGATCACGACCAAAAAAGCGGCGATCATCTGGTTTTTGAAGAGGGACTTCAGCAAGATAACCTCTGTCAGGCTGGCGCCTGCGCTGCCGATGATGAGGGCCATGATTGCGCCGAGGCCCATGCCTTTGCCTGCAAGTGCTGCGGTGAGCGGGATCACGGCTTCTGCTCTGATGTAGAGCGGGATGCCGATGATAGCGGCCACAGGGATTGCGAGTGGATTGTTTTCACCCGCCCAAGAGGACACCAGATCTGTTGGCATGAAGCCATAGATCATTGAGCCGATGGCGATGCCGCCGATCAGGTATGGCAGGACTTTTTTGAAGTCTGCCCATGTTGAGTTCCATACCCTTGCCCACTTGTTTTGAACTGGCGCGCTTCCGCCGCAGCTGCTGCTGCATGAAGAGGTGGATGGGGCAGAGTAGGCTTCTGGTTTCACAAACCTCTCAAAGCCAAGCTTTTCAAGCGTGTAACCTGCGATGATGGAGACCGCCAATGCGATGGTGAAGTAGAACACTGTGACTCCCAGACCGAAAGTCACCGCGAACAAGCCGATGATAATCGGGTTAAGCAGTGGGCTGGCAAACAGGAACACCATCATGGTGCCAAAGCCAGCACGGGCACGGAGCAGGCCTTTCAGGAACGGGATGGTGGAGCAGGAGCAGAATGGGGTGATGACGCCAAGCGCTGCTGCTGTGACATAGCCTTTGCCGTTTTGACTGCTGAGGATCTTCTGCACGCGGCTTGGCGGAATGTATTCCTGCAAGATGCCGACGAAGTAACTGATCGCCAGAAAGAGGATCGTCAGTTCCACAGCAAGCACTGCGAACATTTCCAGGCTGCTTATGAGCATTTCAGAGGACAGTGACATTGGGTATGATCCTTATTACGATATTTCCGGATTTGTCGAAATAATAGAATAATAGGTTTTCATGTCAAGATATTTCTAGTAATATCGAAATATAAGAAATTCTGGTGAATGAGATGGATATCGAAAAAACTGCTAAGGCCTTGAAAGAACTTGGACATGTAACGCGTCTTGCAATTTATAAGCGGCTTGTGAAAGCTGGCTATAAAGGCCTTGCCGTGGGTACATTGCAGGAGGAACTGGAGATTCCGGGCTCAACACTGTCGCATCATCTGTCTGGTTTGGCCTCTGCAGGCTTGATCAAACAGCGGCGCGAGGGGCGGGTGCTTTACTGTGTTGCTCAGTTTGAGCAGTTGGATGAAGTTCTGCAGTTTTTGCGAGCTGAGTGCTGTATCGATGACAAGTTTTATACGGATGACGACGGTCTTAAAGAGCTGAAGCGTGGCTGATCTTTGAAAGAGGCTTAGTTGAGTTTCTCTGACTTGATGGTCAGCACGGAGGAGTTACAGTATCTGCATTTCACAATTGCAGGTATTTAAAGTGGTTGATCAGATTGAGTTTGTGCAGGCTGTAGCGGAGAGCACCAGCTTGCAGGAGGCTGCACAGAAAGCGGGCGTGTTGTTCTCAAAGTTTCCCGGATACAAGCTGTTTACGCTTACCGTGACGCATCCTGACGGGAGCCATGTGGTGCGGTTGTTTTCCAGCGCGGAAGGCTCTTATGGCACCTCTGGCACCAAGCCGATTGAAAAAGAAGGTGGCTGGTATGAGCGCGTGCTTGTGCAGCAGAAGCCGTTTCTTGGATACACCATTGAAGATGTGAAGGACTACTTTCCCGACCATGAGAAGATCGCAGCCATGGGGCTTGGTGCAACGTTGAACTTGCCTGTGGTGGTGTCAGGCGAGGTAATTGGCACGGTGAACTTGCTGGATGCAGACCATGCCTACACGGAAACAGATGCGGAGAAGAGCTTTGCGTTGTCGCAGGCGCTGGCGCCGCTCTTTTTGAAGGCGCGGGAAGAGCTGGCTGCGGTTTGATTTCAATTCATCTGTTTTCGCTTAGTGGGCCTTTACCTTAAGGCTCGAAACCTTCCATTTTCGCCGAGTTTCTCCCGATTTGTTTCTCTCAGGGTAACCATGAATGGGGCATGAAAGATGCTCCATTCCGTCCGCGTTCTGCGCTGGCACCATGCAACCCCTGAGAGACGAGCGGTACAGGCTATGGCTTCTGGTGGCGAACATGAGCAATTCGCTGGGCATCTTCCTATCTTCATCACTGCACCGGGCAGTACAGATGTTTTGATGGTGGTCACCATCTTCATCGCCATTGGTGCGGTGTTGCTGGCGGGTGTCTTTTACTTTTCCCTGCATGCCCTGCCAGAGAAGATGGCACACAAGTATGGGCGGTCGCATATGCAGATCGTGGCCTTACTGGCGGTGTTGGCGTTGTTTACGCACAACAACTACTTCTGGATTGCAGCGCTGTTGCTGGCTGCGATTAACCTGCCGGATTATGAGACACCGCTTAACACCATCGCCAACTCTTTGCGCAAGACGATAAAGGGGAAGAAACAGAATGATTGAGTTTCTTCTTTGCTCGCTTGTGACGATCCTGCCGGACTATCTGTTTCGTCGCTATAAGCAGGGTAAGCGGATCGGGCACGAGATTACGTTTTTTACGGTGTGGTATGAACTGCGCTGGGGGATTACCGGGGCGCTGATGCTGACCATTGCGCTGATCACGCTGGTTTTCTTCTATCACCCAACCACGTCCAACGTGCTGTCGCTTTACCGCACTGTCTCCATCCTGCCGGAAACGGCGGGGCGGGTTGATCTGGTGGTGGTGGAGAACAACCAGCATGTGAAGGCCGGGCAACTGCTGTTTACGCTGGATTCCTCTACTGAGAAAGCTCAGGTGGATACGGCGCAGAGTGAAGTAGATGAAATTGATGCTGAGATCCAGCTGGCGAACTCTGAGCTGATCAGTGCGGAAGCCATGATCTCTCAGGCGCAGGGCGCCTATAATCAATCCGTCAGTGAGTTGGAGCGGACGCTGGATCTGCAACGCCGTAATTCTGATGTTGTGACGCAGAAAGAAATTGATACGCGCGAAAATCAGGTGGTTGTGCGCAAAGGACAGCTGGATGCGGCTGTTGCTAACCGGGATATCGTGCAGACGAAGATTACCGTGAGCCTGCCTGCACAGCGGACCAGTGCGATTGCGCGGCTGCATCAGGCGGAATCCGCCTATCACAAGAAGTTTGTTTATGCTGGCGTTGATGGCGTGATCACGCAGTTCATTCTTCAGCCGGGTGATATTGTAAGCCCGATCCTACGTCCTGCTGGTATTCTCGTACCTTCTACGACGGGGTATGGGCGGTTTCAGGCGGGCTTTGGGCAGATTACTGCTACTGTGATCAAGGTTGGCATGGCGGCAGAGATCACCTGTGCATCGCGGCCGTTTGAGGTTATTCCGATGGTCGTGGTGGACACACAGGACTTTATCTCCTCAGGTCAGTTCCGTCCGACGGATCAGCTGGTGGATGCGCAGGATGTTGCGCGTCCGGGAACCTTGCTGGTGATCATGGAGCCGCTTTATCCCGGTGATACGAATGGTATTCCTCCCGGCAGCAAGTGCATTGCCAATGCCTACAGCAATTATGGTGAGCAGATTGCAGCGGGTGAGTTTGGGTTCTGGGGCGGCCTTTACTATCACATGGTAGATGCTACCTCGATCATGCATGCGTTGATCTTGCGGTTCCAGGCGTTGGCCTTCCCAGTCAAGGTGTTGGTGTTATCCGGTCATTAAAGCAGTTCGCATTTAAGTTGAAACACCTGAACTGCTTTAGTCTTTGTTTTTGCGTATCTTTATCCGAAAATCGGTTTCCACTTTTCGGAGACACGCTGTAGTTACTTAATCTGGAGAGAACCTATGGATCTTATCTATCTCATTATGGTTGGCGCCCCGACACTTATGCTTCTCGGTCTGGGGACCGTCTCAATGTTTGCTCCGTCGCACATGACGAAGAACTTTGCGCTTGAGCCGGTTGGTGTTGCGGGTCTGAGCACGATCCGATCTGTGATTGGTGGGCTGTTCTTATCAAGTGTTGCGCTTTTGATTATTGGGTTTGTGACGGCGCAACCTCAAGCCTATGTTGCCGTTGCCATTTTGCTGGGTGTTGTTGCGCTGGGCCGTGTTGTCGGCTTGCTGGCAGATGGATTTGTAAAAGAAGTTGTTCCACCGCTTATTGTTGAGCTCGTTCTTATCGCAGCCTTGCTTGGTGCTTTCTTACGGCCTTTCTAAGAGGACCAATGCTCCTTTAAGGGCTTGGAGTTTTAGGCGGTGGGGAACCAGAGTTCTCCGCCGCTTTGCATTTTCTAATGCGTCGATAAGCTAGCGTGAACTGATCTTCAACCAGCGGAAGGCTTGGTCAAGGTAAGCAGCACCGTCAGTGGTTACAGGATTTCCGTGTGCGACCACGACCGCTTTTGTCGGCCAGCCGAGAATTTTTCTGAGTGCTTTTCGGGCTGTTGTCTTATCGCGGAAGGCGACGCGGAACTTGCGTGGCACACTTGGTGTTGGTTCTGTCATCAAATCGAGCCGTGCAATGAGGGCCCGCCATCCTCTGAACCATCCTTTAGGAAACTGCTGCAACAGGTCTGTGAACAGCGTGGTTCTGCTGGCTTTGTGAAAGAACACCACCTCTGTTGTAATGGAGTTGCCACCCACGACAGACTGGGTAATCTCTGTTTGCCAATCAGCCTGGGGCGTGTTGCTCAGGGTAGAGCTGAAGGACAGATCTGGTCTCTTTTCAGCCAGACCAGGGGCGGCATGGAGTTGGGCCTGAGGATAAGCGATGGCCCATTCCGCAAGGAAGCTGTCGTGCAGATGGTTTGGTGCGATGATGTGGCGAACGGGGCCGAGCGCATCTATTTGGTCTTTCAATTTATCTGACAAAGCTATGGGCGACCAGATGAAGAGCTCGCCATTTTGCAGGCGAATGACCGCCATGCGGGTTGAGTAACGAAAGCCAAGTGCGGCTGTGATGACTGGTCCACTTGCCAACCATATTTCCGGAGCGAATGAGTAAAGCGTTGACATGACGTTCCTCATTGTGGAAGTCAGGCGCGTGGTATTTTGTGCCCTATGGTCATAATTCTAGAATATCCCGGGATGTGACGAAACCATCTGTTTTGCCAAGAGTGGAGGACAAAAGTGGGATGAATGCCAGCTTGATGAAGGGAATTCATGCTCATTTGCGAAATTGAATAAAGTATAGGGGTAATAACCTATAATATATCCACAGTCACAAATACGCGGTTTGATAGCAAAACGTTTACATATATCTCGTGATAAACTAAGCGGTGGCCTATAAGACCTCCTGTCTTATTAAGATCTGCCGAGTATGCCTCGTATACATCGCACAGATTTTGCGACCAGAACTCTCTGATTTACTTCTCGAAGGACTCTAAGACGATGTCTTGGGAAATGCTTTTCACCTTCTTCGTATTGTTTGCAGCCGTCATCCTGTTTGTCTCCGACAAGCTGAGACTGGACCTTGTTGCGATCATGGTGATGTTGGCGCTTGGGCTGTCTGGTATTCTGACGCCTGCTGAAATGCTTTCGGGTTTCGGATCCACGGTTGTTATTCTGATTGCCGGATTATTTATTGTTGGTGAGGCGCTGGCTCAAACCGGGATTTCTTATGCGGTGGGAGACAAGATCGTTCAGATTGCGGGGGATCAGGAGTGGAAGCTGATCGTTCTGCTGATGCTGACGGTTGCGGCGCTGGCGTCTGTTATGAGTGTGACCGGGGCAGGGGCGATCTTTATTCCGGTTGCTATCCGCCTTGCGAGCCGCTCCAACCTTTCTCCTTCGCGGCTGCTTATGCCACTTGCTTATGGAGCGCTGATTGGGGGGATGCTGACGCTGATCGGGACGCCGCCCAACCTGATTGCCAATGCTCAGTTGCAAAATGCTGGTATGGAGCCGTTCAACTTCTTCATCTTTACGCCGATCGGGCTCGTTATTCTCATTGTCGCAGTGATTTACATGCTGGTGTATGGGCGCCTGTTTTTGCGCGGTCAGCAGCGACCACAAGGGGCGACGGAGCAGGGGCGCCGGACGCTGCAGGGGTTTTTGGAAGCCTACGATATTGAAGACAAGATTGTCCGCTTGCGGGTCCGTGAGGATTCTGAGCTGGTTGGGCAGACTGTTGTGAGCGCGAAGCTGCGGCGGCGGATTGGGCTTACACTGTTTGGGTTGGAGTATACCTCCACCACGACCAAGCGGTTGAAGGTGACATCGACCCAGACAAACCGTGCCTTCAAGGCTGGTGATATTGTGTTTGGGGTGATGCAGGAGCCTATCAGCGGGGATGTGTTTGCCTGCATTGGGCTGGAGCTGTTGCCGATGGGCGAGGAGGGGCATCACCTTTCTGCTCGTGAGCTTGGCATGGCGGATTTGATCGTGGCGCCGGATTCCAAGCTGATCGGCAGAAAGATCAGTGGTGCCGGGTTTCGGACCAACCACAACCTGAGCGTTGTTGGGCTCATCCGTAAGGGGGAAACTCTGCACGGGAACTTTGGGAACATTGAGCTGAAGTTTGGGGACCAGTTGCTTGTGGTTGGGGACTGGGAGAACATCAGCAAACTGCAGGCGGCGCGCGAGAGTTTTCTTCTGCTGGCGTTTCCGGAGGAGATCAAGAACTATCTGCCGCGGCGCAAGCTGGCGCCTGTCGCGCTTGGTATTCTGGCGGTTATGCTTGCGCTCATCATTTTCCGCGTGGTGCCTAGTGTGACGGCGGTTGTGCTGGCGGCGACGGCTATGGTGTGTGCGGGGTGTGTTTCGGTCAATCGGGCTTACACCTCCATCAACTGGCCCAGTCTGATTTTGATTGCGGGGATGATGCCCATGGCCACCGCTTTGGAAAAGACGGGGGGGCTGCTGTTGATCGTGGACCAGATCGTTGGGCTTTATGGCGATAGTCCGCCTTATGTGATGCTGATGTCGCTGTTTTTGCTCACCTCTGTTTTCAGCCAGTTTACGTCGAACACGGCGACGGCGGTGCTTATCGCGCCTGTTGCGTTTGAGGTGGCTGCTATTATGGGTGTGCGGCCTGAGCCGTTTTTGATGAGCGTTGCGATTGCGGCTTCGACGGCGTTTTGTACGCCTGTGGCCTCGCCCATCAATACGCTGGTGATGGGACCGGGGAACTACCGGTTCAAGGATTACGTGGTGATTGGCGTGCCGCTGCAGATCATGGCGCTGGCGATTGCCACCCTGCTCATTCCGGTGTTCCTGCCGTTCTAGCTGAGGTTCAGGATCCAGTCTTCGTATTGTCGGCCTTGCTTGATTTCTCCCTGAGCGGCTGCGGTGATCTCAAAGGATTTTGAGCGCACCTGGCGAGGGGAGAAGCCGAAGTATTGTTTGAACATACGGCTGAAGCTGCTTTCATTCATGAAGCCAAAGTCCAAAGCGACCTGATAGGTTGCTCTGTAGGCGTTGCGCGGGTCTAGCAGTGCGCGCAAGACGGCCTTCATGCGCCTGTCGCGGATGTATTTGCTGACGCCGCCGAAGGACAGAAACAACTCGTAGAGTTTGCTGCGCGATACGTTTATAGCGCCGCCGAGATAGTCCGGAGACAGGTTGGGGTTGGTCAGGTTTGCCTCGATAATGCGGCGGGCGCGGGTCATCAAGGCCAGATTGACACCTTCCTGCCCTGCCTCGCTTTCATGAGGCATTCCATTCAGGCATGCTGCAATCAACCCCATGGTTGCGGGCACGAGTTGCTGGGCTTGCTGCATGTTTAGTTTGCTGGTCTGGGCGCTGACTGAGGAGAGATGTTCGCGCAAAATCACGTTTAGTGGATGGGCCGCCGGGAGTGTTTTTAAGTTGCTGTCATCCGGGCTGTGCAGCAGGGGTGCAAGCTGCTCGCGTGCAATCAGAATGGAGCGATTGCTGTAACTGCCCGAGATTGAGCCACCTTCCTGTGAGAAATCCAGAAAAATGCAGTCACCCTTGTTGAGGTTGACGCTCTTTGGTCCTGCATAGAATTCGGCGTCGCCCTCATCATGAACCATCAGCAAATAATGATCTACGCCATCTCGCGCCATGGCCGCATTGGTGCGGTTGGCGATGTGGGCCTGCGCTGTCACCTGAGAGAGCATGAGGGAATCGAACAGTACAGACTGGATCTCACCGAAGAAATCCAGCTGATCCTCGCCGCGGTGAATTTCCGCCTCGCAAAGACAGGCTAAGCTCTCTCGCCAAAATGCAAATCTGTCTTTTCGCCGGATGGAATTTAATGAGAATGAGTTTCTTGGTAGGCCGACGATCGGTTCCGTTTGAATTGCCTCACTCAACGGCCCGCCTCCTGCTGCATGAATGCTTTAGACATGCATACTATGTGATGTATTTGACAAGTACACAACTGCAGGCACCTATATAATTTAGTAGATGCCTATGGCGTTCAGGAGGGTTTTGAAGCCTCAGTTATCACGAGCAAAAATGCGTTCCTCAGCCTGCACCTTCAAGACAGTTGCGACGGTTTGCTTCTTACCACCTGCAATCGGTTTTGCATCAGAAACAGGTTTGTTATCTGCACCCTCAATATTTTGGGAATACTGCGATGAGTTTGGGCGCTTTAGAGTTGCGTGACCGACTTCAACGCACATGAGCAATATGGTGGTGGGATGTTCTATCTTGGGATTAAAGGCAGGTTGGGCAGAGCGAAGTTTTGGTTGTTTAACCTGTTCTGGATTGGCCTGTTTATGTGTGGTCTGGTGTTCATGATTGAAGTGTTCCCGATCGCTTCTCACCCCGTCCCAAAGACCCTGGCAGTTCTCATGTCCATTGCCCTTTACTACATCCAGTTTTCGCTAATGATCAGGCGCTTGCATGACATGGGAAAATCCGGCTGGTGGTTTGTTCTCTATTTCCTTGTTCCGTCCATCTACTTCGCCATCCTCCCAACACTCCCGGAATATGCTGCCTCACTTGTCGTCAGTCTTGTGTTTGCATTCGTGGCAATGGGCGGACTGGCGAACGTTGGTTTTGCAGCGGGGACTAAGGGACCGAACAAGTATGATGTTGAGGCGGTCCCGGTAGCTGTGTGAGCTAAGGTTTTGTAGCTTAGGTGTAGAGGTGTGCTTATCCGAAAACTGGTTTCTGCTTTTCGGAGATACGCTGTAGGTGAAATTTTGTGCTCGTCGTAACTTGGATTTGTCATGGGTTTGTTGAGCCCAATTTACCGGATTTCAGCAGAGCGGCGAATGTCCGGTTTAGGGAAGTTCATTGTATAATAACGAAGACAAACTGCTTGTATCTTCGATGCGGGCATCAGCGATCTTTCCAAGATAGTTGGCCAAAAGGTCAAATACTGTTCTGATCCGTGGGCTTGTTTGAAGTTCTCTGTGAGTAACCAGCCAGATAGGGAACTCCATAGAGGGCAGGTCTACGAGTACTTTTTCGACAGAAGTTTCAACTTCTCCTAAGACCTCGGGCAGCATTGAAATCCCATGACCAGACTTCACCATTTCCCAAGTGACCATACTCGAACACGGCTGCATCACGAAGTTTGCGGATCGGAGGGGGATGCCCATGTTGTTCATCGGCGCAATCAGACGTTCAGGATCGGGGATGCCCACAAAATCATGGTCTACCACATCTTCTTTTGTGCGTGGTCGACCAACTCGTGTCAGGTAGTCGCTTGAAGCGTATAAGTTGGCTCTCAAGTCTCCAACATGGGTTGCTATCAGGTCACTTTGATCTGGTCGGGCGTGTCGGATCGCGATGTCTGCCTCGCGTAACATGAGGTCCTGGATTCCACTGGACTCGTTAATGCGGATTGTAATGCCGGGAGCCTGGCTCCGCAGTTTAGACAATATGACGGGCAAAAAGGCTGCTGCCATAAGGTCGGTTGCGGTTAACACGACTTCCCCGGTAATATTTTGCGACTGACGGTCGGCTGCCATCGACAGGAGCGTTGCAGCCTCACCCATGGAGCGTACGTGGGCTAAGAGTTCTTGCCCCGCTGGGGTCAACGTTTGCCCTTTAACAGTGCGGTCAACCAGAGTGACACTGAGTGAAGCTTCGAGAGCGGATATCTGTCTGCTGATTGTTGGCTGTGTCGTATCTAATGCGCGAGCCGCAGCACTGAACGACCCTTCTAAGGCGGTAGCGTGGAACGCTCTCACTTGGTTCCAGTCGAATGATACGGCCTGCCAGTTCATCGATTTACGTATACACAACCAACGTATTTAGTCAATAGAACGACCATTGGTGTATGGGTATTATGTATGAGCAAGGGACGACAGGAAGCCTTGGCTTTGTTGCAGCTGATTGTGACTATCAAATCCGACCGCGCAACAAGGCGTAGATAAGCAACTAGAAAGACTCAGTAGGACATTGACGTGGAGCTCACAATTGCGACGAAGCGCTGCAAGATCACGTTCAAAATACAGGAAAGACAGAATGAGCAAATTGGAAAGGTTTTGGGATCAATCCGCTAGCAACTATGACAACACAGAAGAGAAATTTGAGTTCATTCATAGTCGCAGCCGCGAGAACACAAAAAGACATCTGAAGGATACCGACATTGTGTTGGACTACGGATGTGGAACAGGCACAACCGCCTGCGAGATTTCCAGCTTGGTTCACAGCGTGCGCGCGATTGATATCTCAACCGGGATGATCGAAATCGCAAAGGCAAAGGCCACAACAGGTGGCATTGCCAACGTTGATTTCGAACAAGCTGATATCTTCGATGAAGAGTTCGAGAGTGGTTCTTTCGATGTGGTGTTGGCATTCAACATGCTGCACACAGTGCCTGATCCGGAAAGTGTTGTGCAAAGAACGGTTGAACTGCTGAAGCCTGGCGGGTTGTTTATTTCTGTAACACCTTGCTTGGGTGGCAAAAAGTCAGCCTTGGTTACACTGCAAATTTTGTTGGTCAAAGCGTTGTTAAAGGTTGGGGTTATTCCCGTGCCCATTCGACAACTCAAGAGTGCAGACTTGGACGATCTGTTGGATGATGAAAGGTTGCAGGTCATTGAGACTGAGGAAATTTTCAAGGGTGCATCGAGCTATTTTGTGGTTACAAAGAAGGTATCCTAGTCAAGCGCCTGGCACACAAACGCAGTATCCGCCTTTCTGTTGGAAGTTGCCCTTAGTATTAATATCGTTCGTGAGCTGCGTTCTTTATAGTTGTCATGTTTCGCCTCACAGCGAACTAAGGGTCGTTCGAGCAGTTGCAGCGAAGATCTACTTCGTCCGTATCGAGTATATGGATGGTGCTTGAATGGAGTGCTATCCATACCTCACGACTGTTGGAAGAGTATACAATTAAAAAAATGCAAATACATAAAGCCGATGAGTTTTCTGCACTGAAGCGACTGTCAGTAATTGATCAGAGCAACGTGCTTCTATTGTGAGGAACTTAAGTTTCGTATGCTCCTATAACAACGGCGTGACAGAAACTGCCCCCAAACCCCGCCTTTTAATCTCTCACCTCACTACAACGTAATGTCTTCCTGTTAGACGTGGGCGCGATTGCTCCTGTTGGTGTCTAAAAGGAACCCCTGCTGATGATCGATATGATTATCGTGGCTGGCTATTTGGTTGGCATACTTGTGGTGGGGTTGTGGGGTGGTCGGATTCAGCGGGGGCTGAAGGATTATGCGACGGCGGGGCGTGAGTTTGGGGCTCTTGTTATCTTCGCCACCATGTCCGCCTCTTTTATCGGCGGGGGCTTTTCTACCGGAAATGCGGAGAAGGTGTTTTTATATGGCGTTGCCAACATTGTGGCGCTGTGGGGCTTCAGCTGTAAAGAGATTGCGGTTGCCACGCTGATTGCACCCAAGATGAAGGCGTTTCCTGATGCGGTGTCTGTTGGGGATGTTATGGGCAAGGCCTATGGCAAGCTGGCCAGACTGACCACGGGTGTCTGCGGTTTATTGTTGTGCTGCGGTATTGTGGGCGCGCAGGTTGGGGCGATTGGCGTTATCTTCAACGTGTTTTTTGGGTTGGACCGGTTCTGGGGCATCGGGATCGGCTGCGGCATTGTTATTCTTTATACCACGCTGGGTGGTATGCGGGCGGTGGTCTATACCGATGTGGTGCAGTTCGTTATTCTTGCGATTGGCATGCCGCTGGTGCTGGGCTTTGGCATTTATCAAATTGGCGGTGTTGATGCGCTGTTTGCGGCGGTGCCGCCAGATCATCTAAGCCTGCCTGGGCCGGACTTTGGCTGGATGGGGCTGATTGGGCTTATTCTTGTCTTTATGTTTGGGGAGACTTTGGTGCCTCCTTATATGCAGCGCTTGCTGGCGGGGAAGACCGCGTCTGCCGCGGCGCGCGGTACACTCTATTCCGGGCTGTTCTCTTTTCTCTTCTTTGCAATCACCGGAGCCATTGGTTTGGTGGCCTTTGCGCTGGACCCGGACCTGAACCCTAATAATGCCATGGCCTTTGTGATTGTGAGCGTTATGCCGCCAGT
>NZ_LMCJ01000017.1:121822-125153 GCF_001623085.1 Pseudovibrio sp. W74
GCCACTTTGTAAGATACTTTGAAAAAGTGTCCGAAGTGTCGGCGCCTTTTCGAAAGAAAAGTCGGTTCTCTGTTTTGATATCATAATGAAAGCATCCGTTTTGCGGGTTTTGTTCAAAAGCCTGCTTGTTCTGTGACATTTTGAAGAGAAGACATAATTGGCCGCATCTGGCGCCAGACCTTTAGGGGTTTGCCGGATGTGTCAGCTAGCCAGTTACCAATACCCGCCAGGGTATTGTACGGGGGCGCTTGACCGCTGCCCCGCCAGTTATGTCTCATGAACTGGTCTAGGCATATGCATTGCATATGTCTTTGATACATACGATGTATGTATTGTTGATTGTACATTGAGCAACCGATGTACAAGCCAAGTTAAATCAAGCTTTATTTTTGTTAGTAATGCCACTTCCGACACTTCTTTGAAGTGTCTTTGGAAGTGTCAGTAGTCTGGCTGTTCCTTTTGGAGTGGCCTTTATGATTATAGCTAATGAGAGTGATCAAGTGTCTTAAGAGCATTTGGTGGATGCCTTGGCGACTAGAGGCGATGAAAGACGTGATACGCTGCGATAAGCGTCGGGGAGCTGCGAATAAGCTTTGATCCGGCGATTTCTGAATGGGGCAACCCACACCGTAAGGTGTACCCGCAAGGGGGCAAACCCGGGGAACTGAAACATCTAAGTACCCGGAGGAAAGGACATCAACCGAGACTCCGCTAGTAGTGGCGAGCGAACGCGGATCAGGCCAGTGGCTATAGATTAAGAACCGGAACAAGCTGGGAAGCTTGACCTTAGTGGGTGATAGTCCCGTACGGGTAGAAAGATTTATAGTCCTCGAGTAGGGCGGAACACGTGAAATTCTGTCTGAACATGGGGGGACCACCCTCCAAGCCTAAGTACTCCTAGTCGACCGATAGCGCACCAGTACCGTGAGGGAAAGGTGAAAAGTACCCCGACGAGGGGAGTGAAATAGTACCTGAAACCGAATGCTTACAAACAGTTGGAGCCCAAGATTTGTTCTGGGTAACAGCGTACCTTTTGTATAATGGGTCAGCGACTTAATTTAACGAGCAAGCTTAAGCCGATAGGTGTAGGCGTAGCGAAAGCGAGTCTGAATAGGGCGTCTTAGTTCGTTGGATTAGACCCGAAACCGAGTGATCTAGCCATGAGCAGGTTGAAGGTGCAGTAACATGCACTGGAGGACCGAACCCACGAATGTTGAAAAATTCGGGGATGACTTGTGGCTAGGGGTGAAAGGCCAATCAAACTCGGAAATAGCTGGTTCTCCGCGAAATCTATTTAGGTAGAGCGTCCTGTGAATACTCCTGGGGGTAGAGCACTGGATGGGCTATGGGGGCTCACCGCCTTACTGATCCTAACCAAACTCCGAATACCAGGAAGTACTGCAGGGCAGACACACAGTGGGTGCTAACGTCCATTGTGGAGAGGGAAACAACCCTGACCGCCAGTTAAGGTCCCTAAGTTATGGCTAAGTGGGAAAGGATGTAGAGATCCCAAAACAACCAGGATGTTGGCTTAGAAGCAGCCATCATTTAAAGAAAGCGTAACAGCTCACTGGTCTAAATAAGGGTCTCCGCGCCGAAAATGTACCGGGGCTAAAGCCATACACCGAAACTGCGGGCTTGTCTTTGACAAGCGGTAGCGGAGCGTTCTGTAAGCTGATGAAGGTGGACCCGTGAGGGCTGCTGGAAGTATCAGAAGTGCGAATGCTGACATGAGTAACGATAAAGAGGGTGAGAGACCCTCTCGCCGAAAGTCCAAGGGTTCCTGCGCAACGCTAATCGGCGCAGGGTTAGCCGGCCCCTAAGGCGAGGCCGAAAGGCGTAGTCGATGGGAACGGGGTTAATATTCCCCGGCCAGTGGGTAGTGACGGATGCCGTGTATCGTATCTCCTTATTGGATTGGAGATGCGGTGAAGGTGTTCCTGGAAATAGCTCCCACGCTAAGACCGTACCCGAAACCGACACAGGTGGACAGGTAGAGTATACCAAGGCGCTTGAGAGAACTGTGCTGAAGGAACTCGGCAAATTGCTCCCGTAAGTTCGCGAGAAGGGAGCCCAATACGAAGGCAACTTTGTATTGGGGGCACAGAATAGGGGGTTGCGACTGTTTATCAAAAACACAGGGCTCTGCGAAGCCGCAAGGCGACGTATAGGGTCTGACGCCTGCCCGGTGCTGGAAGGTTAAGAGGAGGTGTGCAAGCACCGAATTGAAGCCCCAGTAAACGGCGGCCGTAACTATAACGGTCCTAAGGTAGCGAAATTCCTTGTCGGGTAAGTTCCGACCTGCACGAATGGCGTAACGACTTCCCCGCTGTCTCCAGCACAGACTCAGTGAAATTGAATTCCCCGTGAAGATGCGGGGTTCCTGCGGTCAGACGGAAAGACCCCGTGCACCTTTACTACAGCTTCACACTGGTATTCGTGATGACATGTGTAGGATAGGTGGTAGACGTTGAAACCAAGGCGCCAGCTTTGGTGGAGTCATCCTTGAAATACCACCCTTGTCCTCATGGATATCTAACCGCGGTACTACAATACCCGGGACCGTGTGTGGCGGGTAGTTTGACTGGGGCGGTCGCCTCCCAAATGGTAACGGAGGCGCGCGAAGGTAGGCTCAGAGCGGTCGGAAATCGCTCGTTGAGTGCAATGGCATAAGCCTGCCTGACTGCGAGACTGACAAGTCGAGCAGAGACGAAAGTCGGTCATAGTGATCCGGTGGTCCCTCGTGGAAGGGCCATCGCTCAACGGATAAAAGGTACGCCGGGGATAACAGGCTGATGATGCCCAAGAGTCCATATCGACGGCATTGTTTGGCACCTCGATGTCGGCTCATCACATCCTGGGGCTGGAGCAGGTCCCAAGGGTTTGGCTGTTCGCCAATTAAAGTGGTACGTGAGCTGGGTTCAGAACGTCGCGAGACAGTTCGGTCCCTATCTGCCGTGGGTGTAGGAAATTTGAGAGGATCTGTCCCTAGTACGAGAGGACCGGGATGGACGAACCTCTGGTGGACCTGTTGTGGCGCCAGCCGCATTGCAGGGTAGCTATGTTCGGAATGGATAACCGCTGAAGGCATCTAAGCGGGAAACCAACCTCAAAACTAGATATCCCTTGAGAGCCGTGGAAGACCACCACGTTGATAGGAGGCATGTGGAAGAGGGGTAACTCTCGAAGCTGAGCCTTACTAATAGCTCGATTGATCTTGATCACTCCCATTAAGCTATAATCATAAACGACAAACACGTAGATTTGTCGCCAACAAAACAAAGCTAAAACTTGGATAACAACAACAAACACTCCGAAAAGAGTGGCACAA
>NZ_LMCJ01000017.1:125163-163406 GCF_001623085.1 Pseudovibrio sp. W74
GATATGAGATAGCCAACAAAACAAAGCTAAAACTTGGATAACAACAACAAACACTCCGAAAAGAGTGGCACAAAAGACCAGTTCAAAAGTCAGTGTGACTTATTCCTGCCCGGTGGCTATGGCGGGGCGCCCCCACCCGATCCCATCCCGAACTCGGAAGTGAAACGCCCCTGCGCCAATGGTACTTCGTCTTAAGACGCGGGAGAGTAGGGCGCCGCCGGGCATGAATAATCCACACCGACAAATCTCTACAAAATAAAACAGAACAAACATTATTTACCGCGGGGTGGAGCAGCCCGGTAGCTCGTCAGGCTCATAACCTGAAGGTCGTAGGTTCAAATCCTACCCCCGCAACCAAAATTTAACCCGTTATCACCAAGATGACGGGTTTTTTGTTGTCTAAATTTTGAAACGCGATAACTCCGATTACCGCACACTAGCCCTCAGCTTTAAATGACTTGTCGCCATAGATGAAGCGGGGGCCGCGGCCGTAGCTGGAGGCGGCGTCGCCGGCGTTGTACAGCTCGCATTTGTCCAGAGACAGGCAGCCACACCCCATACAGCCTTCCAGCTGCGCTCTCAGGTTCTCCATGCGTGCAATGCGCTCATTCAGATGAACTTTGAACTGTTGGCTTAAGCGTTGCCACTCAGCTTTGTTCGGAGCACGGCCCGGGGGAAGTGTCCCGAGTTGATCCGAAATCTCCTTGATGGTGAAGCCAAACTCCTGCGCGACTAACGCAAATGACAGGCGGCGGATGTCTGCGCGCATAAAACGGCGCTGACCACCAGAGTTGCGGCTGGCGGTAACAATTCCCTTGGTCTCGTAGAAACGAATAGCGGAAGTGGTGAGGCCGGTACGGTCGGCTAATTCACCGATTGTCATGACATCTGAGTGCTGCATAAAATTCTCAAAAATAGTGCTTGACTTAAACTTAACTTGAACTCCTAAACAGGGTGTCATCAGAAGTCAAAAGAAAGGCTATTGCGATGACAAAGAGTTTTTTAGAGCATGTCAACATCACCGTTTCTGACCCAGTTGCGACCGCGGGCCGTCTTTCAGATTGGTTTGGCTGGAATGTGCGTTGGCAGGGTGCTGCCCGGGCAGGTGGAACAACCGTTCATGTTGGATCGGATGACAGCTATATCGCTGTTTATTCCCTTGGAAACACCAATGCCACTCAAGAAGACAACTACATCACTCATGGCAGTTTGAACCACGTTGGCGTGGTGGTTGATGATTTGGATGCGGTTGAGAATAAAGTTTTGGCGGGCGGATACAAGACCCGAAACCACGCTGACTATGAGCCGGGTCGACGCTTCTACTTTGATGATGATGATGGCATCGAGTTTGAGGTCGTCAGCTACGCATAACTTAATGAATTACGGTGCAAGAGCGTTTCCTCATTATGAGGAAACGCTTTTTTTGTTTTACCAGAGGTCCAGTCCCAGAAGTTTCTTGCCGAGATCGGTCAGTTCTGCCGTTTTAGCATTTTTCTTTTCCCAATCTCGCGGGTCGCCGGGAAAGGATGCTCTTTGTGGTGGCTCCATGTGGCGCCATTGATGGATCCGGTCTTGTCTGAGACCTTCATTGGCCTGCTCAGATGGGAACATGGAGATGTATTGGGCGATCCGTACTTTGTCTTTTGAGTTGTTGGGGCGGATGCCATGGGCGAGGAGGGCGTTGAAAATCATCAGGTCGCCCGGCTCCATTTCAATATTCTCGATCTCAAAGCCAGAGTAGTCTGGATGTTTGGGGTCGCGGTCTTCTGGTTGGGTCTTGACCCATTCATCGAATTCTTCAAAGAGCTTTGGGATACATTGAAAGCCACCAGTTTCATCATCTTGTTTGATTAATGAAAGAACGCCCTGAACGCTGATTGGTTGAGGGCGCAGGGATGTGTCTACATCCCAATGGATGAACCCGGGTTTGCCGTCGCGGTTTTTCTTGGGCGGATTGAGGTTTGCGCGGTCGATGCTGACCCAGAGGTCCTCCCGGTCCCAGATGTCTACGAAAGCATCGTAGACGCGTTGTTGCATACGGTTGTCCCACAGGTGCTGGTGATTATAGACTTCCAGCATACCCGCGTTGTTCAGCTCTTGCATTTTGTGAGCGCGGCGTTGTGGTGTGTACCAAGTTGACGGATCAGTGGGATCTTTTTCGTCAAACTCCCAAAGTAGATCGACCAGCCTTTTTACATTTTCCTGCGGGACGGCCTGACGTACAATGACATAGCCGCGGTTGATCCAGTGCTGCCAGTCTTCTTCTGATAAGACGCGCAGCGGTAGGGTCTTCTTGATGTCCTTCAACTGGGTGTCGGTTGCGGTTGAGCCCCAGTGATTGTCTGCAAGCAGTTCAGCGTCCATTTGGTCCTCCCAGATCCTTCAATGAACTTGTGAGTTTATTCACTCTGGTATGTGAGAGTTGTTCTAAACTAGCGGATACTGGTACTATTCTGGCGTCTTATTGGTTCAGAGGGTGAAATGCGGTCATATCTGGAGAAAGTGCCGGAGTCTGAAGACGGTTCATTCAAGGTGATGAACCGGCGTCTTCATGACGGCATTCCGTTCTCCTGGCATCACCATCCTGAATATGAGCTGACCTTGACGTTGAACTCTGAAGGGCAACGCTATGTGGGTGATCATGTAGGAGACTACGGGCACTCAGACCTTGTGCTGCTTGGACCTAATCTTCCGCATACGTGGGCGTCTAACAATCGGCCTGACGAGAGTGAACCGCATCAGGCATTGGTTATCTGGTTTGAGCCGGAGTGGATTGAGCGAATTACCAGCGAGATGTCAGAACTGGCTGGTGTTAAGAAGCTGTTTCAGCGGGCACTGGCGGGACTAAGCTTCAGTGATGCTGCGCGGCGGCGTGTGGTGCCCAAGATCGAGAGTTTCTTTGAGGAAGACCCGCTGGAGCGCTTGTTTATCGTTCTCAGGGTTTTGTCGGAACTCTCAGAGGATGAATATGCGATGCAGCTGGCGCATGATCCGGTTGTGCTTTCCAGTGCGGATGGTGGCAATGAGCGCATCGACAGGGTGTTGACGCTCATTCACTCCGAGTATGCGCGTGTGTTGACGCTGGAAGAACTAGCCGAGACGGCGGCGCTGAGTGTCTCCGGAGTGCACCGGCTGTTTCAGCGGCATACGGGACAGACGATCTCAGAGTACCTGAAGCGCATTCGGATTGGGGATGCGTGTGCGCAGCTTTCTGGTGGGGATGCGCCGATTTCGATGATTGCTCATAATGTGGGGTATTCGGCGCTGGCCAACTTTAACAGGCAGTTTCGCGCGGTGAAAGGTATGACCCCGCGCGAATACCGGACTAGGTTCAGAGAGTAGTAATCCCGCTACATCACTGCGCCGATCTGCCATGGGACGAACTCATAGTCGCCCAGTCCTTGCGCCTCTGACTTGCTGTGCTCGCCTGAGGCGACCTTGATCATCAGCTCGAAAAGCTCCGTGCCAACTTCTTCGACGGATCTGCCATCGGAGATGATGGAGCCTGCGTTGAAGTCCATGTCTTCTGGCATATGCTCAAAGAGTGGTGTGTTGCTGGCGACCTTGATTGTGGGGGATGGCTTGCTGCCGAATGCGGAGCCGCGGCCTGTGGTGAAGACGATCAGGTTGCAGCCGCTAGCGATCTGGCCAGTGACGGAGGCAGGATCGTAGCCGGGACTGTCCATGAAGACGAAGCCTTTGGTTTCAATCGGCTCGCCGTATTTGTAGACGCCTTCCAGAGCAGTGGTGCCACCTTTGGCGACTGCGCCGAGCGACTTTTCGAGGATAGTTGTCAGGCCGCCGCGTTTGTTGCCCGGTGAGGGGTTGTTGTCCATGGTGCCGTTGTTACGGGCGGTGTAGTCCTCCCACCAGCGGACGCGTTCCACGAGTTTCTCAGCGATCTTCTGGTTGGCGGCGCGGCTGGTGAGCAGGTGTTCTGCGCCGTAGATCTCTGAGGTTTCTGAAAGGACCGAGGTGCCGCCGTATTTGACGAGCAGGTCGGTGGTGTAGCCAAGAGCTGGGTTGGCTGTGACCCCGGACCAGCCATCAGAGCCGCCGCATTGCAGGCCGACCATGAGTTTGGAGAGTGGCGCTGGCTGACGAGAGGCTTTGTTGGCCTCTGGCAGCATGGCTTTGACTTTTTCTATGCCAGCTTCGATGGTTTTGCGCAGGCCGCCCATACCCTGAATGTTCATGAACTGAAATGTTGGTGACTGCTTCAAGCCGTAGGCATCCAGCAGGAAGTCGATCTGGTTGACTTCGCAACCCAGGCCGACCAGCAGAACGCCGCCGACATTTGGGTTTTTGACGTAGCCCCAGAGGACGCGTTGCAGGTTGGCAAAGCCCTCATTGTCGCCTGCCATGCCGCAGCCTGTGCCGTGAGCGAAGGAGGCGACACCGTCTACATTCTCAAACTGCAACAGGTCTTCATCGCTGAAAGCATCTGCGATGCGGTGAGCTGCGGTGGCGGAGCAGTTTACGCTGGTGAGGACTGCGATGTAGTTGCGGGTGCCGACACTGCCATCTTCGCGGTGATAACCGAGGAAGGTACGCTCTTCCGGGTGCTCGGCGTATTGCGTTGGTTTGTAGTCCTTGCAGAAGCTGTGGTGCACGCCGGGATCGGAAAACTCCATGTTGTGCGAATGCACATGGGCGCCTGCCTGAATGTCCGTTGTTGCGAAGCCGATGGTCTGGCCGAACTTGATCAGCGCTTGTCCCTGCTTGATGTCGTGTTCGGCGATTTTGTGACCTGCGGAGATATTGTCGAGGACCTGAAGATTGCCTGCCTGATCACCCGGCTGCAAAGCTCTTGTGGCGATGATGACGTTGTCCGCTGGCTGAAGTTTGACGCTGGCTGGAATGGGTGCCGACATTTCAGAGAGTTTCCATTGTTTTGGTGAGATAGAACTTTGCAGCGGTGCCACCAAAGATGGCCTCCCAGTCTGCCTGTGGCAGGTCAGCGGTGAGCTGCTCCACCATATCCACCCAGTTTTGATAGGTATTTGCGAGGAGAAGGACAGGCCAGTCGCTGCCGAACATGACGCGCTCCGGTCCAAAGCATTTCAGAATGTGAAAGGCATAGGGCGCGATGTCTTCGATCTCTGCGTTCTCGGAGGCCTCAGTCAGGAGACCTGAGAGTTTGCAGCAGACGTTGGAGGTGCGTGCGATGTCGCCGACGTGTTGGGACCACGTCTCGATGGCCTTGTTGCGGATATCCGGTTTGGCGCAATGGTCGATGACTGCGCGCAGGTCCGGGTAGCGGCTGAGGAAGGTTTTAAGGTGTGGCAGGTGCCGGGGCTGGACCAGCAGGTCGAGTGTCAGCTTGTTGTCAATGAGGGCTTGAATGGCGGGGTGCAGATTGTCCTGCAGCATCCACTCGTCGTCTTCAATGTCCTGTATCATCGGACGAATGCCGACGAGCTTTGGGTTTTGGGAGAGTTCACTGATGACTTCTGGCGCGTTCGCTGCTTCCATGTCTACCCAGCCGACGACGCCGAGGATCCAGTCGTGTTCTGCGGCCAGCTCCAGCATGAAGAGGGTTTCTTCAATGGTGTCTGCTGCCTGAACGAGGATGGTTCCGTCCATCTTTGCCTGTGTGAGCAGGGGTTGGATGTCACTGGTGAGGAAGTCGCGGTACAGGACATTCAGGTCTGGCGTGAGCCAGCTGTAGTCGCCGCGGGAAAGCTTCCAAAAATGGTGGTGGGCATCGATCCTAAGCATGCTTCACCTCTTGTTCGAAGAAGAGATTGCCAGACGGGACCGGGGCTTCAGCGGGAAGAAGGTCTCGTTCTTTCAGTCTTGCCCAGAAGGCGTCGGGAATGTCGGCAGCGATCCATTTGAGGATATCTTCCAGCTCGCTGCGATTGCGCATGCCGGGAATAACGCTGGCGATTGTGGGGTGCGCGAGTGGGAAGTGCAGGGCTGCTGCAGCCAGATCAACCGAAAACTCCTGACAGCATTCTTTCAGCGCTGTCACATGAGCCAGAATTTCAGGTGGTGCGCTTCCGTAGTTCCAGGTGTTGCCGCCAACGAGGATGCCTGAGTTAAACGGGCCGCCGAGAATGATGGAGGTTTGGGCCTTTGTGCAGGCTGGCAGCAAATCCTTGAGAGGGGCTTGCTCCAGCAAGGTGTAACGGCCAGCAAGGAGGAAGGCGTCCCAGTGGGCTTGCTGCATCAGCTCCATGCAAATGGCGGTCTCGTTCACGCCAAGGCCCATTGCTGAAATAGCACCTGAGGACTTGAGCTCCTGAAGAGCCCTGATACCGCCTTGCAGGTCTCTCATATGGCGGCGGTTTTCTTCCAGGCCATGGGTCGCAGTGCCGATATCATGCACCAATAGGATATCAAGTCGGTCGAGACCGGTGCGGTGTAGACTGGCCTCGTAGGAACGCATGATGCCGTCATACGAGTAATCATAGACCGGATGGAAGGGCAGTGGGTCTGGCCAGCCGAACTGGGCCGGGTTGTCTGCCATGCCCGGTTTCAGCAGGCGGCCAACCTTGGTGGAGAGGATGTAGTCGTGCTTGCGCACGGCATCTCCAATGACACGTTCGGAGCGGCCAAAGCCATAGTAAGGGGCGGTGTCAATGTAGGTGAGACCAACCTCTTTGGCGCGATCCAATGTGCTCATAGACTCTTTGCGAGGAGCTGTTGCAAACAGCCCACCAAATGCTGCGCCGCCGATTCCCAATGTCGGCAGTTGCAGATCTGTTCCCCCCAATTGTCGATGAGCCAGCTTCCCTCCCAAGCCCATAGCGATTTCCTTATGTTGGCACTGTGCCGTAAATGCTGGTGATGTCCTTCGCTACCTGAGCGTAGGCTTGTTGAACGTCTTCAATTCCCGGTGCTTTGAAATCGTCGATGCGCTCCATGAATGGACAGCTGAGTGCAGCGACTGCGTTTCCATCTGGTCCCAGAATTGGGAAGGCCAGATTTGTGACGCCGACTGTGCTGGCAGATGGCATGCGTACGAAACCTTGTTCCTGTACTTCATCCAGAATGGCACGGAATTCATCGAGGCTCATCTCCGGTTCTCCGAATGCGCGCTCATGCTGGTTGTACATGAGTTCTCGGATCTCCGGCTTCTGGAAGGCAGCGATTGCCCGTCCGGTGCCTGTGTTCCAGAGGCCGATGACCGAGCCGGTTTTGAGGACGAAACTCCAGTTGCCCGGCGCTTCCACGCTGGCGACAACAACGATTTCTCCCTGATGCTCCATACCGATGTGGCTGGACTGGTGAACGTCCTTGGCCGTTTTGCGCATCATGGGCACCGCCGCTTCCAACAACCGCGTGACGGGTGGGTGGCGATGCGACATGGAATACATTTTCAGGCTGAGCTGAAAGCGGTCACCCTCTATGGAGCGCGATACATACTCGCGGCGCACCAGTGTGGTGAGCATGCGGTAGATCTCATTGGGGGACCGGTCGAGTGCTTTTGCGATCTCTGCCTGAGACAGGCCGGATGCGTACTGGGACAGCAGTTCCAGAATATCCAGTCCCTTCTCCAAAGCAGGAGCGCGGTATTTTTCAGCTTTGTCTTGCGATGTCTGTGTGTCTGCCATGATCAGCTCTGTTTGATGTGAGCATATTTTTTGACGCAAAATTCGACCTTGTCAATTTCTAATTTACATTTGAAAGAAGTTTTTATATTTAAGTTATGCCATTATGTGATTTGGTGAACTGACGGATTTCTGCGGTCTTTGGGAGAGGGCCAACGGGCCACTTGCCTTTTGTTTTGACGATAAGCGGTGCTTCCTCTCTAATAATCCGAGTTTCAGGTCCGTTTGGCCGAGCCTAAATTTTGAGAGATTCAGTCCGGGGGAGGACACATGGGACGATTGACTGGCAAGACAGCCCTTATCACCGCTGCAGGGCAGGGAATTGGCCGTTCTACGGTAGAAGCCTATGCTGCTGAAGGGGCAAAGGTTTTTGCAACAGACATTAACGAAGCTGCGCTTACAGAGTTGAATGCGATTGAGGGTGTGACCGGCCTGAGGCTGGATGTGACCAATGCAGATGATGTGCGTGACACTCTTGAAGTTACAGGGCCGTTGGACATTCTGTTCAACTGTGCGGGCTTCGTACACAACGGTACGATTCTCGACTGTGATGAAGATGCGTGGGATTTCTCTTTCAATCTGAATGTGAAGGCGATGTACCGCCTCTGCCGAGCTGCGATTCCTGGCATGCTGGAAAATAGTGGTGGTTCCATCATCAACATGTCGTCTGTGGCGTCGTCGTTGAAGGGCGTTCCGAACCGGTTTGTTTATTGCTCCTCCAAAGCAGCAGTGATTGGCCTGACCAAGGCAATTGCAGCGGATTTTGTGACCAAAGGTGTTCGCTGTAATGCGATTTGTCCTGGAACGGTCGACAGTCCGTCCCTGCATGACCGGCTGAAGGCCACAGGCAATTACGAGCAGGCAATGAAAGATTTTATTGCGCGTCAACCTATGGGACGCATTGGCAAGCCAGAAGAGATTGCTGCGCTGGCTGTGTACCTTGGTAGTGATGATAGCGCGTTTACAACAGGTCAGACGCACGCCATTGATGGCGGTTGGTCAGTATAAGAAAATGGGTAGGATATGAAGCTTCTTAGATATGGTGAGCTGAACGCTGAAAAACCGGGTGTTCTGGATGCGGATGGCAACATTCGTGACCTTTCTGGTGTGGTTGGTGACATTGCTGGAGATACGCTCAGCGCGGAAGGTCTTGCAAAAATTGCATCGCTGGACCTGACCAGCCTGCCGGTGGTGGAAGGTAATCCGCGCATTGGTGCCTGTGTCGGCAATGTGGGCAAGTTCATCTGTATTGGCCTTAACTATTCCGACCATGCTGCTGAAGCGGGCATGGAAGTGCCAAAAGAGCCTGTGACCTTCTTCAAGGCGACCTCAGCTATTTGTGGCCCAAACGATGACATTGAAATTCCGCGCGGGTCTGTGAAAACAGACTGGGAAGTGGAACTGGGTGTGGTGATTGGTAAACACACCAAGTATGTGAGCGAAAAGGGTGCGCTGGATCACGTGGCCGGATATTGCGTGGTCAATGATCTGTCTGAGCGTGATTTCCAGCTGCACCGCAGTGGCCAGTGGGTGAAGGGTAAGTCTGCTGACACCTTCGGTCCGATTGGCCCGTGGCTTGTGACCCGTGATGAAGTTGAAGACCCGCAGAACCTTTCCATGTATCTGGAAGTGAACGGCCATCGCTATCAGAACGGTTCTACCAAAACCATGGTGTTTGATGTGGCGAAGGTGATTTCGCATCTGTCGCAGTTCATGAGCTTGCAGCCTGGTGATGTGATCTCCACTGGCACGCCTCCGGGTGTTGGCATGGGCCAGAAGCCAGAGACTTATCTGAAGCCGGGCGACAAGATGGAGCTGGGTATTGAAGGTCTTGGTGTTCAAAAACAGGTTACTTACGCTGCTGATTGAGGAGCGTGAGCTTGCTAAGCTCTGATGCCTTCACTAAGCTTTAAAGAACTCTCCGCTGCTGATCGTGGTGGAGAGTTTTTTTTATGCGTTTTCAGGGGGAGAAAACTTTCATGACCAGCGTTTCAGAGCCAATCACATATTGCAGTTATGAAAGCCCGGTTGGGTCTTTGCTGATTGGTGGAGAAGCTGGTGGGCTGGAGTTTCTTCATTTTCCTGAAAGTGCACGCAGGCGGTTTGTTGAAGACGGCTGGGTGGAAGATGCCACGCCTTATGCGGACTTGATTGCGCAGCTTAAAGCTTACTTTGCAGGGGAGCTAAAAGAGTTCTCTTTGAACTGGAAGCTGATTGGCACTGACTTTCAAAAGAGCGTTTGGGAGCAACTTGCGGCAATCCCGTTTGGGGAAACGCGCAGTTATGGCGATGTCGCGAAAGCGCTAGGCAATCCGGGTGCGAGCCGTGCTGTGGGGCTGGCGAACAATGCGAACCCATTGCCGATTGTTATTCCATGCCATCGGGTGATTGGGGCGAATGGTGCTCTGGTTGGATTCGGTGGCGGGCTGGATACGAAAGTCTGGTTGCTGGATCACGAGGGTATTCCGCACGGAGCCGGTGCCAGCAAAGACCAGATGGCATTCCAGTTCTAAAACGGAACCCGCTTTAGAACCGGAGCACAATGCAGATCAATCAAATGTAAGCTGGAACTTGCTGTTCAGGATAAATGGCGCGCGGAAGTCTTCGTTGATGAAGTAGTAGATGCCCTGCTCTTTATCATGGGTGATGTTGAAGCAGCCATATTCTTCTTTGCTCCAAAGACCAGTCCAGCTGGAGCAATACTGATTGTTCTCGATCTTGTAGCGCGCTTCGAATGGTTTTGCGTCGCCTTCTTTGATCCAGAGGGTGAGACCAGACTCGGAGAAGTACTGGCGTGTTTCAGCGGCAAAGTGGATGCCTTTAATGGTTGAGCCGGTCAATAACTCAGTAATTTGAGTGTTGTTCAAAGTCACTTCACCAGCCAGTGCAGGCGTTGCGCATGCGGCAATAACAAGGCCTAAAATCACTTTCTTCATATTGCTTCTTTCCAGAGATAAATTGAGATGATGGTCAGCTGTTTACCTGCCATTCAGGACTGAATTTGCGTTTCAGTACAGGTACCGATTTGGTTAGGCAGGCTTAGATATGCTTCCTGATCGCTGGTTTTTATCAGCGCAGGTTTTTTTCTCAAATCACCTTTTTTTGCTTAAAATTTGCAGGTTTTAAATGGAAAAGGGCGCCCGATTGAGCGCCCTCTTTTTTGCTGATCCTGTTGTATTCAGGATGGTGTTGTTTCGGTTTCATCAAACTGAATGCGCACGATCCTGTCTGTTCCGGATTCTCCGCCCCATGCTTCGCCTTTACGTCCTGCCATTTGGCGGACGTCAGCGTCTGCTTTGTTGCTTGGGAAGCTGGTGAACTCTTCTGTATCCGGATCAAAATGGACGATGGCGTCGGCATCAAAGTCTGTGAGCCAGACCTTATCGTTCTCATCGACATAGACCGAGTAGGGCAGTGGATCGTTGCCGGGGAGACGCCATGCGCGCCATGTGTCTGCCTTCGGGTCGTATTCGCTGACCTGA
The DNA here is from genome assembly GCF_001623085.1 of Pseudovibrio sp. W74. NCBI lineage: Bacteria > Pseudomonadati > Pseudomonadota > Alphaproteobacteria > Hyphomicrobiales > Stappiaceae > Pseudovibrio > Pseudovibrio sp. W74. The sequence goes on from NZ_LMCJ01000017.1 coordinate 136,205, forward strand.
CCGGAGAGCCACTCACTGACCCAGAGCTTGCCTTCTGAGTTAGACCAGACGCGGCGGGCGCCTTGCTCTTTTGTTGGAGGCGTCACGATGCGGGCGCGTCCGTTGGTTCTGTCAATGTTGGCGATGTGGCTGCCGGCGAGGGAGGCGTACCAGACATCACCTTGCGGTGTGACAGTGATGCCATAAGGGCCGGGGCCTTGAGGGCTTGGCCAGACTTCGATCTCTTGTGTGATGGGGTCAACGCGGCCATAGACGCCGTTTTGTCCGGTGAACCAGTAGATGCCGTCGTGGTCGAAGATGCCTGTGTTGAGGTTTGCGTCTGCGAACTCGGCAGGTAGCGGAATGAGGGTGACGGCGTCTGTTGCCGGATCAACACGTGCGATGGCGTTTTGTCCGCCTTCGGTGACCCACATTGCGTTATCGGGGCCGAGCACCACGCCGTGTGGGGCTGCATTTTCGCCCAGTGAAACCGGGTGGAGTTCTCCATTGTCAGGATCAAGACGTGTGAGTGTGCCATCTGCCTGTCCGCAGTACCAAACCATGCCATCGGAATCGAAGCCAATGTCTCTGGAGCGGGCGCCTGGACGGGCGTCAAAATACGTGACTTTTGCGTTTTTGACAGAGTTTGTTTTTTCGCCTTCAGCGAAAACAGGTCCAGCAACGATGCCCATGTAATAGGCGCTGGAAATTGTTAGGGCAGATGCTCCGAGAAACTCTCGTCTGTTCATCCTACCTCTCCCTTGTGCCGTCTCCTTGGTGGAGACAATCGGATTGCCTTAATCCAAGGGAAAGGCGTGTCTATGGCAAACTACCTATACACCCTCAAGCATTTTAAGTGAGGTTAAGGAACGGTCAGCGAAGCGGAGAAAATTGTTTGGATCGTCGTGTTCAAGAATGTAGATCTTGGTTCGGCTTTTTTCCTGCAAGGCCGTCAGAATGTGGCCCCATGGGACGGTGCCGAAGCCGACATCTGCCCAGCCATCTTCATCTGTGCCTTCGCCTTCTGGAGCGATGTCTTTGATATGGACTGCGGTGATGCGGGTGCCGTGGGCTTCGATCCAGTCCAGCGGGTCCAGACCTGCTTTGATGATCCATGCGGCATCGACCTCCCATTCCACGGTGGGAGCTTCTGAGATAATCAGCTCCATAGGAATGGTGCCGTCCGGAAGTGGTTTGAACTCAAAATCGTGGTTGTGCCAGCCGAAGTGGAAGCCTTTATGCTTGAGCGTGTTGGCCATGTGCTCCAAACGGTGGGCGAAGACGGTCCATTCTCTCTTTGTTGTCGGGCGTTGTTCTGGTGTGAGGTAGGGGGCGAAGATGGTGTGCATGCCGAGGAGGACTGCGATCTTGATGCACTGATCGAGGTTCTCTTCCAGATCCTTGAGGTCGAAGTGGCCGGAGGGCATGTCGAGGTCGTATTGATCGAGGAGATCTCGCACTGTCTGAGCAGCTTCCAGTGTAGGGTAGAGCTCCTCAAAGCCTTCTACCTGTGTGTAGCCGAGGAGGGCTGTTTCCTGAAAAATCTCTTTCCAGGGCTGGAAGTTTCGTGCGCTGTAAAGCTGTAGGCAAAAGTCCATGATACAGTTCCCCTCCCAGAGCGACCAAAGCTAGCTGCCTCGGTTTTATTGCTCTGCACGACAATAGAGTTGCATCTACCTGAAGGGCAAGGGGGCTTGCGAAAGAGGGCGAGGAGAGGGGATCCTCCTCGGAAGCGGTTGTCAGAATCGATGTTTGAGCAAGGTGGTTTCATGAATTGACCACACCCGGTGGAGAACATCTGAATAGGGAATTTAGGTTCGAATTATTTCGCCGCGAAAATATTAGCTAGCTTAATAAATCAGAGTTTGCGTCAACAGCGCAGTCTTTTCAACGTGTTATTGGTTCAGGCTGTCAGATGCAAGAATGACAGATCTTCAACATTTTCTGCCGCACTGGGTGCGTTCTCATCCTAATGGATAACAGCTGAGAGTTTCGTTTTGTCAATTTTCGAATTGACGCTTAAGTGGTTTCGCTTATATTTCGAAATTACGCGAATATGCGCGTAATCGACTGTAAACGAAAATTGACGTGTTGGTTAGGACGTAGTTTAATTTTGATCTCTAATGGCACTTTGTAGGGACGGAGCTGCGTAAGAAAGCAGAACTTGAGAGTGTTCGGGGAGGCTCGTGAAAAATTGACAGATGCGTAGCGTTGCAAAACGGCGCAGTTCTTTAAAAGGCTGGGACCTTTACTAAGAGATTCAGCTCGACCACCGAGTTGTTTTTTGGAATTACAGTCAGGAATATGAAGGTACCGCAGTGCAAGCAGCGCGTACCGCAGGAAGCAGTTGGGTCGCTTTCTGTTCCGGGAGGGCAACATGCTTGAATTAAGGGGCGTCAGCAAGACTGTTGACGGTATGGACCATATTCGCGACGTGTCTTTGCGTCTTGAAAGTGGCTCATTGAACGTATTGTTGGGACCAACACTGTCAGGCAAGACAACGCTTATGCGTTTGATGGCAGGGCTGGACACGCCAACTGCAGGGCAAGTGCTCGTAAATGGACAGGATATGACCGGTGTTTCCGTGCGCAAGCGCGACGTCGCCATGGTCTATCAGCAGTTCATCAACTACCCGGCTCTCACGGTTTATGAGAACATCGCCAGCCCGCTGCGCGTTGCGGGAGTAAAAGGGGCTGATGTTGACAAGCAAGTGCGCAAAGCTGCGGACTTGATGAAGCTTACACCTTATCTGGACAGAACACCGCTGAACCTCTCCGGTGGTCAGCAGCAGCGTACTGCTATTGCGCGTGCGCTGGTCAAAGGGGCGCATCTGGTGCTGATGGATGAGCCATTGGCGAACCTGGATTACAAACTGCGCGAAGAATTGCGTGACGAGCTGCCGAAGATCTTCTCTGAAAGCGGTGCTGTGTTTGTTTATGCAACAACAGAACCGACAGAAGCTTTGTTGCTGGGCGGGCGTACAGCCACCTTGCATGAGGGGCAGGTTTCGCAGTTTGGTGATACCATTGATGTTTACCGAAATCCTCAGGACATCGTTACTGCGCAGACTTTCTCTGATCCGCCGCTGAACCTGCTGGGCCTGACGAAGAGCGGGGGTGAGTTCCGCACGTCAAATGGCACGGTTATTCCGGCATCAGAAGAAGAGAAGCGTCTTCCTGATGGACATTACAAAGCAGGTTTCCGGCCCCATCACCTTTACCTGCAGCGCCCAAGTGAAGATGCTGTGTGTCTTCCTGCGGTTGTTGATGTCTCCGAGATTACCGGTTCTGAGAGCTTCATCCACCTGACATGCCTGAACCACCGCTGGGTGGCGCTGGAACATGGCATTCATAACGTAGACGTGGATGCCAAGATCGACGTGTATGTGGATGCCAAGAACTTCATGATTTTTGATGATGAGGGTCGCTCTGTTGCGTCTCTCATGCGTGAAGCGGCTTAAGGAGGCGAGCATGGCACGTATTGATCTCGACCACATTCGCCACTCTTATTTGCCGACCCCAACAAGCCCAAGCGATTACGCTTTGAAGGAAGTTAACCTGACCTTTGAAGATGGCGGTGCTTATGCGCTTCTTGGGTCTTCCGGCTGTGGCAAGACAACACTTTTGAACATCATCTCCGGTTTGCTGACACCGTCCGAGGGTGAGCTGCTGTTTGATGGCAAGCCGGTGACGGAGCTTTCTACTGAAGCGCGTAACATTGCGCAGGTGTTCCAGTTCCCGGTCGTTTACGACACCATGTCTGTGTACGACAATCTGGCGTTTCCGCTTCGCAACCGCGGTGTTCCGGCAGCTGAAGTTGATCAGAAGGTCAACGAGATTCTGCGGATCATTGATCTGGAAAGCAAGGCAAAGCGCAAGGCGCAGGGCCTGACGGCGGATGAGAAGCAGAAGATCTCGCTGGGCCGTGGTCTGGTGCGCTCTGATACCAACGCGATCCTGTTTGATGAACCGCTGACCGTGATTGATCCGCACATGAAGTGGGTTCTGCGCTCGCAGTTGAAGCATCTTCACAAGCAGTTTGGCTTCACCATGGTTTATGTGACCCACGACCAGACCGAGGCTTTGACCTTCGCGGATAAGGTTGTGGTGATGTATGGCGGCGAAGTTGTGCAGATTGGAACGCCGGATGAGCTGTTCCGCAAACCTCAGCATACTTTTGTTGGTTACTTCATCGGGTCTCCGGGCATGAATATTCTGCCGTGCGAGGTGGATGGAACCATGGCGCGTGTTGGTGGGCACAGTGTACCGCTGCCATGCGGTCTCGACCCGAAAAAGCAAGCCCAGAAAACCGAGGTTGGTATCCGTCCTGAGTTTGTGAAACTCGGTGGTGCCGGAGAAGGTCTGCCGTTGAAAGTCAACGCTGTTGAAGACATCGGCCGCTACCGCATTTTACGTGGTGAGATGGAAGGTGTTGCGCTGAACGCCATTGTTGGCGAAGGCATGAGCATTCCGGAAAGCCCGACAGCTCTCTTCGATCCAACACAGACGAACCTTTATGCCGACAGCTGGCTCGTAAGTGAGGGGGCCTGATCCATGGAAAAGACCGTAAACAACAAAGCCTGGTTCATGGTTTTACCGGTTCTTTTGCTGGTGGCCTTTACCGCTGTTATTCCATTGATGACTGTCGTGAACTACGCGTTTCAGGACAGCTTTGGAAACAATCAGTTCTTTTGGGTTGGGATTGAATGGTTTCAGGAACTGCTCAGCTCCGAGCGCTTTCATGATGCCTTGGTCCGCAACCTGATTTTCTCCTTCTCCATTCTTGTTATCGAGATCCCGCTGGGTATCGGCATTGCGCTTTGTATGCCTAAAAAAGGCTGGGGTGTTCCGGTTTGTCTGGTGTTGATGGCGCTGCCATTGCTCGTGCCGTGGAACGTGGTTGGTACCATCTGGCAGGTGTTTGGCCGTGCGGACATTGGTCTGCTGGGTTACTTCCTGAATTCTCTTGGCATCAACTACAACTACACGCAGGACCCTGTTGCTGCATGGGCCACCGTGATTGTTATGGATGTGTGGCACTGGACCAGCCTTGTTGTGCTGCTGTGCTATGCGGGTCTGGTTTCTATTCCAGAGGCTTACTATCAGGCCGCGCGTATTGATGGGGCGTCCCGCTGGGCGGTGTTCCGTTATATCCAGCTGCCAAAGATGCACAGTGTGTTGCTGATTGCGGTTCTGCTGCGCTTCATGGACAGCTTTATGATTTACACCGAGCCGTTTGTTGTAACAGGTGGCGGACCGGGTAACTCCACGACCTTCCTGAGTATTGACCTTGTGAAGATGGCGATTGGTCAGTTTGACCTTGGACCAGCTGCTGCAATGTCACTCGTCTACTTCCTCATCATCCTGCTGTTCTCATGGGTGTTCTACACCGCGATGAACAACATTGGGACTGAGAAGAAACACTACGCAGGCGAGGAGTAAGCACCATGTCGACAACAACTGGAACTGCAGTCATTGATGGTGGTGCTGCTGCTGGTGGACAGGCTCCACGCAGCCGGACCCGCGCAAAGGCACAGAGAACCGGAAGCCGCTATGCTTTCCTCGTTCCAACTTTGTACATCACGTTTTTGATGCTGCCGATCTACTGGCTCTTCAACATGAGCCTGAAGACCAACCAGGAGATTCTGAGCAAGTTCACTTTGTGGCCGGATGAGCCGACGCTCGCCAACTACATGGTGATCTTCACGGACCCGAGCTGGTACAACGGTTACATCAACTCCATCACCTATGTGGCGCTCAATACGGTTATCTCCGTGGCGGTCGCGCTGCCAGCGGCCTATGCGTTTTCTCGCTATAAGTTTCTGGGTGACAAGCATCTGTTCTTCTGGCTGCTGACCAACCGTATGGCTCCGCCAGCGGTGTTTGCACTGCCCTTCTTCCAGCTCTATTCCGCCTTCGGTCTGATCGACACGCACCTTGCGGTGGCTCTGGCGCACTGTCTGTTCAACGTGCCGCTGGCTGTGTGGATTTTGGAAGGCTTTATGTCTGGTGTCCCGAAAGAGATTGACGAGACTGCTTACATCGATGGCTATTCCTTCCCGAAATTCTTCGGCAAGATCTTCATGCCTTTGATTGCAAGCGGTATCGGTGTGGCAGCGTTCTTCTGCTTCATGTTCTCTTGGGTGGAACTGCTGATTGCCCGCACGCTGACGACCACTGCGGCTAAACCGATTGCGGCCACGATGACCCGTACGGTTTCAGCTTCCGGCATGGATTGGGGTGTACTTGCGGCGGCGGGGATTCTGACAATTATTCCGGGTGCGCTGGTGATCTACTTCGTACGTAACTACATCGCTAAGGGCTTTGCCCTGGGTCGCGTTTAACAGGGAGGCGATTATGGATTTTTCTTGGATGGCCTGGACGTCGCCGACTGCGATTTTCTTCATCACCATTGGCCTGCTGATCTCCAGCATGGCGGTTTGGGAGTGGTTTGTGCCGGGGGGAACACCACGGCATGGGATTTTGAAATTTGAGACGACACGCGGCGACCGCTTGTTTGTTTCGCTGCTGGGCAGTGCGTTTATCTGCCTGTTTTGGCTTGGGTTTGTTAGTGCAAACCTTTGGTGGGCTCTGTTGGTCTGTGTGGCATACGCGTTTTGCGTGTTCCGCTGGGTTTAGGATTGAGCTTTTTTCTCTGCACTGATGTTTAGGGGAACTTTCAGTGCAATCAATTATAATCGGGAGGAATATATATGAGACGTCAGCTTTTAGCGTCCGTTGGCTTTGCAGCCATGATTTGCGCATCCAGCTCTGCTTTTGCAGACATGGAAGCCGCGAAGAAGTGGGTGAGCGACGAATTCCAGCCTTCTACTCTTTCTCAGGAAGAGCAGATGAAGGAAATGGACTGGTTCATCAAAGCAGCTGAGCCTTTCAAAGGTATGGAAATCAAAGTGGTTTCCGAAACCATTGCGACCCACGAATACGAAGCGAAGGTTCTTGCAAAAGCATTTACCGAAATCACCGGCATTAAAGTTACTCACGACCTGATCGGTGAAGGTGATGTTGTTGAGAAGCTTCAGACCCAGATGCAGTCTGGCGAGAACATCTATGATGCTTACGTCAACGATTCCGACCTGATCGGTACGCACGCTCGCTACAAGCAGGTTCGTAACCTGACTGACTGGATGGCTGGTACTGGTAAAGCGGTCACGTTGCCAACTTTGGATGTTGAAGACTTCATCGGTCGCTCATTCACAACTGGCCCTGATGGCAAGTTGTATCAGCTTCCAACACAGCAGTTCGCGAACCTTTACTGGTTCCGCTATGACTGGTTCACAAACCCAGACATCAAAGCTCAGTTTAAAGCGAAATACGGCTATGAGCTGGGTGTTCCGGTTAACTGGTCTGCTTATGAGGACATCGCTGAATTCTTCACCAACGACGTGAAAGAAATCAACGGCGAAAAAGTCTATGGTCACATGGACTACGGTAAGAAAGATCCATCCCTGGGTTGGCGCTTTACCGATGCATGGCTCTCCATGGCAGGTGCTGGTGACAAGGGTATTCCAAACGGTTTGCCAGTTGATGAGTGGGGCATTCGCGTAAACGGTTGTTCCCCAGCTGGTTCTTCCGTTGAGCGCGGCGGTGCTACCGATGGTCCTGCAGCGGTTTACTCCATCACCAAGTACATCGAGTGGCTGAAGAAGTACGCTCCGGCTGAAGCGCCAGGCATGGTGTTCTCTGAAGCTGGTCCGGTTCCGGCACAGGGTTCTGTTGCTCAGCAGATCTTCTGGTATACCGCGTTCACCGCAGACATGGTGAAAGAGGGTATTCCAGTTGTGAATGCAGACGGCACTCCTAAGTGGCGTATGGCTCCTTCTCCGAAGGGTGCTTACTGGGAAGAAGGCATGAAGCTGGGTTATCAGGATGCTGGTTCCTGGACTCTGATGAAGTCTACCCCGGAAGATCGCGCAAAAGCTGCATGGCTCTACGCTCAGTTCACCGTTGCAAAGACAACTTCTTTGAAGAAGTCTCACGTTGGTCTGACCTTCGTGCGTGACAGTGACGTTCGTGATGCGTCCTTCACTGAGCGTGCACCTAATCTGGGTGGTCTGGTAGAATTCTACCGTTCCCCAGCCCGTGTACAGTGGACCCCAACCGGTACCAACGTTCCTGACTATCCAAAGCTGGCTCAGCTGTGGTGGCAGAACATTGGTGATGCATCCTCGGGCGCGAAAACTCCTCAGGAAGCTATGACTGCTCTTGCAGCTGCTCAGGACAAAGTTCTGAAGCGTCTTGAGCGTGCTGGTGTTCAGGGCGAGTGTGGTCCTAAGCTCAACGAAGTTAAGGATCGCGATTTCTGGCTGAACCAGCCAGGCGCACCGAAAGCCAAACTGGCTAACGAAAAACCAACTCCGGTCACCGTTGACTACGACGAGCTGATCAAGAGCTGGGCAGACGCTTCCAAGTAAGCACTGCTTCAAAGGTGTCCATCATCGGAAACAGAGGTCGTTCTCGATGATGCGCTTCCAAGACTAAACGAGAAACCCGGTGTCGTGAGGCGCCGGGTTTTTTGTTTTTGGGTGTTGTGCTGAGTTGGGAAGTGCAGCTGCAACCAAGGTGGTTGTTTCGTCTTCTGGTTGTGGCATGGTAGGTAGATTTTGCGATGTCTTGGTCAGATTGAAGGGGCTGCTGCTGTGAAGTGTCTAAGGATTTACACAACGCCGGATGGGGAGTCGCATTTTGGTGAGGTTGAGATACCGACCGAGAAAGTGTCGGTGCATCCTGATGCAACTCCGTTTGATGTGAGTGCCAGTTATCCGGCTTCGCGCGTCCGTTTCTCTCACATTCCAGCAGGTATGAGACAGGTGGAATGGCATAATGTGCCTGATCGGGTTTTGACCGTGAGACTTGATGGGTCCGTTGAGTATGAAACCAGTGACGGGGAAGTTCGAACCGTCGGGGCTGGGGAGTTTGTGCTTATTGAGGATACGCATGGCAAGGGTCACCTTTCGCGGCATTCAGCTGAGGCTCAGACTGTGCTTTGGATCTCCTTGCCGAATGGGTTGGACGAGCCGTTGTAGGTGGTGAGGGTAACCAAGCCTCTCTCTTACAATTCCGCATATTAGAATTGTATTTTACAACTGGAATTCCTGCCGTGCCCTGCTAAACTATGTGGAATTGCGAGTGATAGTGCGGCGCGGGAGTGCGCTTTGCCTCAGGGAGTTTCGAGTGTCTTCTTCATTTAAGTCATCAGGTCAGGTTTCCTATGAATTGCGCGGTGATGTTGCGGTTATGACCGTGAGCAATGCGCCGGTGAATGCGTTGTCTCTGGCGATCCGGCAGGATCTGGTTAAGCGTATCAAGCAGTTTGAAGAAGATGATGCAGCGAAGGCTGCGGTGATTGTTGGCGCTGGCAAGGTGTTCATTGCGGGGGCTGACATTCGTGAGTTTAAGCGTCCGGCCACTGAGCCGCATCTTCCTGATGTAATTGACCAGATTGAAGCGTGTTCCAAGCCTGTGATTGCTGCCATTCATGGCGTTGCGCTGGGCGGCGGGCTTGAGGTTGCGCTGGGTTGCCATTTCCGCGTTGCTGTGAAGGGCGCGAAGGTCGGTTTGCCAGAGGTGCATCTGGGTATCATTCCGGGCGCTGGTGGCACACAGCGCTTGCCGCGTTTGGCGGGCTACGAGAAAGCGCTGGAGATGATCCCGAGTGGTGCGCAGCTTGGTGCTGATGCTGCCAAAGCAGCTGGCATTCTGGATGAGGTGAGCGAAGATGCTGATGTGGTTGCAGCAGGCCTCGCGTTCGCGCGGTCTGTGATCGACAACGGAACGCCTTTGCGACGTTGCTCTGAACTGGTTGCGCCTGCTGTTGATCCACAGGTGTTTGCGGATGCCAAGGTTGTGGTTGCCAAGCGGGCCCGTGGTCAGAAATCACCGGTGGTGTGTGTTGAAGCCATTGAGGTTGCCAGCCAGACCAGTTTTGCAGATAGCATGGCGAAAGAGCGTGAGATGTTTATGGAGCTGAAGGACTCGGCTCAGCACCGTGCTTTATCACATGCGTTCTTTGCGGATCGCGCTCTCGGAAAGCTTCCTGAAATTGAAGGCATTGCTCCACGGGAGTTGAAATCTATCGGCGTGATCGGCGGTGGTACTATGGGCGCTGGCATAGCGACTGGTGCTCTGATGAATGGGCTTTCTGTTACCCTGATTGAGCGGGATGATGAAGCTCTAGGCCGCGCGAAAGCGACGATTGCCAAGAATACTGGTGGTGCTGTTAAGAAGGGCAAGCTTTCAGCAGAGCAGGAACAGCGGATCTTTGCTGAAGCCTTATCTTTGAGCACGGACTATGCCTCGCTCTCTGACGTGGATCTGGTTGTTGAGGCGGTGTTTGAAGACATCACTGTGAAGAAACAGGTGTTCCAGAAGCTGGATGAGGTTTGTAAGGACGGTGCTGTTCTGGCGACCAACACGTCTTATCTGGATGTGAACGCCATTGCTGCAGTGACCAAGCGTCCGCAGGATGTGATTGGGCTGCATTTCTTCTCTCCGGCCCACATCATGAAACTGCTGGAAGTGGTGGTTGCGGACAAGACCGCTCCAGATGTGATTGCGACTGGTTTCCAGCTTGGCAAGATCATGCGCAAGGTCGCTGTTCGGGCTGGCGTTTGTGATGGCTTCATCGGCAACCGCATTCTGGCGACTTATCGTGCAGCTGCTGATGCAGTTGTGGTGGACGGATCATCGCCGTTTGAGGTGGATGAGGTGATGCTGGAATTCGGCTTCCCGATGGGGCCGTATGCGGTGGCTGATCTGGCTGGTCTGGATATTGGCTGGGCGACCCGCAAGCGGAAGGCGCCAACCCGTGATCCACGTGAACGTTATTTCACATTTGCAGACCGCATGTGTGAGCAAGGCTGGTTTGGGCAGAAAACCAGCAAGGGCTACTACGTTTATGAGGAAGGTGCGCGGAAAGGCACGCCAAACCCGGCTGTTCTCGAGATTTTGACAGAGGAACGCAAAGAAAAACATATCAACGCACAAAACCTTTCAAAAGAGCAGATCCTTGATCGGTACATGGCAGCCATGGTGAATGAGGCTGCAAAGGTGGTTGAGGAAGGCATTGCCTTGCGGCCGCTGGACGTGGATATGACGCTGATCTACGGCTATGGCTTCCCGCGTTGGCGTGGTGGCCCGATGCAGTATGCGGATGAGATTGGGCTTGAGAAAATTCTCAATAATATCAAGGTGTATGCGCAGGAAGATGCTTACTTCTGGCAGCCTGCGAAGCTGCTTGAGGAGCTGGTTGCCTCTGGCAAAACATTTGCTGACCTGAATGCTGAGCGGGGGAATAACCCGGCAGCGAAAAAGCACGAGAACGCTTGATTCTCTTCAGTTGCATCGCCATCTTCTAGTGGTGTACCCTTTGGGTAGCTCTAAAACAGCGCACATAGCAACGGTGCTGTTTTGGATGTTTATTTGCGTATCCTGAACCGAAAACCGGCGCCGGTTTTGGAAGATATGCCCGTTGGAGATGGTGATGCTGAATTTTCTGGAATATATAACCGGGCGGGTGATTGCGATTTTGTTCGCGATGGCTTTACTGGCATTTATCCTCCTCATTATCGGATTTGCCTCTGGCCTGATGCTGGCCGTTATTGCCATCACTATCCCCATTGTGATCCTGAAGATCTTGTTCGGCAAGAACAAGCCCAAGATCACTTATCACTATGAGCGCAAGGATTAAGAGATCGGGAAGTTTTTGACCTCGTTCTCCCCCCAGGTTTCCATTGCCTGAAGGACCGGCTGCAGGGATCTGCCCTTTTCTGAAAGGGAGTATTCCACATGCGGCGGTACAACTTCCATAACTTTACGGTCGACAATTCCATCCTCTTCCAGAGAGCGGAGTTGTGCTGTCAATAAGCGTTGAGAAACACCGGGCAGTCTGCGTTTCAGCTCGTTGAAACGGCAGGGTGCAGGCAGAAGCTCGTATATTATCAATGGCTTCCATTTACCGCTCAAAACAGTCAGGGTACGGCGCACAGGGCAGGTTTCATAGCCGATGAATGCTCTGCTGGCTGTGTCTTTGCTGTCATCACTCATGGTGGGCAGTACCCTTTTATATACTAGCTGCTAAAATAGTGCGTACTAGACGTTCTGCTTCTTTGCTTTCATATGGGGTTTGCCTAATGAAAACAAGGGAAACACACCGATGAACAAAGTGAAGCTTGCTGTAGCTGCTGCAGCTCTTGCCCTTTCAACCGCAGTTGCTGGTGCCACTGAAGCGACTGATCTTCTGAGCAAATTCTATGAGGTTGCGGACAGCCGCCCGTTTGATGCGGATAAACTAGCAGCTTTTTATGCCGATGACATGGTGGACCATAATGGTCGTGAGGGACAAAACGCCAAGCAGTTTGCAGTGGGGACCTATACAGCCCTGGCAGCAGGCGCACCGGACTCCCGCCATGAGCTTGGTATGGTTGAGCCAATCGGTGATGATAAAGTTCTGATCTACTGGCGTTACAAAGGCACCAACACTGATGGGCTGTTTGGTGCTGAAGCTAATGGGAATGCCTTTGATATTGCCGGTTTTGAGGTTTATCGCGTTGAGAACGGCAAGATCCACGAGTTCTGGCATATTGAGGAACTTAGTTCGCTGAGCGCCCAGCTTGCTACGAAGAACTAAGCGACAAGGCCCGGGAAATCCCCCGGGCTTTCTTTTTAAGGAGGCGTCTAAGCGGCTGGGAAAAAGTCTGTTTGCTGGCTTGATCTTGCAGTGATTACCCGTTTTGTTAGGTGCAGCTTTAAGGGCAGTGAGAGATCGTCTGCCTTATTAGATTGTTGATTTAGCTTTTGAATTTGCATTGAGGAATACGTTTGTGAAGCTGCAAGAAGGAACAATAATTCTGCCCGGTGACCGCGCCCTTGCATGGAGTGAATGGGGTGATGCTGAGGGGCTACCCGTGATTGTGTGTCAGGGTGCAGGAATGGCCTCTGCTATTCCGTTTGGAGAGCAAACCGCAAAGGATCTGGGTCTGCGTGTTCTCTCAGTTGATCGTCCGGGATTGGGTAAGTCCGGTGCAGATCCTGAGAAAAACTTTGAAAGCTGGGCAGAGGATATCAAAGAACTACTTGATTTTGTGAAGGCCGATCAGGCGTTTGCGATTGGCTTTTCGCAGGGGGCGCCCTTTGCATTGGCACTGGCAGCTTCTGGTCTTGTTGATGGGGTTGCGATTGTGTCCGGTCAGGATGAGCTGGCTTCCCCCGGTATGTTTGCCAAGCTTCCTGATGAGTTGAAGGGTATGGTTTCTTTGGCTTGCGATGATCCGGACCGCCTTGAGGCTGACATTGCAGGCATGGCGACAGCAGAATGGTTGTGGCAGATGATTGAGGGGATGAGCGGGGAAGAGGACCGCGCGTTTTATGCCTCAGCATCGTTTGCTCCTCTTTATCGTGATGCGCTGGCCTCGGGCTTCGCTCAGGGAGCAGCCGGCTATGCCCGTGATACGCGACTTGCGATGGGGCGCTGGTCATTCAACGTTGAGAACATCAAGCAGGACGTGCAGTTATGGTATGGCCTCAAGGATACGAGCCCGGTGCATTCGCCTGATTTTGGCAGCACCCTTGCCACGCGCCTGAGCTGCTCTGAGCTCCATCAGATTGCAGCGGAGGGGAGTGCGATCCTCTGGACTCAAGCTGATGCTATCCTGAGCAGGCTGGTAAAATGTAAAGGCTAAGCAATAAGCCCGGCCAAGAGTTCTGCTGGGCTTTATGCACTTAGGCTGATCGCTTCTGTAAAGCTGTAGGTTCAGACCGGAATAAATATCTGCCGCACATCAGAGCTTCTGGCCACTGGTGCATCGTCTGTGTGGAGTGTCTGGTATCTATGGGCATCTTCTGAGTAGGCTTTTCCCGCGCCGTGATAACCGGCAACTTCCGGGCTTTCAAAGCCAGCACTCTTGAGTTCATTCGCTAAGGACTGCGCAAAAGGGAAAACTTTGGTCCCGTCGAGTTCTGGATCCTCTGGTGCATCTATGAAGCCAGGTTCGGAGGAAAGTTTCAGTTCTTCCGGGTCAAATGACTCTGGTGCGGTTGCATCTGCGCTGTAACAGCTTTCGACGCGTATATCGATGAAAGATTTATCCAGACCGCCTTTTGAGAGTTGCTCAGCCAGCCCTTTTGAGGAAACTGTTTCATAGCCTTCCTCACTGGCGCTTCGTTTGCTGGAGATTTCGTTAGAGCCGTTAGCGCCGTGGCCGAGTACGTAGATTTTGTTCTCACCGTTTTTCAGCGTGCCCAGAATGCCGGTTTTCTCATTGCTGATAATGTTTGCCTGCTGCAGAACATCTGCTTCAAAGGAATAGTTTTGTGCCAGCTTCAGCATGTCTGTGTAGGCATCTGATGATACAAAATCCAGAAGCTCAAATCCCTCAAGGTTCAGCTCCGAGATGACTGCATTTGCCTTTTCGCGAATGTCACTGGCCTGAGCCTGGTTCTTTTCTACCAGCTGCTGCTTGAGCGTTTCCAGTTTGGTTTTAGCAGCATCATTTGCCACGATAATATGGCGTGGTTCCTTACCAGCCGTGTTGCGGGCTTGATTGGTGCCTGCTGCGAAAAGTAAGACATCCTCAGATGCGAAGGGTGCGTAGTAGAAGCCTGTTTTGTGTTCCGGTTCTGCCTCTAAGGCGGAATCATTCAAGCTTGAGGATTGTGTGCTTTTAGTATTAACTTGCGCGAGGCTTGCGTTGTTTTCAATTTGAATAGTTGTTTGTGTTGTATTTACATTAGATATGGGCATGAGGCCACCGTGTTTATTGAGAATCAATAGTAATTGGTGGTTGTATTGTTGTGATTTAGTTTGGTTGATGGCTGTATTGTTTGATACAGCACGCATAGATTGTTTGTAGGTAGTAATATCTACTGGCTCTGAGTAGGTTCGTCGGCTTTGCGTTGTTGCCTTGAGACAGCACAAAGCCCGGCAGATTGCTCGACCGGGCTTTGTTGTCTCTTAAATTTCAATCGGCTAGTTCAGCTGAGTTGCATCACCCATGGAGAAGAAGAGGGTTTCGCCGTTTGCATCGTCCACGCCATCATTGTCGGTGGAGATGAGGATGCGACCATCTTTGGTGATTGCCAGACCTTCAACCTTGTCCGGTGTCCAGCCGTTGGTTGCGGACATGGCTGGGAGAAGATCGAGAGTAACCTTCTTGGTCAGCACTGGCAGCTCAACGCCATGCGGGGCAGGGGTGACACCTTCCAGAGAGATCACAGTAACCTGCTTGATGGCTGCTTCCTTGCCGCCTTTGTTGTCACGCTCTACGACTGCGAACTTGCCGTTGCCAAGAGATGTGATTTCGGAAAGACCGACCCAGCCACCGGCTGCGCTACGTGGTGCATCCAGCGGGTAGTGCACAAAGCCCCAGCTCTCATCAGCAGGGTTGTAGATGCCGATCTTGGTCATGCCCTTTGGATCGTCGTTCCACTCACGCTGTACAGCAACGGCCACGAGAGTTTTGCCGTTCATCTCAAACTCAGTTACGCCTTCCAGAGAGAAGCGTTTTGCCTGTGCGATGAGGCTCTCTGGTAGTTTGATCTCTTTTTCGATGATGCCATGCGCAGAGGCTTGAAGCAGGAAGTGCTCCATTTCCTTCTTCGCGTTGCCTTCTGATGCCAGCCAGAAGCCGCCGTCTTTGCGCAGGGCAATGCCTTCGAGGTCGTACTTCTTGGCGGTGCCGCCGGTCAGATCCATGTGGCCTGTGATTTCAACGGGCTGTTTGGAAACATCCAGCGTGAAGATGCGGGCGTTGTCGTAGAAGCTGTCTGAGACGGCATAGAGTTTGTTGGCATCGGTTTTGTCTGCGACCATGCCGGAGATCGCGCCCCAGCCGATTGGTGCGTTGGTTTCCGGGTCGATGTTAGAGACCAGCTGCGGGTACTCAGCAGAGGCCGCGCCAAACTCATAAAGACCGACATGGGCGCGGACTTTGTCCTTTACGTTATCCTTCTCGTTAGCAACAATGAAGAGATTGCGGGATGGTATTGCCAGCAGGCCTTCCGGACCAATGTGCGTTGGCAGGAACTGAACGAATTCTGGTTCGGTGCCGGTGTCGCGGTACACTGCTACGAAGTTTCCGCGTTCGGAGTTCACGAAAATCAAGGTCTCGCCGCCGAACTTACCAACGGTTACACCCTCTGGCTCAGTGCCCTTCTTGTGCGCACGCTTGGCCGGGTAATGCCCGTGTGACATGCCCAGATGTTCCATCTGGTTGCCACTGTCAAACTCGATGGTGCCGTCTTTGTTCCAGATGGTGAACCCACGAGACCCGCCTTTGTAATCCCCCTCATTTGCCGTCACAAAGCGATTATTATCAATCCAGGCCACAGCATCCGGTTCACGGGGAATATCTACCTTTGATCCAGACGCATCAGAGGCGCGAGCTTTCTTGACCGGTACGTTTTGTGCTGTCGCGGTACCAGCAGAGAAGTGATTGGTGATCTTGCCGGAAGCGAGGTCAACGATTGCGAGGTGGTTGTTTTCCTGAAGGGTAACAACGGCTTGGTTGTTGCCGTTGATGGAAACAAACTCTGGTTCCGGATCATCTCCGCTTTCAGCTGCAAGGCCTGTCATTTCCACGATACGCACGGCATCGCAGTTTTTCGGCATGCCGTTTTGGTCCAGATCGAAGATGGTGAGGAAACCTGCAGGCATCTGCGGCAGAGCACCATCGTTCAGCTCTTCGTCGCGCTCATTTTCAATGGCGATCGCAAGGAACTTGCCGTCCTTGGACACTGCAACGGAGTCTGGTTGACCTTTGACATCACACTTCGCAACAATCTGTTTTGTTGTGGTGTTGATAACGGCCACATAGCCAGAAGGTGCGATGTAACTCTCAGAAGTGTTGACGCCTGCGAATGTGTAATTGCCTGAGATTGCAACAGAAGTTGGCTCACCGCCCAGAGCTGTGCGCCCTGCTGGCTTTGGCTGTGTTGGGTTGGTTGCATCAAGGAAGACGATTGCTTCCTGAGGGCCATCGGTGAAAGCAAGGGTTTTTCCGTCTTCAGATGCAGCAATGATTTCTGCGACGGTTTCGGATTTGCGGTCTACGCCTTCCGCCAGTGTTTCGTAAACCGGCATGGTCGCGATGCGTTTAAAGAACTTTGCTTCAGATGCATTTGCAGTAGAAAAACCAGCTGCCAACATAGCAACGGAAATGCCGCCCAAGAGTGAAGTGCGAAGAACGCGCATGAAAAATCCCCTGTCAGAATAGTTTTGCGGTTAAGTGCTTTCTGGTTAGGGGCACCGCATGGCAGGCCTATGAATGTTTGTTGAAGCTTTGATGACTAAGGCGTTGCGGGTTCGATGCCGTCGATGGCGTCTATGAAGGGCTTTTTGGGCTTTAGGGCGAAGCCTTTGTCGTGCATCTGGGCGGATTTTATGCGGTCGAGACGGAAGGTGCGGACGGCGCTGCGAAGGTGATCCCAAGCCATAATGTACCAAACCGGGTAACTCAGAAAAAGGTAGTGTGGCTCGATGGTTCGGTGAGAAAGGTTGCCGTTCTGATCGCTGTATTGGATATGGATGCACTTGCTCATCAAGAAGGCTTCGTTGACAGGGCTTATTGCTTCGCTGTCAAATTCTTCAAAAGATCCATAGACATGAAGAGAAGCCGTTTCGCCAATCCAGATGCGGGACTTCAATGTGTCGACACGGGAGCGGAGCTCTGGAGAGAAGGACGCAATCAACTTGCGGCGGATCGGTTTGAGGTTAGCCAGCAGCAGAGGGGAGCGCATGTTTTCTGCGATGGCGAGGCTGATGAGGAGGTCGATCGTTTCCTTGTATTCCAGTTTGAGGCGGCCAACACCCCAGCGGGATTGAAGGCGGATGCCGCCTCCGCGACCTTTATCTGCCTCAATGGGCAAGCCACGCTCGCGGAGCAGTTCCAGATCCCGGAACAAAGTTCTTTGGGAAATGCCGAGCTCATTTGCCAGATCATGCGTTGTGGGACACTCACCAGATTTGAGCAGTGCTTCTATCTGCTCAAGCCTATCAAGGCGTTTTAGGGCTGTCGCTCTGGTTGCTCGGCTTGTTTCATTGCTCATCAAAGAAATGTGTCATTAAATGACATATATGTCCATACAAACAGGTCATCCGAATATTGAAGGAAAATAATGATGACCAACCAAGTGATTGAGTTTGCACCCTTTCATCTTGCTGAGGGCAAGAGTGAAAGTGATCTTGTTGCTGCTTCTGAGCGGTTTCAGGCGGAGTTTTTGAATGAGCATAAAGGGTTTGTTCGCCGTTCATTGGTGAAGCATGAAGATGGTGCTTATGCTGATATTGTTGTTTGGGCGGATAGCAGTGCAAGTGAAAAGGCTTTTGCCGCCGCTGGTCAACATGAGGCCGGACAGGCGTATTTTTCTTTGATTGATATGAGCCGTGAGCATCAGCCGCGCAAAGCTGGTGCAATGGAATTCTTTAGTGTGGTGGGTACTTATGGCTGAGCCTTTTAAAGAGGTTTTCAATCAAGCATCTATTGAACGGATGGCCTCTGCTTTGGCAGGGGTTCATCCCTCATTTCTTGCTTCTGGTTTCACAGCTGAAGCGCTGGATGGTTTGAGTGAACTGGAGCTGAAAGAGCGTTCGCTCCATCTGGCGCGTTGCTTGCGCCGTTATCTCCCTGAGGATTATAGCGAAGCGCTGCGGATTATGATGGCGACGCTCTCGGCTCCGTTGGCTATGGAGGATGAGCCAGTCTGGGAGAATGATGGAAGCGGGCTTTCTGGCTTCGTAACAATGCCATTTTCCGATTACGTGCTGCTTTATGGCCTGGAGAAGTTTGAGCTTTCCATGGCTGCTATGAAAGAGATGACGCGTCGCTTTTCAGCTGAGTTTGCTATTCGTCCGTTTATTGAACGCTATGAAGAGGAGGCAATGACGCTTCTTGCTGAGTGGGCTGAGGATGAATGTGCGCATGTGCGGCGGCTTGTTTCTGAAGGAACACGACCAAGGTTGCCATGGGGACAGCGATTGAAGGGCTTTATTGAGGCTCCTGATAAGTGCCTGCCATTGTTAGAGAAGCTTAAAGATGATGAGACTGAGTATGTGCGCCGGTCTGTTGCCAATCATCTGAATGACATTTCCAAGGATCACCCTGATTTAACTGCGGAGGTTTGTGGGCGCTGGCTCGAGCAACCAACCGAGCGTAGATTGCGGTTGGTGCGGCATGCGTTGCGGAGCAATGTGAAGGCGGCCCATCTGCCGAGCCTCGCCGTGCTTGGATATGATGCAGAACATACGCGTGTGGTGCGCAGTGTGTTGGATACTGATCGGGTGGTTTATGGATCAGGACTGACCTTTTCTGCGGAGATAAGCAATGCCTCTGAGAAGGCAGTTCCGTTTATGCTGGACTTTGTCATCTACCATCGCAAAGCGAACGGGACACAGGCCCCAAAGGTGTTCAAGTGGCGGAGAGGCGAGTTGAGCGCTGGGCAGACGCTGCGTGTTTCAGGCAAACACAGTATTCGGCCAATCACAACACGTCGATATTATGAGGGAGAACATCGGCTGGCAGTGTTGCTGAACGGAGTTGAAACGCCGATTGGGTCCTTTGAATTGGTTGGTGTTGAAGAGGTGGTTGCTTAACTGCCGAATGAGCAGGTCTTGACACCGCGCAACAATAGATTATCTAAAATGACAATCTATTGTTTGTGTGTTGAGGGCATCATGCGTTTAGAAGGACATCTTGGACTTTCTACCCTTGTGAAGACATTTCCTTATCGGATTTGTCTTACATGGGCAGGTGTTCTTGCAGAGAATTTTTTGATGGCATTGATCCCGTTGCTCATCGGATTTGCCATTGATGACCTGCTTCAAGGGATGTTCGACAATGTCATTGTAATGGGTGGTGTTCTTGTTGGGCTGACGGTGATCGCGGTTGCGCGCCGGATTTATGATACCCGCGCCTATGGCACAATCCGGCTCCATTTAGGGGCGGAACTGGATCAGAGGCATCAGAATAAGCCGGTTTCGAAACGAGCAGCGCGTCTGAACATGAGCAGAGAGCTGGTGGACTATCTGGAAGGGGAAGTACCTGAAGTACTTTCAGCTGTTATCCAGATTATTGTCGCTCTGGTGGTGCTTGCTGGCTTCCATTTGTGGCTGCCAGCGTCGGCGTTTACTGTCGTCGTTCTGATGCTGCTTACTTACTCCGCGTTTAACAGCCGGTTTTATTTACTCAATTCCGCCCTGAATGCAGAGACCGAGAACCAGGTACATGTGCTTGAGAGAGGAAGTCGGCGTGGTGTCTGGAGACATCTGCGTGCGCTAAGGATGCATGAAGTTCGTCTTTCTGACACGGAGGCCATTGTTTATGGCGTGATTTTCCTGTTTCAGATTGCGTTTATTGTGATCAATCTGATCCTGGCGGCTGGGCTACCCGACATGAGTACAGGCATGATCTTTTCTATCGTGGCTTACTCGTGGGAGTTCGTGGAGGCGGCCATCATGCTGCCTATGACGATGCAAAGCCTGACACGCCTGAATGAGATTACTACGCGAATAAATAATGTAGAAGAAGAGTAAGCTGGGGCAAGAAGAGCTGGCGCGATGACCAGCCCTTACAATCGCGTGATCAGATCAGCGATGGTTTGACAGGCGCGGACGTGCGCCATTTGCTATTTTGCGCAGGCCTTTGAAGTCCAGAACGGCAATCTTGTGCTTGCCGATGAGCTTTACAGCGCCTTCCTTCTCCAAGCTCTTCAGAACACGGCTTACAGTCTCAGCGCGCAGGCCAAGATAATCCGCAATGGATTGCCTGGAGATTGGCAGAGTGAACTCTTCCACAAAGCGTGGAATGCTCATGCGGTTGCGTAGCTCAAAGATAAAGGAGGCCATGCGCTCTGTTGGGGTTTTTTTGCCCAGATCAGAGGAATGGTCGAACTGTTGGTGCATGATATCCGTCGCGCGGCGCCAGTAGATGCGGCGTAGGTTGGAGTCCAGCAACAACAACTCCTCGAAGACATTGCGTGGAACCAGCTTCACTAAAGTTGGTGCAAGTGCGACCACTTCACCAGATGCGTGACGGTCTGCACGGTTCATGTCCAGATACTCACCCGGGAAGCGAAGCGTGAGTAGGGAGCGGCGTCCGTCACTTAAGTGGCTCTCAACAGCGATCACACCATTGAGAACTGCGAAAACAACAGGTTCCGGAAAGTCTTCTGGCGCTAGTTGATCACCTTCGTTCAGCTCGATGGTTCTGGCGGCACGTAATTCTGCTTTTTCGAAATGATGATGCATCGGGCGACAGAGGCATTCCTCGCCCTTAAAACCGCAGGATTCCTGAACACATTCAAACGAAAGATGGTCAGGTGATGACGCTATCTTTGGAGGGGTTGTCCCCGACATGCGTTAAGCTCCCCGCTTATTACGTGATTTGGCGTAAAGTCCCCTGTAGTCAAGGACATTGATATAAATCAATATTCTAAGGATTACTTTTATTCAACATTTTGTTACCGGATGAGCGTGAAAAAATATCATTCTTTAGAACTCCTAAATCCAACTACTGATTGCAATCAATGAAAACAGTTCAGCTCCATGCAGAAATACTGCGTATTCGGGGATCGATGCTGCCTGACAACGAATCTTGTTAGTATCATCCCAGCCAAACTGGGGGTAACAATGCGCCTTCTCGTCAGTATGTCGATTGCTTTGATGACAAGCACTGCGGCATTCGCAACAGATTTAGGGCCTGTTGCAAAGATAGAGCAGAAACCTGCTCTTGTAGAACTGGGAAAACGCTTATTTTATGATAGCCGTTTGTCTGGTGACACCAACCTTAGCTGTTCAACATGTCATGATCCAGCTAAGGGGTTCACAGACGGCGAAAAGCTTTCTACTGCATATACAGGTACAGAAGGTTTCCGTAATACGCCAACACTGGCGAATGTCGGACACCGGGCAGCCTGGATGCATGATGGCCGTTTAGGTACAAACCTGAACGATGTCTCTCGTGGTATGATCACAGAGACCTACATCATGAACATGGATATGCGCATCATGCAGGAACGCATGAAGCAAGATCCTGTTTACGTTGAAATGTTTAAAGCTGCGGGTAAGGGTGAACCATCTAACGGTGGTGCTCGCGGTGCTTTAGAAGCATTCCTTAAATCCATTACATCTCAAGGTTCCGCGTTTGACCGTGGTGAGCTGACCGTTTCTGAACGACGCGGTTATGAACTCTTTATGGGCAAAGCAGGGTGTTCTTCCTGTCACACCGGCAACCGCTTCACAGATGATCAGCCACACAATATCGGTGTTCCTAACAACCCTGATATCTGGTCTGATCCACTGCGTCACATCACCTATGTGACTTACGCGAAGTTCATGGGCGTTAACAACTACATGAACCTGCGTGAAGATCAGGGTGCATTCATCCGGGATCATAAAGAAGAGAACAAGCGTTCCTTCCTGACCCCAACTCTTCGTGAGCTGACATACACTGCGCCTTACATGCACAACGGCATGTTGGCGACACTTGAAGACGTTGTAGAATTCTACAACCAGGGTGGCGGTGATGATGTCAACAAAGACTCACGTCTGAAGCCTCTCAATCTGAAGAACAGCGAAAAGGCCAATCTGGTCGCGTTCCTGAAGACCTTGTCTGGCGACAGCTTCGATACTCCTGAATATGTTTGGACAGCCGACGACTACTCTTACGAGTTGATCGAAGACTGGAAAAACAAGAAGAACTAGGGGGCTGCTAAAATGACAACATTCAAAAAAACCATTAGTGTGATTGCACTTGCTGGTGTTTCCATTGTTGCAGTTGCAGCTGGTGTTCAAGCGGCTGAAAAACGCCCGGCAGAACTGGCTCCTTTGGGTGAGCCTCCTTCTCCACCAGATAACCCAATGACACCTGAAAAGGTTGAGCTGGGCAAGCTCCTGTTCTTCGATCCACGTCTGTCCGGTAACGGTGCGATGCCATGTTCGGCATGTCATTTACCAGAGCTTGGCTGGGATTTCCCTGACAAGATCTCTCTGGGCTATCCGGGTACAGTTCACTGGCGTAACTCACCAACGATCGTGAACACTGCATACTACGGTAACTTGTTCTGGACTGGTGTTTCCAAGTCTTTGGAAGCAGAAGCTCGTACAGCTGCTCGTGGTGGTGTTGCCGGTAACGGTGAAGACGACATGATGGAAGCGCGCCTTGCGTTTATTCCTGAGTATCGTGAGCGCTTCAACGATGTGTTCGGTACTGAATACCCTCTGATGCGTGACGCTTATATGGCGATTGCTGCATTTGAGCGGTCAATCGTTCAGCGTGATACTCCGTTTGATCTGTACATGCTTGGTGATGATGATGCTCTGAGTGATCAGCAGAAGCGCGGTATGGAACTGTTCACCGGTAAGGCTGGTTGTTCTACCTGTCATGATGGTGCTCTGATCTCCAACCAGAAGTACTACAATCTCGGCGTTCCAGCTTATGACGGTTGGGAAGACGATGAACTTGCGCAAATCACCTTCCGCTTCGAGCTTTTTGCAAAAGGCTCCACGGAAGAGAAATACCGCAAGTGGAAGGACGATCCGGGCCTTTACTTCGTGACCAAGCAGAATGCTGACCTCGGCAAGTTCCGTGTGCCTTCTCTGCGTTACACCAAGTACACCGCTCCTTACATGCACAACGGCATGTTGGAAACTCTGGAAGACGTCGTAGAATTCTACAACCAGGGCGGTGGCACTAACGACTGGGCTGCAACGAAAACCGACCTGATTAAGCCTCTCGGTCTGACCGACAAAGAGAAAGCTGATCTGGTGGCCTTCGTAGAAAGCTTCACTGGCGAGCGTCTTCTCATGGAAACACCTGATCTTCCTGAGTATGAACCGCTTCCGGCTGTAACGAATTAAGAGGAGATGGAGATGACACATCAACCTAAGTCCGTCTCTCCTGAGATGATTGAGGTCGTGAACGGCCCTGAGGAAATTGCAAAAACTGGCAAGCGTTGTGTGATGACACGCCGTCAGTTCCTGCTGACTTCCGGTATTTCTACCTTCACCGTTATGGTGGCTCTCAAATCTGGTCCTTCCTCTGCGAAGGTGCCTGCGATGGTCTCCACTTATGAGCGCAAGTTCATTTGTAAGCTTTCTGAGCTGAAAGAAGACGAACCGCTCGACTTTAACTATCCGGACGAAGGCGCTTATTGCGAGTCCATGATTGTTAAGTTGGGCAAGGAAGCTGGTGGCGGTATTGGCTCTGACAAGGACATTGTAGCGTTTAACTATACCTGTACTCACCAGGGTGGTCCGCTGCAGGGTACCTATCAGAAAGGTGATAAGGCTCTGGGTCCATGCCCATTGCATCTGACCACCTTTGACCTAACCCGTCACGGTATCTTCATCTCCGGCCAGGCTTACCAGAGCTTGCCTCAGGTTCTTCTCGAGCTGGACGGCGACGATGTTTACGCTGTTGGTATGTTCGGGCTGATCTATGGCCGCTACGACAATCTCAAAGGGTGAGGAGTAAATCATGTCAACTCCCTACTACATTCCTGGAACAAACATTCCGCTGCCTCCGGTAGATGCTGATGTTCTTTCCACTGCTTGTGATTATTGCATCGTAGCGTGTGGTTATAAGATCTATCGCTGGCCTGTTAAGGCTGGAAAAGTAGGTGGTGAAAAAGCCGCTGAAAACGCCTTTGGCGTCGACTTCCCAGTTGATCCGCTGGGCCCATGGGTTGCTCCAAACCAGTACAACGTTGTGCTGCACAAGGGCGAACCTCACCATGTGATCATCATTCCGGATAAAGATACCAAGCATGTAAACATCAATGGTAACTCTTCTATCCGTGGTGGTGCGCTGGCGAAGAAGGTTTACAACCCTCAGACCCCAACTCGCGATCGTCTGAAGTCACCTATGATCCGCATGTTCGGCACGTTGATGCCGGTCACCTGGGATCTGGCTCTGGAAATTGCTGCGGAAGTTGGTAAGCACGTTATCAAGAAGCACGGCGAGAACGCTTTCTGCGTGAAAACATTCTCCTACGGCTACATGGAAAACACCTACGCGATTTCCAAGTATGCTCTGCGCTCTGTTAGCACTGCGAACTTCACATTCCACGACACTCCATCTGATGTGACGTCCACTCCGGGCTTCCGTGATGCTGGTTTCGACAACTTTGGTCCTTCTTATCAGGACTGGAAAGATGCCGAGACTCTGATGATCTGCGGTACCGATCCATACGAGTCCAAGACCATTTTGTTCACTGACTGGATTATGCCAGCCATCCAGAACGGTCAGAAGACAATCTTCATGATCCCACGTCGTACTGCTGGTGTGGCTTATGCGGAGAAGAATGGTGGTTTGTGGCTCGACATCCAGCCAGGTACTGACCTTCTCGTTGTGAACGCGATTGCTCGTGTGATCATCGAAAATGGTTGGCAGGACGCTGAATGGATCCGCGATTGGGTCAACAACAAGTGGGAGAGCTCCTCAGGCTTCGGTCAGGGTACTCGTAACACTCCATGGCAGTGGCGTACGACCTGGGGCAAATTCCAGACCAAGGGCTACGACGACTTCGTTAAGTGGCTGATGGCTCAGGATGAGTTTGAACCAACAGCTGCTGCTGAAACCGCTCAGATCGATGTAGAGAAAATCTACAAGGCTGCTGAGTGGATGGCTAAGCCTCGTGATGATGGATCCCGTCCTAAGACCTCCATCATGATCGAGAAAGGCTTCTACTGGTCCAACAACACCGGTAACACCAATGCGATTTCGTCTCTTGGTATTATCACGGGTTGTGGCGGTCGTCCGGGGCAGGTCATTGGCCGTGCTGGTGGTCACCAGCGTGGTGGCTTGAAGGGTGGGTCTTACCCACGCAACAAGTCTCCTGAGAAACTGCCAGGCCGTCGTCGCCGCGCTATGGATACCGACCGGTATCTGATGAGTGGTCACACCCGCTTTGCTCACGTGATTGGCAACACCTGGATTCAGTCCATGTGTGGTTCCCAGTCTCTTGCTGCAAAGTTTGAGGAACTGACCGTTCAGAACCCAAATCAGGT
The DNA here is from genome assembly GCF_001623085.1 of Pseudovibrio sp. W74. Taxonomy (NCBI): domain Bacteria; kingdom Pseudomonadati; phylum Pseudomonadota; class Alphaproteobacteria; order Hyphomicrobiales; family Stappiaceae; genus Pseudovibrio; species Pseudovibrio sp. W74. Next base: position 162,200 of record NZ_LMCJ01000017.1, read on the forward strand.
GCGCTCTTACGACAAGCAGACCATCATCGACACACTCAAGAAGCGTGTAGATAGCGGTGGTATGGTTGTTGTGAACCAGGATATCTACCTCGTAGATCCAATTGGTGCACGTTTCGCAGATATCGTCTTCCCAGCTGCTGGTTGGGGTGAAGACACATTTACCCGTGCAAACGGTGAGCGTCGTCTGCGTCTGTATCCAAAATTCTACGATGCACCGGGTGAAGCGAAACCTGACTGGTGGATTGTTGCGAACCTCGCGAAGAAAATGGGCTTCAAAGGGTACGATTGGAAAGACTCCAACGAAGTGCTTGAAGAAGCAGCCCGCTTCTCCCGTGGCAGCCGTAAAGACTTCTTTATGCTGAAGGTTGCTGCTCAGAAGGAAGGCAAGACTCTTCACGAGAAGTTTGCTGAGTTCGGTACTGACGGTATTCAGGGCCCAGTTGTGATGCTTGAAGACGGAACCCTGCAGGGTACCCAGCGCTTGCATGACACGACCCGTGAACTGTCAGCGACTGGTCCAACCGGTTCCAACCGCTACAACAAGAAGCTCACTCACTTCAACTCTCAGACTGGTAAGTGTAACATCCAGAAGAGCCCATGGAGCCTGTTCTCCGACTACTGGGCATGGATGAAGCCGAAGGATGATGAGCTTTGGGTGACTTCCGGTCGTATCAACGAGCGTTGGCAGTCTGGTTATGATGATCGCCGTCGTCCTTACATCGTGCAGCGCTGGCCTGAAAACTGGGTTGAAATCCACCCAGATGATGCGAAAGAGCGCGGTATCGAGAACGGTGACTATGTGATGCTCTTCTCTGACCGTATTCCGGTTCAGACAGACACCACAGTGGGCATTGAAGGCGATGACTTCACCTTTACCAAACTGATGGATGAAGGCCATATCGAGCTGACTGAAGGCGCTATTACTGCGGTAGCTATTGTTACCCCAGCGCTGAAGAAGGGCATGCTTTACATGGACTTCCTGCACACTGCACAGCCAGCGAACGCTCTGTCTGGCCGCGTGGTGGACTGGATCAGCGGTAACTACAACTACAAGATGGGTGTTGGTCGTATCAAAAAGATCGGCACAAGCCCATATAAGGATAGTTTCCGGTCTATGTCTTTCGCACGTCGCGATATTGCATAAGAAATCAAGAGCTGGCGGGGCTATCCCGCCAGTTCTTTTTCCGCTTGTGCCAAGGGGCTCGCG
>NZ_LMCJ01000017.1:163476-186944 GCF_001623085.1 Pseudovibrio sp. W74
CCTTTTTGCAGAAGTGGGCCTTAAGTCAGTTTGTTTTCAACCTGCTTTAAGTTTTTGTTTTGCGTATTCTTGCCCGAACACCGGAGTCCACTACTCGGGAATACGCTTGAGGAGAAAAGCCAATCATGACGGTTTCCATCAGGCATTTAGATCAGGATTTTGCAGTGGAGCAGACCGAAGCTACTGATAAGCTCGTGAAAATCTTGTGTGAGTTGCTTGCAAACGGCGAAGAGCGCGAAAAGTGTTTGTCCGCTCAAATTCTTGGAAAATTTGGCACTTCGACTGCTCATGCTGCGCTTGCTGAAGCGTTGCGAGATGAAGATGAAGACGTCCGCAGTGATGCGGTTGAAGCTCTTATCAGTGCAGGCAAGGGCCTGGATGCTGATGTTCTGCTGTGGAGTTTGCAGAGTGATCCAGTGCTGGAAGTGAAGCTTTCTGCCATTGACGGACTTGCAATTGTTGGCGGGACAGTTGCGGAAGACTGGCTGACGAAGCTGGCTAAAGACCGTTGCGAAGATGATGTTGCATGGGACGGTTATGGCGCTGAATGGGATGACTGGCTGGATGTGCAGCGCAAGTCCATTCTGGCGCTGGGCACGTTGAAATGTGAAGCATCTGCTGCGGCTTTGTTGGAAGCTGCACGTGATCCATTTGGTCAGGAAGTTTGGCCGGAAGTGACCATGGCGCTTTCTGAAATGGGTGTTGCTGGATTGCTTGAACTGGCATCTCTGGCGACGGACGCTTCTGCGCGCGTGCGTGAACATACGGCTCGAGCGCTTTCCTCTGCGAAGGATGAGCGGGTTGGTGAGATCCTACGCGTTTTGTTCGCAGACGCTGATCCTGATGTGCGTGTTGCTGCAGCTGAAGTGCTGATGGCCCGTGGTGAAGAAGCTGATCTGGCTGTGTTGCTGGCTGACAGCGAGCCGCAAATGCGCCGCCTGGCGCTGAAGGCATCTGGCAAACTTTCCTACTCAAAGCTTGAAACGGTTGCTTTTGAAGACGAGGAAGAAACCCTGCGTATTATGGCGCTTGGGCGGATGGCTTCTTCTGATATCACCAAACCGGATGCGCTGATTGAGCGGATTGAACGCTCTTTGCGCAGTGCGAGTGATGCGTTTGTTGCTGCGCTGGTGCCTGTGCTTGCGAAAGTTGAGACTGAAGCTGCGGCGGCTCTGTTGAGCGAGATTGCTGTCCACCGTCAAGAAGAGGCGGTGTTGAAGGCGTTTATCGTGCTTCACGGTGAGAAGCCGAGTGTTGATGGTCTAGCCGTTTTGCAGGAGCAGGTGACAAGTGCAGAACAGGAAATCCGCCTTGCTGCTTTGAACTCTCTGGCCAAGCTGGCTGAAGGTGAGGGCGATATTGCGGACAATGCTGCTGTACAACTGGTTTGGGCAGTTTCTGGCAAGTTGATGCCAGAAGCGCATGATCAGGATATTCTCGATAGCGCAAAAGAGAAGGATCCGTCCGATCTCGGTAGCAATGGCAAGGGTGACGGCAAGCAGCCGCGCATTCAGATCGACCGTGAAGGCAATGTGATTGAGCCTCAGGCGCCGAATGAAGTTGTGGCTGAGGAAGATGTTGTAGCCGAAGAGCCTTCTGCTGAAGAGCTGGTTGCCAAGGTCACTGCTGGTGCTGATCCAATTGTTGCTGAAGACGTGCCAGAGGGCGCTATTGAGAATGTTGAAGATCTGCCTGACAATGTTGTTGCCTTCCCGGGTTCAACGCTCGGTGCGATCCTGAACACTGAAGACGAGATTGAGAAGCTGGCTGAAGAGCCTGTCGATCTTGGTAAGAAAGACATGCACTTTCTTGAGCTTGCGAATGAACTGATTGAGAAGAAGCGCGTTGTTCCAGGTCGTCCGGATGATCCTGCTCTGGACATTCGTTTGCTGGCCTTGCGCATATGTGGTGATGCGAAGCGGCCTGAACTGATTGATGCGCTGGTATCTGCTTTGTCTGATCGTCAGATGCAGGTTCGGTTTGCTGCAAGTCAGAGCCTTGTTCATTTGGTTGAGAATGGGCTTGAGCTTTCTGAGGAAGCCATCGAGCGTATCCTTGCTTTGCCACCAGAGAATGATGTGGCTGTGCGTGCAATGCGTGTTGAGCTGCTTGGCACCTCCTCAAATCCAGAAGCTGAGAAGGTTGTGACGGCAGCCCTGAAGGACAAAACTGACGCTGTTTCTGCCTCAGCGCTGAAAGTTTTGGCCGGAAAACCTGACACTAACATTGATGTGCGTAGCTATCTCAAAAGCCCGCGTCGCCGCCTGCGAGTGACTGCGCTGGAGCTTGTGAGTGCAAACTCAGATACCAGTAATCTGGATGAGATTTTCGAAGCTGCGCAGATGGAAAATGGCGTTCTTATTCCAGGAGCTGCAACGTGTTTGCGCTGCTATGCTCAGGAGAGTGTTCTTGGTGCTATGGAGCAGTGGCTGGATGGAGATCTTTCCCGCAAGCTGGCGGCTCTTGAAGTGCTGAACAAATACGTGGCTTGAGGTATCTGCTCTCAAATGAGGCGAAACCAAATCTCGTGATGGGCATCGGTATTTATCTGGTGCGGAATACGTTGTAAGGAAACCTGCTGGCGTTCGCTGGCAGGTTTTCTTTTTTGGAGGGGGCATCATGCGATCCAAGACACTTTCTACCGGTTACAAGATGCCAATGCTGGGCCTTGGTACGGTGAACTTTGGAGAGGGTAAGACCTATCCTGCACTTCGTGCGGCGTTGACTGCTGGGTATCGCCACATCGATTGCGCGATGATGTACGACAATGAAGCTGAGATTGGGCAGGCGATTGCTGATGCCATGAAGGAAGAGGGCATCAAGCGCAGCGAACTCTTCATCACTTCCAAGCTATGGAACAGCTTTCATAAGCCTGAAGATGTGAGAGGCGCGCTGGAAAAGACGCTTGCGGACCTTCAGCTGGATTATCTTGACCTTTACCTCATGCACTGGCCTGTGGCGCTGAAGACGGGCGTGAAGAAGCCTACCAGTTCAGAAGATTATTTTTCGCTTGAAGATGTGCCGCTGATGGATACATGGCGAGCGCTGGAAGAGTGCTTTGATGATGGTCTGGCGAACACAATTGGTGTTTCCAACTTCAGCACGCAAAAGCTGGAAGATTTGATTATGGAAGCGCGGGTTGTTCCGGCTGTTAATCAGGTGGAGTTGCATCCTTTCCTTCAGCAGAATGATCTTCGCTCGTATTGCCTGCACAACAACATTGCGCTGACCGCATACTCTCCGCTTGGACGTGGTGTTCCAGCGGATCTGACGGACGCGCAGAAGCAGGATGTTGTTCTCGCTCATCCTGTCATTGAAGAGATTGCCGAGAAGCATGACGCTACGACATCTCAGGTGGTGCTGAAATGGGCGATCCAGAACGGGGTTATCGTTGTGCCAAAGTCAGGTAATCCTGAACGTCTGGCGCAAAACCTGGCGGCGCTTGTATGCGATCTTGATGAGCATGATATGTCCCGAATTGCGCATCTGGACAAGAACCATCGCTTTATTCCAGGCGATGAGTACTTCTTGTCCGGCAGCCCGTATACCTGGGAAAGCCTTTGGGACGAGCCGCGCCCTGAGTAAGGGGTCTTAGACCTTAAAACTGGAGGAGTCGCGTACCAATAAATGCGGCTCTACCCGTTCTGTGGTGGTTGGTGTTGGTTCTCCATCCAGACGTTTGATGAGTAAGTTGGCAACGTCCTTTCCGATGGTGCGCGGGTAACTTTCAACCGAAGTCAGCGCTGGGGTCCAGGCTTCACCTTCCGGCAGGTTGTCGAAGCCGACGACGGCCAAGTCTTCGCCTATATTGCGGCCTGCTTTCTTGAGTTCTGCTGCCGCGCCGACTGAGACAAGATCATTGTGGCAGAGCAGGGCGGTGAACTCAGCCTTGTTTGAGACGAGTTGCTGCGCTTTTATGCGTCCGCATTCACGATCAAAGCCACATACTTCCACATGGATGTCAGTTTCAGGAATGCCTGCTGCTTTTAAGGCATCGTAGAAGCCGCGTTTGCGCTCTCGACCCGGCATGGTTTCCTGCAGGCCTGCAATCATTGCGAATTTGCGATGGCCTTGCTCAAGCAGATGCTTTGTGGCCAGCTGGGCAGCCTGATAATTATTGGAGCCAATGTAGTCCATCGCCAGACCTTCAATTTCCCGGCAGAAGGTGACCACGGGAATTCTGCGCGTGTTGGCGATCTCGAAGTCACTTCTTTTCGTGCCTGCGCTCGGGCTGATTGTGATGCCTGCGACGCCGTGGCCGATGACTTCTTCAAGCATGGTTTGCTGACGCTTGGTGTCTTCGCCGACATTGGCGATAACGGGCAGGTAGCCGTGCTCTGAGAGAGCAGCTTCCAGTGAAGTGCAGAACTCAGCGTAAAATGGAATTGAAATATCCGGCACGAGAACGCCGACCAGTCGCGAACGGCCTGACCGGAGTTTGGCGGCGTTGTAATCTCTGACAAACCCCAGCTCTTGCATAGCTTTCTTTACGCGAGCTTTGGTTTCATCGGTCATTCGACCTGTGTCATTTATGGTATTCGAGACAGTCGCAACGGATACTCCCGCTGCTTTCGCAATATCGGACACAGTAACTTTGGATTTTCTTAAAGGCATGAATTTGCTTTATTTATAAAGTAAGTTGAATTATCAGGCGACAATAACACCTGAATCGTGTGCGTGTGAGCTATATTTTTGTTTTTTCTATGTAAATGTTATTTGGATTACGTATAGGTTAGAAAATTAGCCGGTTAAATACTTCTCCATTTTTCCTGTAAGATGAAATATTTTCAATCACTTGACGCCCCATTTCTCGTCTTGTTTCGAGTGTAGCACTCGCGAGGTGAGGGGTCAGGGTTGTGTAGGGGGACGTGATCAGCTCGTTGGGAACATTGGGCTCATCTGGAAATACATCCAAGGCTGCCGCCCCGAGTGTTCTGTTCTCAAGTGCAGTGATCAAATGTTGAGTGTTTACTAATGAACCACGGGCGATATTGATCAAAAGCCCGCTCGGGCCCAGAGCTTCTAATATATTAATATCTATAATATTTTTTGTGTCAGGGCTGCCAGATGCAGCAATGACAAGCACGTCGGATTCGCTTGCCAATTCCAGCGGAGAGGACCGGCATTGTTTATCTTGTTTCGGGTCTGCGTTGCGATCACAGTACAAAATTTGCATGCCAAATGTGCCGCCTAAAATTTTGGCGGCTTTTCTGCCAATGCGTCCATATCCAAAGATGCCGAGTGTTTTACCTCGCAGGCTGTAGCCGATACCTAATTTGCCATTGAGCCAGTCCCCATTGCGGATAAAGCGGTCTCCCTCTGCAATTCGGCGAGAGGATGCCAGAGCAAGGGCCACGACGTGATCGGCCACGGCTTCGGTTAAGGCGTCTGGTGTGGTTGTGATGATGATGTTTCTATCGCGGGCCTGTTTCAGGTCAACTTTATCGTAGCCTGCGCCATAGACTGCAATGAGCTCAAGGTTGGGCATTTCTGCCATCAGCTCACTGGAGAGGCCAACATCGCCCTTGGTTGCGATGATGCGGATGTTCGGCAAGGTCCGAGCTCTCAGCTCTTCGTCTTGTTGAAGTTCCCAATAGCGAGCAAGCGGGGCGCATTTTTCCAGCTCCTCGTTGATTTCATTGGGCGCATAAAGGCTTAGTTGAAGAACATCGATCATAAGACAGTCATCTGAAGATTACTTGAGCATCAAAGTCAAGAATGCATCAAGTTGCAGACGTTCGCCAGTGGGGAGTGTCGACTGCCCCACAGATGCCTGCGTTTCAACGTGTCAGGAAACCCACCGGACTCATGTGAACGTGAAAATCAGATAGAGAATGCCTACCAGAATACTCGTTACAGCGATGGTGCCACAGAAGTCAGTTGCCGCACACTGAACAGTCTTAAAAGGAAGTCGACGCATAATAACACCCCCAACCTTGGAGAGACCCCACAATCCCTCTCAGATATATTAGGAAGATGCGCTGTAAATAAGTAGACTACATAATGTCGCAGTCTGGTTAGAGAACATGGTTGTTCGCTTATGGAATTGCCTTTGGAATTCTTCTATCTAACTGATTTTGTTATTTATTTCTTTTGATTTGAGAGGCCAGGCGTCAAAGGGTCCGGTTTAGGGTGGCAAGCTTGTTAGCTTAGGGCGGCTGTTGTAAATTAATAAACTTCCAAGGCTGCAAACAGCTTAAAAACAAGAATAATTGGAGTGTGAGTGGTGGCCCGTCCAGCAAACCTCTCGAATGCGGTTTACGACAAGATGAAAGATGCTGTCGACTCCGGAGAATTTCCGGAAGGTCTCAAGCTTCCGACAGAAAATGCGCTGTGTGAGCGGTATGGCGTTTCACGTCCTGTTGTACGCGGTGCGATGGAGCGCCTGCGTAAAGAGGGCTACATCAAGACTGTGCGTGGCTCTGGCAGCTTTGTCATCAAGGAGCACGTCACTCCAACGCCTTTTGCGCCCACACTCGGAGAATTTGCGATTTCCGGCATTGGTGATGTTATTCAATGCCAGGAAACCCGAATGGCCTTTGAAGGCGAGATGGCGGCGTTGGCTGCTGAGCGCTGGACAGATGAAGAGATGGAAGAGCTGGATGCAGCACTGGCGCAGATCCACAGCGATGGGCTGGACTCTGTCGGCACCATTGATGGCGACATGCGTTTTCATTCTGCAGTGGTGAAAGCTGCCAAGAATGAATATGCAGCGGCTGTTTATGAAGTCATGAAGCCGCAAATCCTAGTTGGTATGAACATGAGCAAGGGGCTGTACCCGTTGCTGCCCGAGTTCGCACGCCGGCACGGGATCGAAGAGCATAAGGCTATTCTGGACGCGATCAGAGCGCGCGATGTTGAAGGTGCACGCCGTGAGATGCGAAACCACATCGGCTTCTTTGGGGATCAATTTAAATAGAAAAGGCTCGCCCCATTTGTTGCGAGCCCTCTCATCATCAATAAATCAGATGCTGCGAGCCTGCATGAAGGATTCGACCTGATCGCGTGTCGGGATTGGTGCGACTGCGCCATAGCCTTGCGTTGTGAGTGCTGCGGCTGCGTTGGCGTATTTGAGACTGTCTTCCAGCGACTTGCCTGCCACCACATTGGCGAAGAAAGAGCCGGAGAAGCAGTCACCAGCACCAGTGGCATCAATGGCTTCTACCGGATTGCCTGCAACGCGCTTTCTCTCAGAGGCTGTCGCGTACATCGCGCCCTCTTTGCCAAGCTTGAGAATGACATTCTTTGAACCCAGATTGAGGTAGAAGTCGCAGATTTTGTCTGGGTCGGAGAGGCCAGTCAGCACTTCAGCTTCATCGACGCTTGGCATGATGAAGTCTACGATGCGGGCGGTTTCGTGAATGATGCCGCGAGCGCGGTTCAAATCCCAGAGCTTCAGGCGCAGGTTGGTGTCAAAGGAGGTGAGTGTGTCACCTTCTTTGGCGATCTCTATGCCTTTGAAAACGCTGTCGCATGAGCTGGTGGAAATGGCCTGCGTGATGGCAGTGACATGGAAGAGTTTGGCCGCACGAATGGCATCTGCCGGCAGTTGATCTGGTGTGATCTGCGAGGCTGCTGAGCCTTTGCGGGCGAAACTGAAATGATGGCCTTGCTCGTCGTGGGAGATGAAATAGATGCCGGTCGGGGCAATCGGATTGCGCTCGACAAGGTGCGTTTTAACGCCTTCTTTCTCCCATAGATCGATGAATTTGTTGCCGAAGACATCATCGCCCAGATGGGTCAGGATGGCGACGTTTGCACCCTGACGTGCCGCACAACATGCGAAGTTGGAGGCGTCGCCCCCGAAGCCTGACAGGTAATCCGGTCCTTCTCCGCTATACTCTTTAACCTGATTGAACTCGAACAATGGTTCCCCAAAGCTGATGATTTCTGCGGTCATTTTGTCCTCATTGTTCAAAGTGTATCAGGCAGCATGCGTCACTATTGGCCAGTCCTTTCAGTTCCCTGCGAGCGGAGCGATTGCTATGATGCAGGAAAGATTCTGACGCTGGGAGTTTTGTGGCAGCTAATTGGTAGACCATTTTCCGATATTTCAGGGTATTTTGCAATTAGCTGCTTACACTTATTTTCTTTGATTTTATTGAAATTCTTGATGAACTAAATATGGAAAATCATTCAAGTCATAAAAGGAAAGGGCATCGGTGGTGAAATTGGTCAGCCAATTTCGAGTGAGCGCTTTCCTGATTTTGGCTGGGAAAGCGGCTGGTAGCGTTGTTTGCTGATTAACTATGAAATAGGACTGGTAACACTTGAATGCTCTACGATTTGTGCCAGAGGTTGGAATGTTTCAGAAAATCAATATTGGGTCTTTGCCAAAGGGGCAGCGGAATACAATTTGTGATGTTCCGGGTGTCAAAGTCGGGCATGTGACGCTGACCGACGGTGATTGTCAGACTGGTGTCACCGCGATTACCACGCATGGTGAGAATGCATTTAACCTGAGAACGCGCGCGGCTTCTCATGTGTTTAACGGGTTTGGTAAGAGTGTTGGGCTGGTGCAGGTTGAAGAGCTGGGAGAGCTGGAGACGCCGATCCTTTTGACGAACACGCTAAGCGTTGGTGCAGTGAGCGAAGGTCTGATCCAGCATACCTTGGCAGAAACGCCGGATATTGATTTCGTGATGGGCACGATCAATCCAGTGGTGTTTGAATGTAATGATGCTTTCCTGAACAAGATCAGTGCGTTGTATGTCCGCCCACAGCATGCTCTGGACGCGATTAAAGCGGTTTCTGAAGAGTTTGAGCAAGGTGCGGTTGGTGCGGGGCGTGGGATGTCCTGTTACGGCCTGAAAGGGGGCATTGGAAGTGCCTCTCGTCAGGTGAAGCTTGGTAACAAAGAGTACCATGTGGGCGCGCTTGTGCTTTCCAATATGGGCCGGATGCCGGACTTTACATTGGCGGGCCAGCATTTAGGGCCACAGATTGAAGAAAAGCTGGCACGTGATGAGAGCGGACCTGAGAAAGGGTCTATCATCATGATCATTGGAACGGACTTGCCGCTCAGCGAACGCCAGTTGAAGCGGGTTGCCAAGAGAACTTCTGTAGGACTTGCACGAACTGGTTCATTTCTTGGTCATGGAAGTGGCGATATAGCTTTAGCATTCACAACTGCGGATCCAGTGGACACAAAGAGCAGAAAACGCACGCATTCGGTGGAACAAGTGGATGAGCGGCGAATTGACAGGGTGTTTAGAGCGACTGCAGAAGTTACAGAGGAAGCTATCGTCAATTCAATGTTGAATGCAGAACGAGTAACGGGCCGTGATGGCAATACGCGCTATGCATTGGGAGATTTTGGCGAGTTAATGGGGGAAGCAAATGAATAAGCAGGAAATCAAGCTCCTTGATGAAGCTTTTGCCTTGCCGGAAAATACCAGGTGGTCCTCATTTGGAGAGGGCCATGCCAATGAAACCTGGTTGGGAGAAATAGACGGGGAGGAGCCTGTTGTTCTTCGTCGTCACAATCCAAACAGAACTGAAGAGCAGATCCTTTCAGAGTTCAAATGTCTGGACCTGCTGCAGGATTTGATCGGATATGAGGTTCCGAAGGCGCTTTATGGCGTTAATCAGGAGCGTTTGACCGAGGTTGAGGGTGCTTACTACTCTGTCTTTGAGTTGATCGAAGGTGAGACACCACCACTGGATAAGATTGAGACCTGCAGCCAGAGTGGTCAGGCCTTGGCAAATCTGCACATCAAGCTTTGGGAGGAGCGAGATGCGTTTCGATTTGCGGAACAAGAACGTCCGGGTGTTAGCAAAGAGACGTTGAAGTCAGGAGCAGCCTTGTTGGCAGCGCTTTCTGAGTTGGAAGCTTCCAAGAACATCGATGCCAAGTATCTGAGCTCTGCTTATTGGGCAGATGTGGAGACGGCGCTTGATGACGCGCTGGGTAAACTTGGAAGCCTGAATGAGACAAAACACCTGATCCATGGTGATTTTGGACCGCCCAACACACTCATCAGCGAGAATTCTGGCGAGCTGGTCGGTGTGCTTGACTGGGATGAATGCCGCTGGGACTTGCCGGTCTATGATGTTGCTGGCGTTTATCCATTCCTGTGCGAGATCGATAAAACTCTCGGTGAGGCGTTTGTTGATGCTTATTTCGCAGGATTAAAAGGCTCATCTCACCCGCTTGCAACGCGCGAAAGCGAAATACGAGCGCTTATGGCAGCTGTACAATATGTGGCTACCTACAAAGAGTTTGAGCTGATGGTTGAGAACCATCTGGATGAACCAGAGTATCTGGCGCAGCTGCTTGAGCAGCTGGCCTGATCTTTAGTCGGTTTCTCTCACGGTAGTATGCTCTACCCGTGAGAGAAGCTTGGTCCTGCCTCTGACCATTTGATGTTGTTTTTGTCCAGATAGTTCAGAGCCTTACGGATATCCAGAAAGAGTTGATCTACTGCGTCATGAGAGACGCCGTGGCGTACCATGATACGTTGGACGACCGTATCGTGCATGTCTGCCGGCAGTGGGTAGGAGGCGATTTGCCACCCACTCATGCGCACCCGTTCTGAAAGATCGTAGAGCGAATAGTGGGCCTTTTCCGGGTGTTTGAGGCGATAGCACACACAGGGCAGCGCGCCATTGCCGTCGTACAGAATGTCAAGCTCCGGTAGCCCCGCCAGCTTTTCGGCGAGATATTGAGCGTTCTCAGCGCAGGCTGACTGGATGTCTCTGTAGCCTACCCAGCCTAGTCTCATGAAATTGTAATACTGGATGACGATCTGACCGCCGGGGCGGGAGAAGTTCAGCGCGAAAGTGGGCATGTTGCCGCCCAGATAATCGACGTTGAACACCAGATCAGACGGTAGCTCTTTCTTATCTCGCCAGATCACCCAGCCAACACCAAGCGGTGCGAGACCGAACTTGTGGCCGGAGGCGTTGATGGACTTTACGCGATCGAGGCGGAAATCCCACAGCAGCTCCGGGTGCAGGAAGGGAGCAACGAACCCGCCGGATGCGGCGTCTACGTGAACCGGAATGTCCAGACCTGTCTGAGCCTGGATCTTATCCAGCTCCTCGCAGACTTCCCTTACGGGTTCATAAACACCGGTGAAGGTGACGCCGAGGGTTGGGACGACGCAGATTGTGTTTTCGTCCACGTAGTCCTTCAGCTGCTCAGGCCTCATATGGAGAGACCCTTCGCTGAGGGGGATCTGACGGAGCTCCACATCGAAGTACTTGGCAAATTTGTGCCAACAGACCTGAACCGGACCACAAACCATATTGGGCTTGTCGTAGGGTTTGCCCTCTTTCTTGCGGCGATCTCTCCATGCCCATTTGAGGGCGAGGCCGCCCAGCATAGCGGCTTCAGAAGAGCCTGTGGTTGAGCAGCCGATTGTTTCTTCCGCTTCCGGGGAGTTCCAGAGGCTGGCGATGATATGAACACAGCGGGCTTCAATCTCTGCTGTTTGCGGATATTCATCCTTATCGATCATGTTCTTGTCGATACAATCGGCCATAAGTTTGTGGACTTCATCTTCTACCCATGTGGTGCAGAAAGTGGCGAGGTTCTGCCGTGCATTGCCGTCCAGATAGAGCTCGTCGCGGACAAGGTTGTAGGCCTCTTCCGGGCTCATTCCGGTTTCTGGAATGTGCTCTTTGGCAAGTCCTTCAACTGCGCGGGCCGTGGCGTAAATGTCTGGACTTTCGCTGGCACTTGTCTTCCACAATGGCATGAGGTTGCTCCGAAAATGATTAGCTGATGCAACCCTAGCGTCAGTGCCTGAAGGCCACGTAAGTTTCACAGGTTCAATTTGGAGTGTCCTGTTGACCTTTTTAAGAAAACGAGGGCGTTTCAGGTCAGCTTCGTTTATTACTCATTCTGGTTTGAGAAAGTTATTACAGGTGGTCTGGAATGGATTGGTCTCCGCAACAAGATGATGCACTTACTGAAGTGGCGCGCTGGTCCCGTTCGCACGGGCCGCAGGTGTTTCGCTTGTTCGGGTATGCCGGTACCGGTAAGACCACTCTGGCTCGCCATCTGGCTGAAGGGCTGGATGGAGAGGTGGCCTTTGGCGCCTTCACCGGTAAGGCCGCGCATGTGCTGCGCCAAAAGGGCTGTGCAGATGCTTCGACCATCCATTCGTTGATCTACCGTCCAAAGGGCACCAAGAAGGATGATGAGGACGAGGATGAGAGCCCTCAGTTCGCCATCAACCGGGACAGTCCTGCCGCGAAAGTGGACCTGATCATCATTGATGAGTGCTCCATGGTGGATGAGGAACTCGGGCGCGATCTGCTTTCCTTTGGCAAAAAGGTGCTGGTGCTGGGTGATCCTGCACAGCTGCCGCCGGTGCGAGGTGGAGGTTATTTCACCGAGACCGAGCCGGATATCATGCTCACCGAGGTTCATCGTCAGGCGAAAGACAACCCGATTGTGCGCATGTCCATGGATATTCGCGATGGGCAAGAGCTGGATTTTGGCCAATATGGCGACAGTTCTGTGATCTCCCGTCGGGACATCGACAAAGAACGGATCCTCGCCTCTGATCAGGTTCTGGTGGGGACCAACAAGACGCGCAGGCTTTATAACGGCCGGATTCGGGACCTGAAGGGTATCACGACACAGATGCCGTCCGTTGGTGACAAACTGGTGTGCCTGCGCAATGACAAGACTAAAGGCTTGCTGAATGGTGGCCTCTGGGAAGTCTCCCGCCTGCGTCCGCCACGCGGTAACACGCTGCGCTTTGACGTTACATCAGAGGATGACATCTCCAAGAAGGCGATTAGGGTGAAGGTGCTGCCTGCGATGTTCGAGGAAGGCAGCGAACAACTTCCTTACGCCATCCGCCGCCGTGCCGACGAGTTTGACTACGGCTATGCCCTGACCGTGCACAAATCCCAGGGTTCTCAATGGGATGATGTAGTGCTGTTTGACGAGAGCTGGGCGTTTCGTGAGCACAAAACGCGCTGGCTTTATACGGCTGTAACCCGTGCAGCGCAGAAGATTACAGTGGTGCGGTAACCACCCTTTGCCGTCAAAGTGCCTTGCTAAACGGGAAAGCTATTTCATGACGACCAACAAACGCATCGTTCTTTCAAGCGACCACTCAGGCATTCAGCTTCGGCAAGTTGTGGCGGCTCATATTGCCGAGAAGGGTTGGAGGTCGTCGACATTGGGCCGACAACGCCTGAAAGCACGCCTTATCCAAAGCATGGTGAAGCGGCTGCGCAACTTGTTGCTTCTGGTGATTGCAGGTTCGGGATTGTGTTGTGCGGTACCGGCCAAGGGATCATGATGGCTGCGAACAAGGTTAAAGGTATCCGTTGCGGGGTTTCTAGCGACACATTCTCTGCTCGCATGATCCGCGAGCACAACAATGCCAACATGCTTTCTATGGGTGTCCGCGTGATTGGCGAAGGAGTTGCACTCGATATCGTGGATGCATTCCTTGCCGCCCAGTTTGAGGGTGGGCGACATGCGATGCGAGTGGAGATGATTGAAGCGTTGGAAGTTTAGCGCCTGTCTGGTGAGACAGACTCTAAGTTTTAGTAAGCTTGTGCGCGGGCGTGCCCGCGCTTGGTTTCTATTGGATTACTTGACGGTGATTTTGTAGGAATTAGAGCCGCGACCGCCTCGGGTGCGCCCTGATGTCATGATGCTATAGCTTATACGTGCTTCGTCCGGACCTCGGTATCCTTTCTCAGGCTGATAATAAATGTACATAACATTTATTTTCTTGCCTTTGCAGATGGTGTTGTCTCGGTTAATTGGTCCAGTGGATGGTTTCAAGATAAGTTTGCCGTGTTTAGGCTCTTTGTTGATTTTTACTCTTGGCATGGCTTCCGCAGAACAGGTTGAGCGGTCGTAGAAACCGACACCATCCACATAACCACCTTTGTTGGCTGGTACTTCGCGTTTATAGGTGTCTGCGAATGACGATGTCGCGACCAAACACGCCGCAGCTGCAATTAATAGTCTCATTAGTAATGCCCCCTGTATTTTAGCTTTTACGGGTATACTACATAATTCAGCTAGTTGGTGGTCATTCTTGCCATGGAAATTTGCATTTAAAAGAAATTTTTTCATCATATTCATATGAGAGAAAACAAAAATGATGGGTTGCAATAAGAAGGCAGGTATTCGCTTTCAGAAGTCGGAGTGGCCCAAAATCAAGATCATATGCAAAAGTTTGCAGGGCAATTGAATGTCTAGATCATTGGATGATGCAGACTTAATGTGTTCAAGTGCTTCTGGTCTTCATTATCTTTCTCTGTTCATATTCACCTCTCGCACCTAGTTTTGCCCGCATTGGGGACCTAGGGTGGGCATCTGTTTTTAATAAGCCTGCGAGATTTGAATGTCTGATCTGACGTCTGTTGCTTCTTCCTCTCCTGCTAAAGCGAGTAAGCTTTCTGCTGATATTGCTTTGCGGATTTCTCAGCGTATTTCGGGTGAAATTGGCTGTGCGCCGGGGCAGGTGAATTCTGCGGTGCAGTTGTTGGATGAAGGGTCTACGGTTCCGTTTATTGCGCGTTACCGTAAAGAGGCGACAGGTGGATTGGATGATACGCAGCTGCGTACGTTGGAAGAGCGCCTGATTTATATGCGTGAGATGGAAGATCGCCGCAAAGCGATTGTGAAATCCATCGAAGAGCAGGGCAAGCTCACCGACGAGCTGGCAAAGCAAATTGCTGGTGCAGACAACAAAGCCACTTTGGAAGATCTCTACCTCCCTTACAAAAAGAAGCGCCGTACCAAAGCGCAGATCGCCCGTGAGGCTGGCATTGAGCCGCTGGCAGATCTGCTGCTGAGTGATCCGAACAAGACCCCCGAGAGTGAAGCGGGCAGCTTTGTTGATGCCGAAAAGGGGTTTGCGGACACCAAGGCGGTGCTGGATGGGGCTCGTCAGATCCTGATGGAGCGTTTTTCTGAGAACGCTCAGTTGGTTGGTAAACTGCGTAACTATGTGGCGCGTCAGGGTGCTGTTAAGGCAGAAGTTGTTGCTGGCAAAGAGCAGGAAGGCGCGAAGTTTTCTGACTACTTTGGTTATTCTGAGAATTGGAAGAGTATTCCGAGCCACCGTGCACTGGCGCTTTTGCGTGGTCGCAATGAGGGTATTCTGGCGCTGGACCTGAAGGTGGATGAGGATGATGTTTCCGCTGTGAAGCCAGTGGAGCAGATGATTGCTGATGCGGCGGGCATCGTGAACAACGGTCGCCCTGCGGACAAGTGGCTTTCTGATGTGTGTCGCTGGACGTGGAAGGTGAAGATTGGTCTTCATGTTGAGCTGGACTTGATGAGCGAGCTGCGCGACAAAGCAGAAGAAGAAGCGATCAAGGTTTTTGCCCGTAACCTGAAGGACTTGTTGTTGGCAGCGCCCGCTGGGCCGCGTGCGACACTGGGGCTTGATCCGGGTATTCGGACTGGCGTGAAGGTTGCTGTTGTTGATGCGACTGGCAAGCTGATTGATACGGCCACGGTCTACCCGTTCCAGCCACGCAATGACATTCAGGGGTCACTTGCCACCTTACGGGCATTGGTTGCCAAGCATGGCGTGAGCCTGATTGCGATTGGTAACGGGACTGCCAGCCGCGAGACGGATCGTTTGGCGGCGGACTTGTTGAAGGATATTCCGGCAGAACATCGCCCAACCAAGGTGATGGTGAACGAGGCGGGGGCTTCGGTTTATTCTGCCTCGGCTTTGGCTGCGAAAGAGATGCCGGATGTGGATGTGTCTTTGCGCGGAGCGGCTTCTATTGGTCGCCGTTTGCAGGACCCGCTTGCGGAACTGGTGAAGATTGAGCCGAAGTCCATTGGTGTCGGGCAGTATCAGCATGATGTGAACCAGACTAAGCTGGCCCGCTCGCTGGATGGTGTGGTTGAGGATGCGGTGAATGCGGTTGGGGTTGACCTCAACACGGCATCTGCTCCGCTGTTGGCGCATATCTCCGGCCTGACAGAGGGCCTTGCTAAGGCGGTGGTTGAGTACCGTGATACGGTCGGCACCTTTAAAAACCGCAGGCAGTTGTTGAAGGTTGCGCGGCTTGGGCCAAAGGCGTTTGAGCAGTGTGCAGGCTTCCTGCGGATTGCGGATGGTGAGAACCCGCTGGATGCGTCCTCTGTTCACCCGGAAGCGTATCCACTTGCGCAAAAGATCATCAAAGCATGTGGTCGCGATATTCGTGAGATCATGGGCTCTAACATTTTGAGCAATCTGGACCCAAAAGAGTTTACGGACGAGAAGTTTGGTCTGCCGACTGTAAAGGACATTTTTGCAGAGCTGGAAAAGCCGGGGCGTGATCCACGTCCTGAGTTTAAGACCGCCTCCTTCCAGGACGGTGTTGAGACCATGCAGGATCTCAAGCCGGGTATGATGCTGGAAGGGACGGTGACCAACGTGACCAACTTTGGTGCCTTTGTTGATATCGGCGTGCATCAGGACGGGTTGGTGCATGTGTCTCAGCTCGCAGACCGGTTCGTGGATGATCCGCATACGGTTGTGAAGGCGGGTGATATCGTAAAGGTGCGTGTTGTTGAGGTGGACATTGCCCGCAAACGCATCGGCCTGACCATGCGCAAGGACAGTGCAGATGCTCGTGAGAATGTGCGGGAACGGCAGGCTGACCGGGGTGGCAACCGCAACCAGGGTGGAGGTCGTCCGGGCGGCGGTAATCGTCCGAATGGCGGAAACCGTGGTGGCGGACCTCGCGGGGGTGATCGTGGTGGCAATAAGCCAGCTGATACGAGCGGCGGTAGCAACAATGCCATGGCAGCGGCTCTGGCAGCGGCGTTTAACAAGCCTAAACGGTAAGTCTGCTTCCAATCAGTTTTTCGGGGAGTCCGCTGGTTCTGCTGGCGGGCTCTTTTTTTGTTAGGAGTTCTGTATTTTAAATAATTTTTATTTTTATGCCTGATCGATCAGAGGTGTAGAATTGGCAAAGCTTTTTAAAATCATGATGTTGTAGTAATTATATTTTTCCTCCTGGTGTTTCTTCAAGTTAATGTAATCGATCCCTGTGCTGAATCTCACAGTTAGAATTTCTCTCATTGTTACTGTTGATCTTGAGATGTGTGTTCTATCTTAGGTTGTGTAATGGGAGAATTTAGTGCCGTCCTTTGCCTCGCTTGTTCATTGTCTTCGTTCTAATACTGCTGAGACGCCTGATGCTGTTAACTTCACAACTGTAAAGAAAGCGCAGAAGTATCTAGGGGATTTTCAGGGGAAGGAGGTTCGCGTTTCCGCGCAGGCCTTTGAAGACCTGAAGGTTGCGCAGAAAGTCATCTGGCAGACCAAGCAGTTGCTTCCATATGGTGCGGGCAATTTGACTCCGGAGGTGTTTGCTTCGCGCGGTGAGAGTTATCTGCGAGCCAACTATGGGCTAGCGAAAGCTCCGCAGCATGGTGGGTTGGCTGAAAGCTCTGTTCGTGTGCAGGCCGGCAACTGCTCCGGACATGCGGAGGTGAGCTACAAGCTTCTGGCAGCATCAGAAACAGACCGACCAGTGGCTCGCGTTTCCTCTTCAATGGTTGATCATGCGTTTTGCATGATTGGTGATCCCAGAGACCCTACGCAAGAGGCCGTTATTGTTGATGCGTGGCCGACGTTTCCAGGGGCTTTCCGTCTTGAGGATGGGAAACAGAGTATCATGGGTGAAGCGCCAACCGTGGTGTCGTGGACACGTGCCGGGCCAAAGCCTGCTTTATCTCTGGATATTGAGGGGTTAAAGCCAGTTCCTTTTGAGGAAATTCAGGGCTTCTTTAAGTCGCTGGACGTTCCCAATGTTCCGGGCAAGAAGCTTGAGAATTTTATTGTTGAACAGAATTCCAGGTCCAAATTTATGTTTTCAAGCCTCAGTACCACGGAAAATCCTGCGACTACCTACGTGACTGATTGGACTTCAGAGACTGTTCAAGCGGATGAGATTCCTGCGAAATACTTCCATGAGAAGTTCGAGGGGCTGAAGGCTGGGAAAAAACATGGCTTCTAACAATGTGAACTTCCATCACCTGATGAAAGACCTCATGAGGCAGTATCTGATCAACGAGTATGATGAGAATGAGGTCTATCAGGTGGATGTTGATGGTGCGCGCAGCATGTACTTTGTGGGCAATGAGCCAGACTATATTAAGCTGCTGGTGCGGGTTGAGCGTGAGGCCATTCATGAGGGGCTGAGTGAAAGCAGCCTGCTGAAGCTGAACCTGCCTGACCCTTCGGGCCATCCGATTATCGTCGGGCAAGGGGATGATGACTCTGTGGTGCTGTGGTCACGTATTGCGCTGAGTGGATTGTCTTTGCCAGATTTGCTGGAGAGCGTTGAGGCGCTTGGTTCTGCTGCTTCATCCCTCACTGCCCGGAACTAAAGCAGTTCGCATTTGTGTTGAAGCATCTGAACTGCTTTATCCTTTGTTTTTGCGTATCTTTGTTCGAAAACCGGTTCCCACTTTTCGGCGATACACTGTAGTTTTGCTGCGCTTCGCAGTAGCAGATTAATAGACTGGTATCTCTTTTGTTTGGAGATGATTGAACTGACGAGGAAAACAGGCGACAACCATCAAAGTGCGATAAATATGCATGCGTGATGAGTGGAGATAACTTGTCGACAGATCCTCGTATACATTTCAGAGCGGTAGATGTAGCGCGTCGATATATTGATCGGGCAATGGACCTGCCTGATGGATGTGTAGAGCGTGTGTTTCTGGAGTTTGATGCCGAGAGAATTATGCGGGCTGCTGAGGCTGCGGATCAGCGGCAGAAAGAAGCGCATGACTCGTTGCCTTTGCATGGCGTGGCCGTTTCTCTCAAAGACCTGTTTGATGAAACTGGCATTGTCACCAGTGCTGGCTCGCCGTTCCTGCGCAAGCGGGCTCCGGCTTGTGAAGATGCCAAGGTGGTGTCTGCCCTGAAAGCTGCAGGGGCGTTTACCTGTGGTCGTACTAATATGAGTGAGTTGGGTTTTACGGGGCTTGGGCTTAATCCCTGTTTTGGGTCCCCTGAAAATGTGATTGATCCTGCACGCATTCCCGGAGGTTCATCCTCGGGGGCTGTTGCGAGTGTGGGGCTGGGGCTGTGTGATGCGGCTCTGGGAACCGATACTGGCGGGTCTGTGCGAATTCCGGCAGCGCTTAATGGGCTTTACGGGTTTAAGCCGACACGCGCGGCGATTTCGACTAAGGGTCTTTTCTCTGTTTGTCCTTCCTTTGATACGGTGGGCTTTATTGCGCGATCAATACATATGTGTACCCGTTTGCATGCTGTGCTTTCGGGGCAGTGTCTTGCTCCGCGCAAGATAAAGAGCCTTGATGGCTTGCATGTGGGGCTTGTGGCTTCGCCATTGGCTGAGGGGCTGGATACGCAGGTAAGTGCTGATTTTGATCGCTCGATGCAGGCAATCCGGGATGCGGGTGCTATCATCGCGCCGGTTTCAGAGCCTGTCCTGTGTCATAGCGCGACTTTTCTTGGGACGATCTGCAGTTACGAGACCACTGCTTTGGTTGGCGGGTATTTAGAAGGTCTCAAAGAGACTGGAGATCCTTATGTGGTTCAGCGGATTCTCAAGTCGACTGAGGTGACGAGCAAAGAGATGGAAGAGGCGCGCTCGAAGCGGGTGGAAGCTATCCGTGCCTTTAAAGAGATGGCGGGCAAGTTTGATATTCTGATTGCGCCGACGGTGCCGATTGTTGCGCCGCTGCTTGAGGATGTTGACAGTAATCCGGAGAAATTTGGCAGTCAGCTTTCGCAAAATACGCGTGCTGTGAACTGGGTTGATGGGTGTGCTGCGACTATTCCCATGAACCTGCATGGCATGCCGGGGACGGGTTTGATGTTGATTGAACGGGCTGGACGTGACTGGCATGTGCTTGAAATGGCAAGTTTGATTGACAAAGTGATCGCTCCTGCGCGACTAAAGGGCTGATTTGAGCGTGTTCCTCTCCGAAAACCGGAACCACTTTTCGGGAATACGCTGCGATGCAGGAGAAGAGCTGCTGTGACCAGCGCTAAAAAGATACTTATTTATATTGATGCGGATGCATGCCCCGTCAAAGACGAGATTTACAAGGTTGCTGACCGGTATCGTCTGAAGGTGTTTGTTGTTGCCAACAGTTTCATCAACACGCCGCGCGACATGGACGTGGAACGGGTGATCGTGCCTGATGGGCCTGATGTTGCGGATGACTGGATTGCTGAGCGGGCCGTTCCAGGTGATATTGTTGTGACGCAGGATATTCCGCTGGCTGACCGTGTGGTGAAGGCTGGTGCGCTTGCGCTTTCCCCAAAAGGAAAAGTGTTTGATGAAGCTTCCATTGGCATGGCGCTGGCAACACGTAACCTGATGGAAGACCTGCGCAGTTTTGGGGAGCAGACAGGCGGGCCGCGGCCGTTCTCACCGAAAGATCGTTCTCAGTTTTTGCAGAAGATCGATCAGATTATTCAGCAGCTGAAGCGTCAGGGGTTTTCGGTATAGCGGGGTGCTGTTTGCCATTAAGCTCTGTGAAAACTGGCGATGATGTGCTGTAGGCCTCTTTGTCGACAAAGTTGAGCGCTTTTCTGGGGCTCTACTCTCGATAGACGTCAGGTCGTTTCCCTATGCCAGTTATCAGCGTGCGCAATTGTGTTGCCTTAGGCTTTGTTGCGCTTTTTTCTTTTTCGTCTCCATCTGCATTCGCCAAGTGGAAGAACCCTGCAGATCGGTATGCAGAGGCTTACAAAGAGTATCTGGGTGCTGCTTGCCCCATTGCTCCGGATAGCATCAAACACTTTGTTTATTTTGCCAGAGACCGCGAGGCGATTGAGGAGCATCCGTTCTTGGAGAGTTCCCGGTTTGCGGGTGCGCAGATCATGTATCCGTGGCGTGCGCTTGAAACCTCCGAGGGAACCTATGATTTCTCTCTGATTGAAGCGGATCTGGCGTATCTGGAGTCCAAAGGCAAGAGGCTGTTCGTCCAGCTTCAGGATGCTTCGTTTAATCCAGACTATGTTCCTGTTCCTGACTACATTCTTTCTGATGAGTATTCAGGCGGTGCTGTTTATCAGTTTAACGATAACAACGAGCCGGAAGGTTGGGTCGCTAAGCGGTGGAACAACAAGGTGCAGGAGCGGTTTGCCAAGCTTCTTCAGGCGCTGGGGCAAGCCTTTGACGGGCGGATTGAAGGTATCAATTTGCAAGAGTCTGCCATTGGGGTGTCTGCTGAGGATGATGAGCAGTTCAGTCCGGCTAGATATTCTGAAGCGCTGAAGGGCAACATGTCCGCGATGAAGGCGGCGTTTCCGACATCGGTTACGATGCAGTATGCGAACTTTATGCCGGGTGAGTGGCTTCCCTTCGAAGATGAGGGTTATCTGAACTCAATCTATGAATATGGCGAAAGCATTGGTGTTGGTTTGGGTGCGCCGGATCTTATGGTCAAGCGGCGTGGTCAGCTGAACCATACCATCGCTATGATGCATGAGCGGGCGTACTCCGCGCCTCTTGGGATTGCTATTCAGGATGGCAACTATACGGGACGAACGGGCACAACTGAAGTGATTGAAAATGATCAGAATATCGTGCCGCTACTTCATGCTTTTGCGCAGGACTTTATGAAGGTGGACTACATGTTCTGGGTCAACCAGGAGCCGTATTTTGAGAGAGATGTTCTGAGCTGTTTTGAGTAGCGGCTCGATGTAGAGTTCGTATGTCAAATCGCATATGCCACTGCCGTCATGCCGGACGAGCGGAGCGGAGATCCGGTACCCAGTGCTTTGAGGATAGGCGTTGGCGTGGGGCTCTAGATCCCGCATCAAGTGCGGGAAGACGAAGGAGGGGAGGCGATTGATGCTTTGCCTGTTGCGCCATCGCCGTTATGCCGGATGAACGGAGCGGTGATTTGGTGTTCGGTTCTATGAATCGTCACCCAATCACTACGCAGGCAATTGTAAGGTCGCGATCAACATGGTTACACCGTGAAGGCGCGGCTAGATACTGACACCTTGTTGTTGGATGGGTCAGTTGTATTGGCAAAGCAATAGCCATCTGCCTGATGGACTGGCCCGAATTGCAATCCAAGGTCTCCCGCTGCCTTGCAGAAACTTGGAACATCTTCAACATCAAAAACAAGTTTGACCAAGGACTGACCTTCCTTTTGCCCCTTTGATGCAGCGTGTAAAAGTATAGAGAAACCATCACTTTGCGGGCGAAGTTCTACAATCCGATCCCCGTCTTTCTGGATTTCATCAAAGCCAAAGTATCGGCAATAAAATTTGGCCATTTGAGGCAGTTTTTTGGTATAGATAATTAAACGTCCTAAAGATATCGCCATCCGTGAAGTCCTAAGCAGCCTGACTTTAGATGCCAATTATGCTTGGTCATCTGGTTGCAGGCAAGTGCATAGTTCCCGTGAGTTAGGTCGCGGCGAAGGCCCTCTTGGGTCCGCGAATGCTATTTCATGATGACAGACTGTTATCACGAGTTACACTCTATGATCCTGCGTGAGCGTATCCTTAGGGCAACAGGTGCGGGGTTGTTGCAACTTTCCGTTGACAGGTGGGCGGTTCCATTCCACATTCATATGTGAGGCGTAGAAACCTCTCAACGCGGTACCCGCTCCCGTAACTGGCGGATTTTTTGTGCCTTTTTTCTGAAGGTGCAAACCCTTTGTTATGAGCGGGAGGGCGGTGAATACAACACCTCCTTCGGGGGGGAATAAACCCGCCTGTCGTTGTCAGGTTTCTACCCTCCCGCTCGCCAGTGGGCAGTAGAAAGCTCATTTGTCGTGCGGTCCTTCAACAGCCAACAACGAGGCTTTGAATATGGACGACACTGCATGCGCCTGTGGCGCCACAAATACTCTTCAGAATGAATTTGATGACGTGAACGTTGCTGTTTCTGATCTTCAAAACCTTGCTTATATGCAGCATATGGTGCTGAGCGAGCGGATGAAGAACAGTTGTGAACGTGACGTTTTATTCACTTTGCACTACGCTTTATGTAACCGCCTAGAGGCACTTGATAAGACCTGCGGAATTTTAACCGATGCGTTGTCCGGCACGTCCTTCCCTAAAGGATTTTCCGGTCACGTGACACGCAGCGTCGCCTCTCCACCACCGGTCGAAACCAATATTGTGTCTCTTGATTAGATCACTGTGAACGGCACTCCAAGGGCTGGCCTCGACCACCCTTACACAGCCCTTCATGAGTGTCCTGCTGGTCTGCGGCCGGGCGAAGTGTGCCCGCAGGCCAGCATCTTCGAGTGTGTATAGATGCGTTGATGGGCGTGGCTCTGGATCCCGGATCTGCGCGCTGCTTGTCCGGGAAGACGGCGATGGGTGAATTGCGTGAAGAGAAGGTGGTAGGCGTAGTTTTTGGCTGATGTTCATCATGTGCCAGCAGATAAGTGGGCTTACTCTTTAGCTAATTGGTTTCCCCCATTGTCATCCCGGGTGGAGCGTAGCGGAGACCCGGCAACTGTGTTTATGCATTGAATGGAACACCATCTCTGAGGAGTGCATTGGCTGTGATGA